>NZ_PNDS01000022.1 GCF_005886535.1 Pseudoalteromonas sp. S2755
AGGTGTATACAAATACCGCGTGGGAGAGAAGGCACAAGGGCGCGAATACATCAAAGAGGCCGAGGTAGCACCTCATCAAGAGCCCGGATATAAGCACGCAATCACACCAATAATACCAATAATACTAAAAATGGCTTGTACAATTGGAGGAGTCCATATAAGCGGGTTCACCCCGCGATCTTTTTGGTTTTAATGCCGTACCTTAGGCGGCGGAAATCCAGTGTCGTGATAAATCACGACCTACAAATTACAAGCTTCACAAATTTATTTTGTTAGCCTCATTTTCTGCTAAACGCATACCTATCGACAGGTAAAGGCAGAACAGCGATACTCAAGCAAATTGACAATATAGGGAAATGAACTTGAACGCGCAAACTCAAACCAAAAACCACTTTTTACTCTTCGCGGGTGTGTGTACAGCCATTGCGGCAGTGGCGCACATTGGCTGCATTATCTTTGGCGCGCCTTGGTATCGCTTTTTTGGTGCGGGCGAGGAAATGGCTACTATGGCCGAGCAAGGACTTATTTATCCTCACCTTATCACTGCCGTTATCGCTACAATTTTACTGCTCTGGTCATGCTATGCGTTTTCAGGGGCGAAATTGATCCGACAATTACCTTTGATGAAAACCGCTTTGTGTGTAATAAGTGCAATCTTTTTAATCAGGGGAATTGGCTTTGTTTTTATCATGTCAACGATCCCAGATAACAGCATGACGTTTTGGTGGGTGAGCTCTTCAATTTGTTTGGTAATAGGTGGCGCTTACGCGCTTGGAACCAAAAAGGCATGGTTACAAATCTAGCAGCTTTAAAAGCTAGCACTTCAGGTGCTAGCTTGTGTTCAGATAGGGTAGCTAACCTTATTCATTCAGTGCTGTTCTAACACCGGCTTCAAGTTCTTCGTGAACACATTTAAATAACCCAAGTTGGCGTTCAATGATATGTTCAGGTACACCCGCCATAGCGCGCGCTATGTTGCCGTACAAGCGCTGCTTTTGGGCATCATCAAATAGGCAATATAGAGCACGAGGCTGTGAAAAGTCATCATTATCTTTGCGGTGGTCGTATCTATCCGCCATTCCCTCAAGTTCAAGAGCAGGGCGTTTATACTCTGGATTCTCTTTTGGGCCTCCCATCGAGTTAGGCTCGTAGTAAGCATCTTCGTTACCACCGGGTTCATTGTTAAAAAATCGCATTGCACCGTCTTTGTGGTAATGATGCACAGGACATTTCGGGCGATTAACAGGTAATGCCTCATAATGCGTACCGAGTCGGTAGCGGTGAGCATCGGCATAGGAGAAAATGCGTGCTTGCAACATTTTATCCGGAGAAAATCCAATGCCAGATACCACGTTAGACGGACTAAATGCAGCTTGTTCTATCTCAGCAAAATAATTGTCTGGTACGCGATTTAATTCGAGTGTGCCAACATCGATGAGTGGAAAGTCGCCATGCGGCCAGACTTTGGTTAAATCAAACGGATTGTGTTGGAACTGTTTTGCTTGTGCTTCAGTCATCACCTGGATTTTCATATCCCACTTCGGATAATTTCCGCGCTCTATGGCCTCAAGCAAGTCTTCTTGAAAGCTCTCTCTGCTTTCGCCAATTACCGTTTTAGACTCTTCATCAGTATGATGCTGGTGGCCTTGTTGGGTTTTCATATGAAACTTTACCCAAACTCTTTGATTCTCTTCATTGATCAAACTAAAGGTATGTGAGCCATAACCGTTCATGTGCCTTACATCCGTTGGCAAGCCACGGTCAGACATTAAAATTAATACTTGATGCAGGCTTTCCGGTGACAGAGACCAAAAATCCCATTGTGCGGTGTTGGAGCGTAG
Source organism: Pseudoalteromonas sp. S2755 (assembly GCF_005886535.1). Lineage (GTDB taxonomy): Bacteria > Pseudomonadota > Gammaproteobacteria > Enterobacterales > Alteromonadaceae > Pseudoalteromonas. Next base: position 1,842 of record NZ_PNDS01000022.1, read on the forward strand.
GTTCGTTTTAGGGTGACGTTTTTGGGTGTGAATAAAATCTGGGAATTTATACGGATCACGGACAAAAAATACGGGGGTATTATTGCCAACTAAATCCCAGTTTCCTTCTTCAGTGTAAAACTTTATCGAAAAGCCTCTTACGTCACGCTCCGCATCCGCAGCCCCTTTTTCTCCGGCTACCGTGGAGAAGCGCATCAGAATGTCGGTTTGCTTACCAACCTCAGCAAATAGCTTTGCTTTGGTATATCGGCTTATATCGTTTGTTACCGTAAATGTTCCAAACGCACCCCATCCCTTAGCATGCACGGTACGCTCTGGAATACGCTCTCTATTTTGATGCGCCAGTTTTTCGATTAACTGGTAGTCCTCAACCAATAATGGGCCTTGAGGGCCTGCGGTCAAGCTATTTTGATTATCGGCGATTGGATTACCTGCGGTGGTCGTTAATGGACACTTCGTCATTGCTCGTTTCCTTCATATAAAATTTAGAAATTAACAGCAATAAATGAACCAAAATAAAAGTTAAATAGAAACAATTGGTTATAAATTTTGACGACGGGGGTTGTGAGTTTTACTGAGCAAAGTTTTCAGGGTGATGTAAGCGCTACGTGAATTATACAGACTGTTGAAATGCAGCGGTTTCATCCGCTGCATATTTAGAAATTAATGGTAGCTAAAGTATTAGAAAAACCTCGTTGAATTCCATAAACGTGTTTTACCACTATCTAACCCAACAAACTGCACCGTACCAGTCGTTACGTTACTTGGTAATGTATAGCTAATCGTTTTAGCTTGAGTACCATACGCAAATGCAGAAATACGTTTTACTTTAGTGCCATCAATGTATACATCTACGTATTCTGTGTTGGTTACATCAAAATTATACACTCCGTTAGTTTCAGCAACCGGCGCAAATCTATCTGAATTAAATGCTACCGTTGCACGCGCTGTGGGTTTTGCGAGTAACTTACGAGCGATCGTATTGAAATCTTGAGTATCACCATCGAATATGTCTTCAACGTTATAACTGACAACTTCATTGGCAACACAGCCGTAGTCCTCAATGAGCGCATTGATGTGATGACCTTGACGTACTGACTGACGCCACGACACCCGCATACTTTGATCATAAGGTAACGCTTGATATGGTGCACCCACGTACTGTACAAATAAACCGTGCTCAATTACGTTTGCGCCACCTGCACCAGTACGTTCGTGCTGTCCAAATACGGTTGCAATACCGTTATCTTGCATACCACATGTGAACATATCACCTGCAGAGTAGGTGTTAGCGTTTGCCCAAACCCCCACGTTACCATAATATGCCTGACCAATCTGGTTTGCTGCATCTTTTGTCATGAATGAGGTTGCAGCAGAGTATTGTTCATTGGTGCCTTGTACGTCAGCTAATACTTGGTGCCAATTATCACTTAGGTAAGTACCGAACAGGGAATTATTTAGAATATGGTGGTTCTCAGGTGTGTTGATAAAACGTACATGAGATGGAGTAACACGTTTTGGTGTAAACAGTTGTAGTAAATAGTCGTTGTATAGAATATTACCGCCAGGGTTGCTTCTAACATCAATAATAAGTGCTTTCGTGTCACTTAGCTGGTTATCTAAGATATCTATGATGGCAACAAGGGCAGTGTTAGTTCCATTTTTAGGTGAAAAAGAGGCAATCTTAATGTAGCCGACTGACTCGCCGTCTACTTGTACTTTATTCCATGTCACCGTCGGCTCAGCAGTGGCATTGGCTGCTAGGGCAAAAGCACTATCTTGTGCTGCAGCTTCTAACTCTTTAAATGTAGCAAATTCATAGTTAATACTTTGCGTAAACTGCGCTGCATTATCCTCTGTATTCGCTTGAGTACTCGGATTTCCGTTATAAACCAACCAAGGTAAGTTAACGCTATATATTTCGCCCGTTTCGTAAGATTCCAAAGTAAGCGTTAGCGCATCATTTTGTGGCGGCATCTGTTTATTATGTGATTTGATAGTCAAGTTGTTTAACGCACCAACAAACCCGCCATCTGGATTAGCCCCACCGCCTTGGAATAGTGTGTTGTTTACCACATCCGTTACTGCTTGGCCGTTGTATGCAATGACCTTATCGCCTAAAGAAACCGTTGATGTTTCTGGTGCAAGTACGGTGTAGTTTTGCCAGATACGGTTTACGCGTACTTCCTTGCTGCCATCTGTATTGACGGTTTGTGCAAAATGAACAGGCACAAAAGAAACAAAGTTTTTCATTGGTGCCGGGTAGTTATAGTCCAAATGAAAATCTCGCTGAGATAAGAAGATCTTTTGCAGCTGCTGATGAAATTGAGAAGAACTTAGATTTCCCATGTTATTGATTAGGTCATCTACTGCAACTACTGGGTCTAAGTGTCCGGCCGGAGAAAGTCCGTAGTACAGGTTTTTGGCATATTTATTGACGTATAAACCGTCAAGTAATAGTTTTGCTTGCTCAGCTACAAGCGCTTTTTGTTCATAACTATAATCTTGAATACTAATTTGGTCGCGTGTGTCTTCAAGATAGGATATTTGTGCCATTGCACCTGTTGTAAAGCTTAATGCCAGCAGACTGGCAACTGTTGATAATTTAAACATATTGTTATTGTCCTGTATATGGAAACAAAACTGTTTTATATCTTTTGGGTACAAAAGTCGATAGATGTTAAACAAAATGATGATAATTTATTGCTTTTATGTGTGTTGATTAAACCGAACTTCTTACTCGTTGCAGGCTAACTAAGGAGATTATTGGGAGGATTGAGTTTTAGAGGATTATTTGATTTGCCACGCAACACCCATTTGCGTGGCAACAAGGATATCGAACGCAAATTACGCTGTTTGATGTAACTCTTGCTCCATTTGATCTCTCATTTTAAACTTTTGGAGCTTACCTGTTACCGTCATCGGATAAGCATCAACCAATTTGATGTATTTTGGTACTTTGAAATAGGCGAGTTTATCTTTTAAAAATACACGAATATCTTCTTCCGAAATATAGTGTCCGGGCTTAAGTTGAACCCAAACACATACTTCCTCACCATATTTTTCGTCTTTGATCCCAAATACAGCGGCATCTTGAATATCATCATGATGATAAAGCACTTCCTCAATTTCTCTGGGATAAATATTCTCGCCACCGCGAATGATCATATCTTTTATGCGGCCGACGATACTGACGAACCCTTCGTCGTCCATTACCCCTAAATCGCCAGAGTGTAACCAGCCGTCATCATCTATGGTCGCCGCTGTTTTTTCTGGGTCTTGCCAATAGCCTTTCATTACGCAATAGCCACGGGCACATACTTCACCAGGCGTACCAATTGGGGCAATATGTCCAAGCTCGTCAATAATTTTGACCTCTGTATGTGGCATAGCACGACCAACAGTCTGCACGCGTTTCTCAACAGACGAATCGATTTCGGTAATATTGTTGATTGGGCTGCACTCGGTTTGCCCGTAACCAATGAGTACATCGGTCATATGCATTTGGGTTTGCACTTGGCGCATGACCTTTTCTGGACAGGTTGAGCCTGCCATCACCCCGGTACGCAGCGAAGATAGATCAAACTGTGTAAAGTCTGAGTGTTCTAATTGTGCGATAAACATTGTCGGGACACCGTGAAGTCCGGTGCATTTTTCTCGCTCAACGACTTCTAAGGTGGCAAGCGGATCAAAGCTATCGTTAGGGAATACAGCGCATGCACCTTTACTAATACAAACGAGATTACCGAGCACCATGCCAAAGCAATGATAAAGCGGCACGGGAATACAAAGCTTGTCTTGCTCTGTGATCTTCATGGCATTGGCGACGAGTAATCCGTTATTGAGAATATTACTGTGGGTGAGGGTGGCGCCTTTTGGGTTGCCTGTAGTACCTGAAGTAAATTGAATATTGATAGCGTCACTGGCACTGAGGTTAGCTGCAATCGCATTTGCCTCAAGGTAGTGGGCATCATTTGCTTTGGATAACAAGGTGCTGAAATTCATCAGGCCCGGTTCAATATCCTCGTCAATAAGCACAATTTGTTTGAGTGAGGGAAGGCGCTGTGAAGATAATTCGCCAAACATGCAGTCGTAGGATTCTGGTGCCAGCTCTCTTATCATGTCAACATAATGGCTATGTTTAAAAGACTTCGCCATAACTAACATCTTACACTCAACGTTGTTTAGCACGTATTCAAGTTCGCTTGGGCGATAGGCGGGGTTAATGCACACCATGATTGCGCCAATTTTAGCAGTTGCGAATTGCACTAGACTCCATTCAAGGTTGTTCGGAGACCAAATCCCAACTCTATCCCCTGGTTGTATGCCTACAGCTAAAAGACTTGCGGCAAGTTGATTTATTTTTGCCAGATACTCACGATAATTTAAGCGAACTGATTGATGAGAGACAACAATGGCTTCTCTTTCTGGATAATTGTCGACAATATCTTCTAGATATTGCCCAATGGTGAGTTGAGTAAGCGGTGCTACTTGGGGGCCTTTGAAGTAACTCTTTGTAAGTGCACTTGCATTTATTAATTGGCTCTCTGTTGTCATATCTTGTCCTTGCTGTTGATCTCTAGTTTTTATCATTATGCTTTATCAGTGATAACCTAATTGTCGACAAAATCAAGTGCATTTGGACGAAAAGCATGAAATTACGACTAATGGCTAGTGATAAAGTGTGTAATGGCAAGGTAGTGGAAAGGTGGTAGTAGCTTTATCAGACATATAAAAACGCCTGAAAATTCAGGCGTTTTGTGGTTTCACTTAAGGGATGTTATTAAGCTAATCCTTCATCTGTATCGACATGCTCATCTTTATGATGCTTCGCGATTTCATCTGAAAGCTCTTGCTTAGAACGCTTCTCTGACATCCGTCTCGCCATTAGCCAGTAAAAGAACAGGGGCAAGAAGAATACTGCAAGGAAGGTAGCCGAGAGCATACCACCCATTACGCCAGTACCCACACTGTGTCTTGCTCCTGCGCCAGCTCCAGAACTCATTACCAGCGGAACTACACCAAGTATGAAAGCAAGTGAAGTCATGATAATAGGTCTAAAACGCAGTCTTGCCGCTTCAAGGGCCGCGGTTGCTGGGCTCCATCCTTCTTGATACTTCATTAGCGCGTATTCGACAATAAGAATGGCATTTTTACCGGCAAGGCCAAGTAGGGTAACCAAACCGATTTGGAAGTAAACGTCGTTGGTTAGCCCAGCAATCCAGATTGAGACCAAGGCACCGAAAGTACCAAACGGCAGCGCTAACATAACTGAGAATGGCAATGACCAGCGCTCATAAAGTGCTGCGAGGATCAAAAATACCATGATCACAGCCATACCAAGAGCAATGCCGGTTGTGCCAGAGTTTTGCTTTTCTTGGAATGCAGAACCCGTCCACTCATAAGTCATATCTGGTGGTAGCACTTTGTTGGCGATACGCTCAAATTCTGCGATAGCTTGACCTGAGCTGTAGCCAGGTGCTGCCTCGCCCATTAACTTAACTGCAGATAAGTTATTGTAACGATTCATGGTTTCCGGACCGCGGCTATACTCAACATCCGTAAATGCAGAAATTGGTACCATTTCGCCACGGTTGTTTTTCACATAAATGCGGCCAACATCTTCCGGTGTCATTCTAAACTCGGCTTCTGCGGACATAATCACCTGCCATGCACGACCAAACTTATTGAAGTCGTTGACGTAGTAATTACCTAAATTGGCTGCAAGTGCGTTAAACGCAGAATTGATATTAACCCCCATGGCACGCGCTTGTTCACGATCCATATGCACCTTTAGCTGCGGAGCATCAGGACGCCATAGCGTTTGAATGCCTGTAAGGATAGGGCTCTTCTGCGCCTCGGCCATGATCATCTGCATACCTTGCTTCAATTTAGCAGGATCAGAGCCGCCTTTATTTTGCAAGAAGACTTCAAACCCGCCTGTTGTACCCAAGCCGAAAATTGGTGGTGGGTTAAACGCTAGCACTAGTGCTTCATTAATATGCGCGGTTTTCATAAATAACTCACCAACAAGTTCTTTCGCCGACACATCGCGTTCATCCCAATGTGTTTGCGTCACGAACATAGTCGCCGCGCTGTTTTTGAAGCCACCACCGATGAAGTCCATCCCCGTAAACGCCACGACGTTTTCGTTAGCTGGGTTAGACTTTGCTGCAGCTATCACTTCATCGGCCACTTTAGCGGTGCGCTCTAATGAAGAGCCGTCAGGCAAGAACACCGCAATCATGTAGTAACCTTGGTCTTCGTCTGGTACCAAAGAGCTTGGTGTTTTTTGCCACAGGAATACCGTTGCACCAATCATCGCTACCATCAAGGTTAGGCCAACAAAACCACGGCGAACCATAAAGCTAACCGCGCCAACATAGCGTCCGGTTACACGATGGAACCAGTCATTGAACCACAAGAAAAACTTGGCATCCTGTTTGTGCTCGTGCTTAAGCAGCAATACACAAAGTGCAGGCGTCATCGTCAGTGCAACCACACCGGATAAACTTACAGAGATGGAAATTGTGATCGCAAATTGGCGGAATAGTTCGCCTGTTAACCCACCCAGGAAAGCGATAGGTACAAACACCGAGCACAATACCAATACAATCGCGACTACGGGGCCGCTTACTTCTTGCATCGCTTTAACCGCTGCTTCTCTAGCCTGCAAGCCTTGCTCATGCATGATCCGTTCGACGTTCTCCAGTACTACGATGGCGTCATCTACCACGATACCAATCGATAACACCATGCCGAACAGCGTAAGGGTGTTAATCGAGTAACCGAGCATATAGAGACCTGCAAATGTACCAAGTAACGAGACCGGTACCGCAAGGGTTGGAATTAGCGTTGCACGCCAGTTTTGCAAGAACAGGTAAACCACTAAGAATACCAAAATCATTGCTTCACCAAGCGTTTTTAACACCTCTCGAATTGAGACTTCTACAAAGCGTGTGGTGTCGTAAGAGTTAACGTGAGCGAGGCCTGTAGGGAACTGAGGTTTGATCTGTTCAATTTCTGCTTCTACAGCTTTAGCTACGTCAAGCGCATTCGCGCCCGGTTGCAAGAATACACCGAGTAATACCGCTTCTTTACCGTTAATAGTGCCTTGGAAATTATAGTCTTTAGAACCAAGTTCTATGCGAGCAACATCCTTAAGGCGCAGCGTTGAGCCATCAGGGTTTGCACGAACGATAATATTTTCGAACTCTTCAGCCGTCGATAAACGTCCTTTCGCGGTGACGCTATAAACCAGTGATTGCGCGTCTTGAGATGTCGGTGTTGCACCAATACTACCTGCTGCATACTGAGAGTTTTGCTCTCTAATTGCACTCGCAATATCGTCTGCTGTGACTTGCAGTTGACTCATGATATCTGGGCGCAACCAAATACGCATGGCATAGTCTTTTGCACCGAAAATCTGCACGTTAGTCGTACCAGGAATGCGTTTGACGCGGTCAAGGATATTCATGGTGACGTAGTTAGATGTCCAGAGACTTTCTCGAGTTCCATCTGGCGAATAAAACGCGTGTACTTGCAAGAAGTTAGAAGAAGTCTTTTGAACCACCACGCCTTGACGTCTAGTTTCCTCTGGGAGACGAGCTTCCACTTGCTTTACTCGGTTGTTTACATCTACGGCAGCCTGATCAACATCTGTTCCAATCTCAAAAGTAACAGCGATCGTTGTTACGCCTGAGTTAGTACTGGTTGATGTCATGTACATCATGCCCTCAACACCGGTAATCGCATTTTCGATAGGGGTTGCAACGGTTTGTTCCAATACATCCGCTGATGCACCAGGGTATACTGCACGTACCTCAACTTGAGGTGGTGCAATTTCGGGATACTGCGCAACAGGCAAACTGCGCATTGCAGCAAGCCCCGCAAGCACTATCACGATAGAGATAACAAAGGCAAAAATAGGCCTGTTTATGAAATATTTGGAGAACATCAGATTATTCTCCTTGCTCGCTCACAGACACTGGCATACCTGGGAAGAAGATCCTCGCCATACCTTCAACGATGACAGGTTGACCTTCTTCTAAGCCTTCGCGAATAACCCACATATTTTCATTATTAAGCTTAACCCATTCACCAACTTTGACCGGCGCAGGTAAGGCTACGGTTACGCCTTGTTCATTTTTGGTAGCAATGTACACAAATTTCCCCGTGCCATTGTCTAGTACCGCTCTTTGCGGAACTACAATGGCGTTATTGCGTATCGCACCAGAGAGCTTGACTCGCACAAACTGACCTGGCCTTAACTCACCGTTCTCATTAGGAATACGAGCTTGTAACTCACTGGTCCCTGTAAAGCGGTTTACGCGAACGTCGCTAAAGTTTACTTTACCGGCTTGTCCATATAGTGAACCGTCTTGCAGAATAATCGTGGTATCAAATTCATTATGATCTGGTAATGACAATGAGCCATTTTCTACATCTTGGCGCATTGCCAATTGCTCACGCTCTGAAAAGCCGAAGCGAGCACGAATCGTGCTGATATCGGTAAGTTCGGTTAAAAGTACACTTGGACCAGAAACGTAGCTACCTTCTGACATCAGTTCACGACCGACAATACCAGAAACTGGTGCTTCCACTTTAGCGTATTCAAGGTCCAGCTTAGCTTCACTCAATGCGACTTTTGCAGATTCTAAATTCGCAACTGCAATATCGTAGGCCGATACCGAGTTATCAAAGTCGCGCTTTGATACTGAACGCTCGTTCTTTAAACGCTCAAGTCTCTCACTTTCTCGCTTAGTTTGATCAACGTTTGCTTTTGCTGCCTGAAGTGCTGCCTGCGCTTTATCTACCGCTAATTCAAAAGGTTTAAGCTCGATAGTGAATAGCGAATGACCAGCTTTTACAAACTGACCTTCCTCAAAGTTGCGAGATTCGATGATGCCAGAAACCCGAGAACGAATTTCTACTTCCTTATCACCCGCGAGGGTCGCCGGAAGTTCGATATCGAAAGGTACTGATTGAGTAGTAACTTGTTGTACACTCACTTGCGCAGGCGGCATTTCGTGGCCCCCTTGCTGTGGTGCTTCTGAACACGCTGACAAAGTGCCTAACGTGAGCATTAAAAAAGATAGGTGTTTAACACGACTGCGTATTGATGCTGGATACATGAACACTCCAATTCCTATATTATCATTGTATGCTGCCCCAACTTTAGCGGGGAACTACCTTGCAATTTGCCTTTAATAACGCACACTCGACTGGATGCAATCAGACAAGTGACTTCATTTCATACCTTAACCACACCAAAGTAAAGGCTATTTGTTCGACAATTAAACAAGTAAACGGTAGTGTATACTTAAAGAAATAAAAGGTAAACGGTTGCGTGTACTTTTCTTCAATTTAGGTATACGATCATGTGTACTTTTTATTAACGACTTTATTGATTAAAATAAAGGGAATGTTGATTTATTACAAAGAAGGCTTATCTCTGAATTAGAGAGGAGATTCTTGGTATACAACTGACCATGTGAGTAGCAGCTAGTTATTTATGGCTCGCTTTTCCCACTATTAATTAAAGACAGAATAAGTAAATGACGCAACTTTCACCAAAACAGCAGTCAATTTTATGTGCAGCGATAGAAGAGTTCGCTCAAAAAGGCTTGCAGGCGACGACGATGGAGTCGATCAGTCAATCAGCGGAAGTATCAAAGCGCACGTTATACAAGCACTACTCGACCAAAGACGAGCTCTTTGATGCCGTTGTTGAGCTGTTAATTGAGCGGATTAAGCCGATAACTGCGATACAATTTATCCCAAACTATGACTTTTCAGTACAACTGCAACATCTTGCGAAAAGCGCAATGACTTTGTTGAATGACGAAGACTATATGCGCTTGTCGCGCATTGTGATGATTGAATCGATGCGTAGCTTTGAGCAAGCACAGAATCTAAATGAAAAGTTTAGTCATTGTGAGGCTGCAATGATCCAATGGTTCGAGGATGCGGCAAATTCAGGATGTCTTGGTAGTTTTGATGCGGACTTTGCCGCAGCGTACTTCTGGGGCGCACTGAAAAAGCTAGGCTATTGGGAGCGCGCGATAAAATGGCAAGCTCCGCTTCCAGAAGCAGAGCTTGATATGTTAGTTGAAAAGGCAGTCGCGCTATTTTGTAATGGTGTTACTCAACCCCGATAAATCCGCCGGTTTGATGTGACCAAAGTTTGGCATAAATACCGCCTAAGGCTAGCAAGGATTGATGGCTTCCTTCTTCTACTATCCGACCTTCATCCATAACAATTAATCTGTCCATTTGTGCAATCGTGGATAATCTATGGGCAATCGCAATAACGGTTTTACCTTCCATCAGCGCATCTAAGCTCTCTTGGATAGCTTGTTCAACCTCAGAATCCAAAGCCGAAGTGGCTTCGTCTAAAATTAAAATTGGTGCATTTTTTAATAATACACGGGCAATGGCGATACGTTGGCGTTGGCCACCTGATAGTTTCACACCGCGTTCACCTACTTGTGCGTCAAAGCCAGTATTACCATGACTGTCTTCTAAGTCTTGGATAAAATCGTAAGCCTGTGCTTCTTTTGTTGCGGCAATTAGCTCACCTTCTGATGCATCAGGGCGACCATAAAGAATATTGTCGCGTACGCTGCGATGGAGCAAAGAAGTATCTTGCGTCACCATCGCGATATGACGTCTTAAGCTTTCCTGTTTTACTTTTGCAATATTTTGACCATCAATTTCGATGCTGCCGTCGTCGGTATCGTAGAATCTCAATAGTAAGTTCACTAGAGTCGACTTGCCGGCACCTGAGCGGCCAACCACACCAATTTTCTCGCCGGGTTTGATATGTAAGTTTAGGTTGTCGATGACGTTATGTTGTCTCGCTGCATCTTTACGCTTATAAGCGAAGGTAGTGTTACAAAAGTCGATTTTTCCGGCTTTAAAGTCTAATTGGGGCGCTGTTTGCTGATCAACAATATCAAGCGGTCTTGAGAGCGTGTTCATGCCGTCTGCAACTGTACCAATATTTTCGAATAGGCCGCTAATTTCCCACATTATCCACTGTGCCATACCATTTAGTCGCAAGGCTAAACCCACAGTAATTGCGATTGCACCAGCGGTTATCGCATTAAAAGACCATAAGTAGATGGAAAGTGCCGCGACTGAAAATACCAGCAGATAATTTAAGGCTTGAATACTAACGTTTAAGCTAGTTGCTAAGCGCATTTGCTTATATACAGGTTGAATAAACACATCCATGCTGTCTTTGGCATATTCTTCTTCTCGTTTGGTATAGGAGAAAAGCTTTACAGTTGAAATATTGGTGTAACTATCAACGATCCTTCCTGTCATTTCTGAACGAGCGTCAGCCTGCTCACTAGAAACACGTTTTAGTTTAGGAACGAAATAGAATTGGAAACAGGTATAGCAGCCAAGCCAGACAACCAGCGGGATCATCAAACGTATATCACTGCTTGCAACAAGCGCGAGCATTGCAGTGAAGTACACCAAAATATAAACCAGTACATCAAGTAGCTTCATGACTGATTCACGCACGGCTAAGGCGGTTTGCATCACTTTAGTTGCAATACGTCCTGCAAACTCGTCTTGATAGAATGTCATAGACTGTTTTAGCAAGTAGCGGTGTGCCTGCCAGCGAATAGCCATTGGGTAATTACCCAATAAACTCTGATGTAAAATGGCGCTGTGAAAAAAGACTAACAGTGGCAGTGCCACTAACGTGATCACAGACATTCGAATTAACTCGGTTTGCTTGGCTTCAAATAGCGTTTGTGGTGTATAAGTGGAGAGCCAGTCAACTAAATCACCCATAAAGCCAAATAGTGTTACTTCCAAAATTGCGAGGAGCGCAGCACTTAGCGACATAAATAATAAGGGTAATTCCATTCCCTTAGTATAGAAGCGACAGAAAGCCAACAAACCTTGTGGTGGCTGACCAACTTCTTGCTCGGGAAAGGGCTTGGTAAAGCGTTCAAATACTCGATACATGGATGATCCCTAAATTTGTTCAGCAGCTAGTCTACCTTGATAGTATGAAATGCGCGAGTCACAGATTGGTGCTTAATTTGCACGAATTATTATAGCTGTGTTTGGTTGAGTAGTTTTTGCGTAATGAGCTCACCGGTGACAGCATTATAGCTACTCAACGTCAGGGGTGTAGAATAGTGCTTTAAATAGACCTGATCATGTGGTTTTTCTACTGTAATTTTATCGATTGGGACGAGTTTATTACCTTCATCAACAAAAAATGATAACTCTAGATAGCATGGAAATACCTTTTTACATACACCGAGTGACTGTTGCTGTAGATCAAACGTTGAAGAGATCCAGCTAGGCCGATTATTGACTTTAGTGGTTTTGGGCCAAGTTACAGAAAGATCAAATCGTTGCGGATCTGAAGAGTAGTGTTGAGATTGACTTGCTACCCGTGCAAGCAGTAAAGGAGTATTACCACTTACTGATTGAACCTCAGATAAGCGAACCTGATCAACGGTGAGTGGATTAATTTTCAATGTTTGCTTGAGTTCACTCGCCAGTTGGTTTTGTTCATCTAATTGAGAAAATCCGAGGTGAACGAGTAATTTTGCATCGCGATTGTTATCAAATACCTTTTCTTTTATATGTTCGGCCGCGGCTTTTGCTCTACCTTGTTGTGAGTCGTGATCGTAGCTAACAATCTGATAGCCAAGCGATTTGGCTTCAAATATCAAACTAGCGTAAGTCGCTTCCATGGTGTAGATCCCATGCTCGTATGTTGTAAAGCCGTACTTATTGACTTGCTCTTCAACGCTTATCTGTGGGGTAAGCGCTTCTAATGCAAGATAGCGATAGCCTTGTTCATATAAAGGCTTCAATAGGGCAATTGTTAGCGCTCGGTGTTTAGCATTGTGATACGCCTCGTTTACCATAGTGATACGCGTGTCAGCAGCCTTTTGTTCTATGATTTCTAGTGCAGGAACTAGCCGATAATCGTTTAGCAACATATCTGGGTTGATCACCCCAGAGGTGAGTTTTTCTGCTTCAAAATAATTGCCGACAATAGAATGATAAGTTGCTGCATATTGAATGTTTGCTGAGCTGCTATCTAAATGCCCTTTGACTGGAATTTGGCTTTCAAGTGACTGCGTGTTTTCAAACACACGTTTATCTGAGTTAACACCAAAGATTAAAGAAGCAGGGTTAGCGCTTGAATTTGCTAATGCTGTTACGGATATCAGCGAACATGCGCAAAAAATAACGGCTTTTCCATATTGTTGAGGTAACACCTAAATCCACTCCTTGCGGTTTATTACGGTTATATTAATAGCATAAAAGCGCGGAGGGCTGAATCAAATAAAAGCAAATTTTTTACAAGTATTTTATATTTGAATTATTTACAGGGAAGATAAATGTGGAAGCAAATAAAAAGGCCAGTAGCTAAATAGCTGCTGGCCCTCGATATGATTATTCTTCTTTGCCGTATGTTTTACGAAGAATATAAACATAGGCATTGATGAAAGCTTGCTCTTGAAACTTTTTCAATCCAGTGTCCTCATAGTCAACAGGAATTGGGTTTCTTTTTAATTGCTCTTTAACTTCAGTGCCAGAAAGTAACTGCACATCCACACCTGAAATTAACTGGATTGCAGCTTCCATTTTAAAACCAGCCGCACTACCTGCAAATTTACCTTTGTGTGGGCGCTGACGAATGGCGATAGAATCTACGCCGTAATCTTCTACTAGTTTTGCAAAGTCGAATTGGAACTTGCGCATTTCATCAAGTTCTGTCCCTTGGTTACTTAACGTAAAGCGGCGCTGACGAATGTCTCTGATATCAAAAACATCATCTTCTTTCGTTAGCATACAAAGCAGAGCTTCGCTGCCTGAAATTTCAACCCCAAGTGTTCTCATTTTCGTGTCCAGATTATGCAAAAATTGAATTATCTCACAGTGTTATTTCTATTGCTATCGCTGCATGGTCAGAATAGCAAATATCTTCGTCCATACGCTTCGGATCAAGGTGAGCATCGTAACTGTAGTAATGTAACGACTTCACTCTGGGCGTTTCTCGGTTGGGATTGAATTCTTTTGAACAAAGAATGTAATCAAGTACATTACCTTCACCTTGATAGTAATGACTGACTGGCTTTTCTTTATGGTTGTTGTCGGCGTAAAGAAAACTGTCGAACAACCCGACACTATCAAAGCCATTACTAGCAAGGACGGGTGGAAAGGCTTGCGTCATAAAAGATAATGCCGGGCTCTCTAATGCATCGTTAAAGTCGCCCATCACTAACGTTGCAGCCTGTTTCTCCCTTTGTGTCTTCAATGCATCGTAATAAATGATGGAGGCTTCGAGTGAACGTGATATCTGCGACTGCATCGTACCTACGGTTTCGTGAAGTAAAGTAAGTAGCGGATCGTCTTGATTGGAATCTCCCAGCATGTGGGCCATTGAATGAACACGTTGAGACTTAAAGTGGACGGCATAACACGCGAGTAACCCAAAGCCTGGAATGTCGAACTTACATTTTATTGGGGTGCGATTGAATTTAAATTGATGTTGATTATTAAGGTATTCGAGTAATTCGGGGCAGGGCTCCAACGGCGCAAAAGATTTAAATGGTAGTTTTGATGCAATAGCGACCACGGGTTTAAACAGTACCGATGGGTATACGTGATCAGGACTTGGCGCATCGACTGTGGCGAAGTGAACAAGACCCAAGTCTTCGCACAGCATCTGTAAGCTATCAGGTGAAAAGACCTCTTGAAACACAATGACATCGGGGTTTATATGCTGAATGAGTCCCGTGATGAACTGAGTTTTGGTTTGCCACTGTGTTTCATTATAGTGTTCATGAAGTTGATAAAAGGAATAAGGTGGTGCTGCAAAATTTAGTAGATTAAAGGTTGCAAACCGATAACGCTTTTTGGCCACGAATAATCCCAAAATAGTTTTTGTAAATTAATAGATTAATTTTAGCTCTAGGCTTGCACTTAGCCAAGTAACACGCGAGAATAGTGGCTCTTATTCGAAAGTCCTCGGATGAGCCGCGACAATTCGCGCAAGACAATGCTTATTCGTAAAAGCGTTGATAGGCACACTTTAAAATTAATTAAATACATGTGATGCATTGTAGGTGTCACCACTGTAAATAGGATTTATCATGCCAGTTATTACTCTCCCTGACGGCAGTCAGCGTATTTTTGAAAACCCTGTCACTACCTTAGAAGTCGCTCAAGACATCGGTCCTGGCCTTGCGAAAGCAACGATTGCTGGCCGTGTAAATGGCGTTCGTGTTGATGCTTGTGACCTCATCGAAAATGACTCAGCACTTGAAATCATCACCGCAAAAGACGACGACGGTCTTGAGATTATTCGTCACTCGTGTGCGCACTTGATTGGTCACGCTGTAAAACAATTGTTCCCAGAAGCTAAAATGGCGATTGGTCCTACCATCGACAACGGTTTTTATTACGATGTTGACCTAGAGCATTCACTTACTCAAGAAGACCTTGAAGCGATAGAAAAGCGTATGTTGGAGTTGGCAAAAACCGACTACGACGTAGTAAAGAAAAAGGTGAGCTGGCAAGAAGCGCGCGATGCATTTGAAGCACGCGGTGAAACCTATAAGATGGAAATCCTAGACGAGAATATCGCGAAAGATGACCGCCCAGGTTTATATCACCACGAAGAATATGTTGATATGTGTCGTGGTCCGCACGTACCAAATATGAAGTTCTGTCACCACTTTAAGATTATGAAAGTGGCAGGTGCATACTGGCGCGGTAACTCAGAAAATAAGATGTTACAGCGTATCTACGGTACAGCTTGGGCTGATAAGAAGCAGCTAAAGGCTTACCTTAAGCGTTTAGAAGAAGCTGAAAAGCGCGATCACCGTAAGATTGGTAAAGCGCTCGACCTGTGGCACTGGCAAGAAGAAGCACCAGGCATGGTATTCTGGCATAATGATGGCTGGAGTATTTATCGCGAGCTTGAAGATTTTGTTCGTGAAAAGCTACGCGAATATCAGTACGAAGAAGTAAAAGGTCCGTTAATGATGGACCGTGGCTTGTGGGAAAAGTCAGGCCACTGGGACAAGTATTCAGATGCCATGTTCACGACTGAGTCAGAGAAACGTGAGTATGCTATTAAGCCAATGAACTGCCCGGGTCACGTGCAGATCTTTAACCAAGGTCTAAAGTCATACCGTGATTTACCATTACGTATGGCCGAGTTTGGTTGTTGTCACCGTAATGAACCATCAGGCGCATTACATGGATTGATGCGTGTTCGTGGTTTTACTCAAGATGATGCGCATATCTTCTGTACAGAAGAGCAAATCATGGATGAAGTATCTGCGTGTATCAAAATGGTATACGACACATACTCGACATTTGGCTTTGAAAAGATTGTTGTAAAGCTTTCTACTCGTCCAGAAAAGCGCATTGGTGAAGACGAAATGTGGGACAAAGCGGAAGAAGCATTGGCCGAAGCATTGAAAGTCAACAACATTGAGTTTGAATATCTGCCGGGTGAAGGGGCGTTCTATGGTCCTAAAATTGAATTTACGCTATACGATTGTTTAGAACGTGCGTGGCAATGTGGTACAGTGCAGTTAGACTTCGCATTACCTGGTCGTTTAGGTGCAACTTATGTTGCGGAAAATAACGAGCGTAAAACGCCGGTTATGATCCATCGCGCAATTTTGGGTTCACTAGAGCGCTTTATTGGTATCCTAACGGAAGAATATGCTGGTCAATTCCCAACTTGGCTTGCGCCGAAACAAGTTGTGATCATGAATATCACGGATAAACAAGCAGATTATGTCCACGAAGTTGTACAAAAGTTGAATAAACTTGGAATAAGAGCTTGTGCCGACTTGAGAAATGAGAAGATTGGTTTTAAAATCCGCGAGCATACTTTAAAACGTATACCTTATTTGCTAGTGGTGGGTGATAAAGAAGTCGAGCAACAAGAAGTTGCAGTAAGAACCCGTACTGGTGAAGATTTAGGTAAATTCTCGATTGATGATTTCATCGCGAAAGTTAGCGAAGAGATTAAAAATCGACTATAAATATAAACTTGCGTGTACTTCACTTTTTCTGGTGCACGCAATTACTTTTGAATTTTTTGGAGGAACGTACCATTAGAGGCGGCAAAAAAGGGCAAAATAACGCTCAGAAAAATCGTATTAACGAAGAGATTACAGCGAAAGAGGTTCGCTTAATTGACGCTGAAGGCGAGCAAGCTGGCATTGTCTCAACAAGAGACGCACAAAACATGGCGGATGAAGCAGGTCTAGATCTAGTTGAGATCAGCCCAAATGCAGAACCACCAGTTTGTAAAGTGATGGACTACGGTAAGTTCCTTTTTGAAAAAGCAAAAATCCAAAAAGAACAAAAGAAAAAGCAAAAGCAAATTCAGGTTAAGGAAGTTAAATTTCGTCCTGGTACTGATATTGGTGATTACCAAGTCAAGCTACGTAGCCTTCGCAAGTTTCTTGAGGGTGGCGACAAAGCTAAAGTCACAATTCGCTTCCGTGGTCGTGAAATGGCACACCAAGAAATTGGTATCGACCTGTTGAACCGTATCAAGACTGAGTTGGAAGATATCGCATCTGTTGAGTCTTTCCCGAAAAAAGTTGAAGGTCGCCAGATGATAATGATGATGGCACCTATTGCTAAAAAGTCTTAATCTCGGCATAATACGCATCGAATTTAACGCAGGTCTCAAGTGCTAACGCCACCTGCGTTATCCGGTTTTAAAGTAAGGTATTGATCCTTCACCGGTTTTAGGTAGTAAGTTAGGCCTACAAGTGAGTTTACCTCCGCCTACTTACATTGTGTTAAAGCAATATCATTCGGAGTTATTGCAAATGGCTTATAAGCTAAAATCACACAGAGGTGCTGCTAAGCGCTTCAAAAAGACTGCTTCTGGCGGTTACAAGCGTAAACAGTCGCATCTTCGTCACATTCTGACTAAGAAATCTTCAAAGCGTAAATTACACCTTCGTGCTAAGTCTATGGTTCATAAGAATGACCTAGGCCTAATCGATCGTATGTTACCATTCGCTTAATAGAGGATATCAGAAATGGCAAGAGTTAAACGCGGCGTAGTTGCACGTGCACGTCACAAAAAAGTATTAAAGCAAGCTAAAGGTTACTATGGAGCGCGTTCACGCGTTTACCGCGTAGCTTTCCAAGCGGTAACTAAAGCTGGTCAATATGCTTACCGTGACCGTCGTGCTAAGAAACGTACTTTCCGTCAACTATGGATTGCTCGTATCAACGCAGCTGCACGTCAAAATGGTCTTTCTTACAGCCGTTTCATCAATGGCCTTAAAAAGTCATCGATTGAAATCGATCGTAAGATCCTAGCTGATATCGCAGTATACGACCAAGTAGCTTTCGCAGCACTAGTTGCTAAAGCAAAAGATGGTCTAGCTGCTTAATAAGCGGAACTAGAATTAGTCTTCGGACTAAAGCTGGTATTGAAAAGGAGCCTTTGGCTCCTTTTTTAGTTTTGTATTCGTTATCAACGCTAGCGTTAGCGGTTTTTTAGTAAGATTTTATCCAGCATCTTACTGCTCAATATTCGTTTTAAGTACCCCATCAAATAGGTTGGAAAGGTAACGTAATATCTGGGCTTTGCAGTTTTCGCACTTAGTGCATGTTGCAGCACTTTATAAACAGCTTCTGGTCCTAAGGTAAATTTTTGCGGTGCTTCTTCTGAGCCTAAGCGGTTAAGCTGCGCCTGATATGCTTTGTAATGAGCACTATTTTCGTGGTCGATATTCGCTAAAAAGGCGTGTTTCGCATTTTCTCTAAATTTAGACACGATTGGACCTGGCTCTATTAGGCTAACTTGAATATTGCTACCTGAAAGCTCCATGCGTAGGGTGTCGGTAAGTCCTTCAAGTGCAAATTTGCTCGCGTTATAAGCGCCACGATATGGTAGTGCAACTAACCCAAGTACGGATGAGTTATGAATAATGCGGCCTGCGCCTTGCTTACGCATTTGCTCAACTGCGAGACAGGTCAGCGTATGCCAGCCAAAAAAATTAACTTCAAATTGTTGCCGTAACACGTCTGTAGGTAAGTCTTCTACCGCACCAGGTTGGCCGTAGGCACCGTTATTGAACAACGCATCTAGCTGCCCATTTGCGATTGCCAAAGCTTGGTTAAAGCCATCATTTATACTTTGCTCACACGCTAAGTCGAGCAGAATACATTGAATTTCTGTGCCTTCAAATTTATTCAAGTCCTTTGTATTTCTAACCGAAGCAATAACTTGATATCCTGCTTTTGACAATTGCACTGCGCAGTAATAACCAATCCCGCTAGAACAACCTGTGATTAAAATTGATTTTTGTACGCTCATTTTGATCCCTAAAGTTATGGTTATCTGCGATTAACTGCAAATTTTTGTTGAATCACCGCACATTGTAAGCTGATATCTAAAATATTGATATAATTGGCAGATAAAAGCAGAGGAATAGAGAAATATGATGAGTTCCAGCATTATTATGCTTACTGCAATGCTAGGTATAAACGGTCACTTACCACCTTTGATAGAGTGGCAGGGCAAAAGTGAACAACTATTACAACAACAGGGCCCATTAACGACTGATTTTGAGCTAAGCGGTGCGATAGATTCTCCTAATTATGCAGATACGATGGCATTTGTTGACCGCCTAGTGGCTGCTAATCCAACCCAATTTAAACTAGAGACGATTGGGTTTAGCAATAGTAATCGCGCAATTAAGATGATTGTTGCAACGGAGCAGGGCGGTGACAAGTCAAATGTTATTAACAATGGCAAGCCAACCATTTTAGTACAGGCTGGTATTCATGCCGGGGAAATTGATGGCAAAGATGCCATGTTTATGTTACTTCGCGATGTTGCAACCGGTAAGCGCCGGGATATATTAACGAAAGTGAATTTACTCTTTATTCCTATTCTCAACGTCGATGGGCATGAAAGACGCAGTCAGTTTAACCGTATAAACCAACGGGGCCCGACTGTTATGGGCTTTAGAACTAATGCCAATAACTTAAATCTCAATCGTGATTACACTAAATTGGACACGCCAGGAGTTAAGGCAGTCATGCAGGTGATTAACGAATACAATCCGGACCTATACATCGATGTTCATGTAACGGATGGCGCAGACTACCAATACGATGTCACTTATGGTTTTAACCCAACTTTTGCAAGTGAATCACCGGCAATAGCTGAGGTGCTAGAGAATCAAATTTCGCCACAAATTAATGCCACGCTTGCTGCTAATGGGCATATTCCAGGCCCGCTTGTATTTGTGATGGATAAGCGAGACTTTAAAAAAGGACTGGCTGGATGGGTGGCAACGCCAAGGTTTTCAAATGGGTGGGGAGATTTAAAGGGACTACCAACCATACTGGTAGAAAACCATTCTTTGAAACCCTATAAGCAGCGCGTACTAGGCACTTATGTGTTTATGGATGGTGTTATCAGTGGCCTTTCAAGCAATATTCAGGCATTACGAGAAGCGGTCAAAAAAGAGGCTGAATTCACACCTAAACAACTGGTTGTTGAACGCAGCTATGCAAAAGAGCCTGACTACATTCAATTTAAGGGCATCAAATACAAGCAGTTTGAAAGTGCATTGTCTGGTCACTTGGAAGCTAAGTACTTAGGCGAGCCACAAGACTACGAGAAACTACCGATTTATTGGCAAAAGGAAGTAAAAACAACGGTGAATGTACCTGAACAGTTTTACATTCCCCCGGCATACCCTGAAGTGATCGAAAAATTAAAATTGCATGGAATAACTGTTTCTACACTACCGGTGGGAACTGTGGTGGAAAAAGTAAGTCAGGCTACAGTAAAAGATTACAAGTTCGATAATGCTCCTTTTGAAGGACGCTTTCGAGTGAATGCGACTTTTGATATTCAGGAACTCTCAGATAAGGTCGATCTCAGTGGGTGGTATAAAGTAGCAACAGCGCAAAAATCTGGAGAGCTGGTGACTCACTTACTACATCCAGAAGCGCCTGACTCATTTTTTGCTTGGGGGGAGTTCAATACTATCTTCCAACGTACAGAATATGTTGAAAATTATGCACTTGAACCTTTTGCACGAAAAATGCTAAAACAAAATCCGGCTATGGCATTAGCCTTCGACAAAAAAATACGTGAAGACAAGCAGTTTGCAAACGATCCAAAAGCGAGGATGGAGTGGCTTTATGCAAGAACGCCGTTTTATGATAATGCGTATCTCAAATATCCTGTTTTGATGTCGTTTGGAGCAAACTAATCATGCAAGTGTACACTATTCCAGTCACACCGTTTATGCAAAATTGTCGTGTTATCGTGTGCCCAGACACACAAGCCGCTGCAATTGTAGACCCCGGAGGTGACGCGGAAAAAATTATCGCGCAGTTGAACACACAGGGATTAATGCCAAGCATGATTTTGCTTACCCATGCGCACCTTGATCATGTGGGAGCAAGTACAGAATTAAGTGAACATTTTAACATCGAGATTATTGGGCCTCATCAGGGCGACCAATTTTGGTTAGAAGCCTTACCAATGCAATCGCAGATGTTTGGTTTTCCTAATCATGCTGCTTTTTTACCATCAAAGTGGTTAAATGATGGTGATAAGATTAGAGTAGGAAACCTTGCACTCGAAGTCAGACATTGTCCAGGACATACTCCGGGGCACGTAATATTTTACGAACCAAACTCAAAACAAGTCTTAGTAGGAGATGTGTTGTTTAAAGGCTCAGTTGGTCGTACTGACTTTCCAAAAGGCGATGCATCCCAACTAAAACAGTCAATACAAGATAAGCTGTTTACTTTGCCTGATGAGGTCGTGGTGCATTCGGGCCATGGTGAAAATACCTCAATTGGCTTCGAAAAGGCGACAAATCCTTTTATGAGTGGCCGATTTGGTTAAAATAATGAAAGTGGCATAGTAGTGATGTGCATTTTTTAATTTGCTATGCTTCAGGGAATAACAATCAGCATCGGTTAATAGACTGATGTGCTAATTAAACTAGAATAGATATGTCATTGAACCAAGTAGATCGCCAGATACTGGCATTGTTACAGCAAGACGCAAGTCTTTCTACCGCTGAAATCGCTGATAAAGTGGGGTTATCTCAATCCCCTTGTTGGCGTCGCATCGCTAAATTAGAACAAGACGGTTATATCAAAGGCAAGGTTGCATTGCTGGATGAGAAAAAACTCGGATTTGATATGTTAGTTTATGCGCATGTTAGGCTTTCAAACCATGGCCGCAACAACCTTGCCGAGTTTGAAAAATTGATCTTAAGTTACGACGAAGTAACAGAGTGTTATTCTATGGCAGGTACCATGGACTTTATGCTGCGTATCATTTCTAAAGGCATTGAAGGCTATGAGCAATTTGTTCGTGATAATTTACTTAATTTAGAGTTCGTGCAAGAAGTACACTCAAATGTTACAATGACTTGCGTTAAGCGCAGCACCTCCTTACCGCTTTAATATAGCTTGTGGCCCTGCTTGCTTAAGTAGGGCTTCCAGTCATCTTTTCACCATTGTTCTATACTAAAATTCAGACTGCTTGATTAAGCTATGTATATTGCAACCAAGTTTGCAATATATACTTGTATCTTATTTGTTAAAGGCGCTGCTTTTTGCTAAAATCCCCCGCCTTTGTGTTCATAGTCAATTCACACCTGAGGATATTGATGTTTAATCTTATCAGCAAAGCGCCTAGCTCTGCTAAAAATGATGTACTGTCTGGGCTTACTGTCGCTTTGGCACTTGTGCCTGAGGCTGTGGCTTTCGCTTTTGTTGCTCAAGTAGATCCATTAGTTGGTTTATATGCGGCATTTATTGTTGGTCTTGTGACTTCAATCTTTGGTGGTAGGCCGGGTATGATCTCGGGCGCTACAGGGGCTCTTGCCGTGGTAATGGTGAGTCTCGTTGTTGAGCACGGCGTAGAGTATCTCTTTGCAACCGTTTTACTCATGGGCCTCTTACAAATAATCGCGGGTATATTTAAGCTCGGCAAGTTTATACGTATGGTACCGCATCCTGTGATGTTAGGCTTTGTGAATGGTTTAGCCATCGTTATCTTTCTTGCGCAACTTGGTCAGTTCAAAGTACTTAACGGCGAAGGTGAGCTGACTTGGATGCAAGGGGAAGCTCTTTATGTGATGGTGGGCTTGGTGGCATTGACTATGGCCATTATTCACTTTTTACCAAAGCTAACAACCGCTATACCTTCGAGTTTAGCGGCGATCTTAGTAGTAACCGGTCTTGTTATTGGTTTAGATTTAGACGCTCGTAATGTGCTTGATTATCTGAAAGATATGTCAGGTAACGTGGATGCAACGATAGCTGGTGGTTTTCCTGCTTTCCATATTCCCGAAGTACCATGGACATTTGAAACATTTAAAATCATCTTCCCATACGCACTTATTCTAGCAGCGATTGGTTTGATTGAATCTTTGTTAACGCTCACGTTAATCGACGAAATCACCGAAACACGTGGTCACAGTAACCGTGAATGCATCGGCCAAGGCGCAGCTAATGTTACCTGTGGTGTGTTTGGTGCGATGGGGGGCTGTGCGATGATTGGGCAATCAATGATCAATATTAATTCTGGTGGCCGTAGTCGTTTGTCAGGTATCACGGCAGCATTATTACTACTTGTATTTATTCTGTTTGCAGCAAGCCTTATCGAGATGATCCCACTTGCAGCGTTAGTTGGTGTAATGTTTATGGTGGTGTTGGGGACTTTTGAATGGTCAAGTTTTAGATTAATTAGAAAGATCCCTAAATCAGATGCCTTTGTGATCGTCTTGGTGTCGGGTGTTACTGTGATTACAGATTTGGCCATCGCAGTTTGCGTTGGTGTTATTGTTTCGGCACTCGTATTCGCTTGGGAACATGCGAAACATATCTACACCAATAATTATATTGATGAGCAAGGCTCGAAAGTGTATGAATTACACGGACCTCTGTTTTTTGGATCGGTGAAAAACTTTGCTGAGCTGTTTGATGTTAACAATGACCCAGATGATATCATTGTTGAATTCAAACATAGCCGTGTTGCTGACCACAGTGCAATTGAAGCAATAGATGCGTTAGCTGAACGTTATAAAAAGGCTGGTAAAACGCTTCATCTTCGACACTTGAGCCAAGACTGTAAAGTATTGCTAAGTAAGGCTAAAGATCTCGTTGAGCTAGATGGCCAAGCAGATCCTACTTATAAAGTGGCATCTGATAAGCTTGCTTAAGAACGACAGTTTAAATAGATGAATATAAATTAACTGGTTAATTTATTTTAAGAAAAGGCACTACGGTGCCTTTTTTATTTGCGGCAAGGTGTGTAAAAACTGAGACCACCAGCAGTGAATAGAGCCGACATGCTGAGATATAATCCAGTTAAGCTAGAAGAGGTATAATCATTTTGAAGTGGCAATCACTGGTTGATAACAGGCAGAGGTTTTTCTGGGTATTACAAATAGCCGGTTGGCTGGGCTACGCGCTGGTTAACTATATTGGCTCAAAAGTCTTTGAAATGCGTGATATTTATGTGTTTGTCATCGCATTAAATGCCTATGCAGGTTGCTTGATGACTGTACCGCTACGATACCTCTATCGTAAAATTTGGAATGCAACACCTTTAGTGCTGATATTCGCTGTGTTTACGGCGTCATATGTAACTGGAACACTATGGGCGGTTGTTCAAAAATTTAATCATTGGGAAATATATCGTCACGGATATCGACCGGATGAGTGGTTTTATTACTTACAGCAGGGACTAGACTCTGTCTATATCATACTCTGTTGGAGTGGTTTGTACTTTGGTATTAAGTATTACCAATTGCTACAGAGTGAGCGTCAAAAGGCTTTGAAAGCCAATACTATGGCCCATGAAGCGCAATTGAAAATGCTGCGATATCAATTGAATCCGCATTTTCTATTCAATACCCTTAATGCGATTTCGACGCTTATATTGGTTGAAGAGAACAAAGATGCGAATCAAATGGTCGCAAGGCTCAGTGATTTCTTGCGTCATACATTAAATACAGATCCGATAAAAAAGGTACCGCTTGAGCAAGAACTACATGCGCTAAAGCTGTACTTAGAAATTGAGAAGGTCCGTTTTGATGAACGCTTATCTATTGAGCTTGATGTGACAGAAGAAGCTGAACAGGCGTTAGTACCAAGCCTGATCCTACAACCACTCATTGAAAATAGCATTAAATACGCAATTGCCCATATAGAGCATGGCGGGAAAATTGAAATAAAAGCACAGGTGTTTGCCAATGAGCTACTCTTGGAAGTAGGAGACAATGGTCCAGGCGCCGAGCTGGAAGATGGACAACTGAAAAGTGCACAGGGAGTGGGTTTAGCGAATACCAAAGACCGTCTAAAAACCTTGTACGAAAATAACTATTCATTTGTGCTCTCTAACAATGAGCCAACTGGTTTGAAGGTAAACATTCGCGTTCCATATGAAAGGGCGAAGAAGTAATGAGCAAAATTAGAACACTAATCGTAGATGACGAGCCGTTAGCGAGAAAAGGGCTTGCGGTAAGGTTAAGAGATTTTTCTGAAATCGAAGTTGTAGAATTGTGTGGCAGTGGTCAACAAGCAATCGATCTATGTAAATCTAAGGACATAGATCTGGTCTTTCTCGATATTCAAATGCCGAACATGAACGGTTTTGAAGTAGCGAGAGCGTTAAGTGAGAGTGTTAAACCATTGCCTGCTATCGTATTTGTAACTGCGTTCGATCAATATGCTGTTAAGGCATTTGAGATCCATGCGCTGGATTACATCTTAAAACCCGTTGATGACAACAGATTAAAACAGGCGGTGGAGAAAGTGCAAAGCTATTTAAAAACACAACAAGACAATGCGCATAAGAAAAAGCTAGCCAGCTTTGTTGCAGGGATCACTGGTAATAACTGTGAAGAAATCCTTAAAAAACTTGCAACAGGAGACACAATTGAAGATAAAAAATTCCCAGAGTCGCTCGCAGTAAAAGAGCAGGGTGAAATCATTCGAGTTTCGACATCGTCAATTCAGTGGATTGATGCAGCTGGTGACTACATGTGCTTACACTGTAGCGATGGTCAGACCCATATTTTACGTAAAACAATGAAAGATCTAGAACAAGAGCTAGATCCAACGTTATTTGTGCGCGTACATCGCTCTGCAATTGTTAATACTAAGCAGATCAGTAAACTGGTCACACAAAGCAGTGGCGAATACTTATTGGTACTTGAGAATGGTCAAGAGCTTAAAGTCAGTCGTAGTTACCGTGACAAAGTAAAGGCCGCACTCGCGAGCTAGTAAAAGCGCGAGCTAAAGTGATTTGCACCGTGTTTAGCCTACGGTGACGTAGTGTATTTTATGTGCTTGTACACTTTAGAGTATTCTAAGGAAAGATGAACTAGGCAGCAATGCTACCTAGTTCAACGCTTTTACACTGTGACGATTTTCAGTGTGTTACTGGCGCCAATGGTTTCCATCTTATCACCGTGTGTGATGATCACTGTGTTGCCTTTTTCCAATGAGCCTGCAGCAACTAGCGTGTCAAGCGCTTCGCGAACAGTTGAATCATCTGAGCATTGCGTCGAGTCAAATCTTACCGGATATACACCACGATAGAGTGATGCCTGCCCAAGCGTTGATTGATGGCGAGACAGTGCGTAAATAGGCAATCCAGAACTGATACGAGACATCAACTTTGCGGTATTACCCGATTCAGTTAGTGCGACAATCGCCTTTACTGAGTCCAAATGGTTTGCTGCGTACATTGCTGACAGCGCGATAGTTTCACAGGTGTCTGCAAAACGGCTGTCTAAACGATGTTTAGAGATGTGGATCTGTGGTTGAGATTCAGCGCCTAAACATACACGTGCCATTGCTGCGACCGTTTGTTCCGGGTAATCACCAGCAGCGGTTTCTGCTGAAAGCATCACCGCATCTGTGCCATCAAGTACTGCGTTGGCGACATCCATAACTTCAGCACGAGTTGGCATTGGATTGTCAATCATTGACTCCATCATTTGGGTGGCAGTGATCA
Source organism: Pseudoalteromonas sp. S2755 (assembly GCF_005886535.1). Classification (GTDB taxonomy): domain Bacteria; phylum Pseudomonadota; class Gammaproteobacteria; order Enterobacterales; family Alteromonadaceae; genus Pseudoalteromonas. The sequence continues at coordinate 28,900 of NZ_PNDS01000022.1, forward strand.
CCGTACGGTTTAGAGAGCGAGCACGGCTGATGATTTGCTTCTGTTTACCAACAAGAGCGGCATCGCCAATTTCTACACCTAAATCACCGCGAGCAACCATCACCGCATCGGAAGCCAATACGATGTCGTCAATCGCTTCTACAGTTTCCACCGCTTCTGCACGTTCGATTTTTGCAAGTAATTGTGCATTAGAACCTGCTTTCTCTGCCAGTCCTCTAACATAACGCATGTCGTCACCACTGCGAGGGAACGAAACCGCGATATAGTCCACGCCAATTTCTGTTGCGGTGATCAAGTCTTTTTTGTCTTTGTCAGTAAATGCAGGTGCTGTTAAGCCGCCGCCTAAACGGTTGATACCTTTATTGTTCGACAAGACACCGCCAACTTTAACATTGGTATGGACTAGGTGGTCTTGTACTTCTTCAACAACAAGCTGAATAAGTCCATCGTTTAATAGCAGTAAATCGCCTTGTTTTACGTCATTTGGTAATTCTTTATAGTCGATACCCACGGCTTCAACGTGGCCTTGGCCAGGCTCCATTTTTGCATCAAGAGTGAATTTAGCACCCACTTCTAAGAACACTTTGCCTTCTTTAAATGTTGAAACGCGGATTTTAGGACCTTGTAAATCAGCAAGAATCGCTACATTTACACCTAAGCGTTTAGCAATTTCACGAACGGCTTCGGCTCTATTTTTGTGATCTTGAGCTACACCGTGTGAAAAGTTTAGTCTGACTACGTTGGTGCCGGCACGAATGATTTTTTCTAAGTTGTTATCTCTATCCGTCGCTGGCCCCAGTGTTGCGACGATTTTTGTGCGTCTAAGCATCAGATTCTCCTGTTAGCTTATCAAGGTAAGCAAAAACTTATGAATGTGTTAAAAGTAAATCAAAATTGCTGTTTTTTTACACATGCCACATTGTAAAATCACGATTTAACTAATTAGAGCATAAAGAATTATGCAAAACCCTTTTTAACACTCGAATTAAGTTATATGATCTATATGTCATCATTATGACACCGGTGTCAGTGGCCGTCAATCTCGAATATTTTACCTTACAGCTTAGGGGGCTATTTGAGGTTTATCACAAAATTGGTGAATTCGTGCTGCTGTCACTATATTGCTATACAGTGAATTGTGTTAGCTGTCATATTTTGGGGACCGATATGATATCAGTGAATTGTGTGTCTCACTGGTCAATCATGGTCGCTCAGGTATAATGCACATACACGAACGCATAAAGTTTTGATGTTACCGAGGAGGAAACTAAATGCAGGTTGCATTAGTTGGTTTGGGTGTGATGGGTAAAAACCTCGCGCTAAATCTAATTGAGAAGGGGATGACCTTAGTCGCTTATGACAAGAACCCCGAAGTAGGTGCGGAATTATTGAGTTGCGCACAGTCGTTAGGTATGGCGGAGCGCTTACACATAGTGTCTGATCTCGGTGATATGATCAGAAGGTTAGAGACTCCTCGCTCGATTTTATTACTCGTTCCGGCAGGTGAACTAGTAGATAAAGTTTGTAGCGATTTAGTTGAAGCTGGAGTTGAGAAAGACGATATTATAGTTGACTGTGGTAACAGTAATTACAAAGATGGTATTGCACGTAAATTGAAATATCAGAATAAATTTGAGTTTGCCACTATGGGGATTTCTGGCGGTGCCGAAGGTGCACGTCATGGCCCTGCAATGATGGCAAGTGGTTCAGAAGGTGGTTGGGAGCGTATCGAGCCTTGGTTCGAAAAGGTTGCTGCGAGCTACAACAACGAATCATGTTTCGCGCGTGTAGGGCAATCGGCCAGCGGTCACTTTGTTAAAATGGTGCACAACGGTATTGAGTATGCGTTGATGCAGCTCATTGCTGAGCTTTATCAATTGCTACGCCTAGGTACTGGTCGCTCTCCTAAAGAAGTTGCTGAGATTTTTGAATCTTGGTCTGAAGGCAAATTAAATAGTTATCTACTTGCAATTTCTAGCCACATTTTAAGTCTAGAAACAGAGCAAGGTGAGTCTTTAGTCGACCTTATTGACAACAAAGTAGGGGCTAAAGGCACTGGCCTTTGGACTGCGCAAAACGCGCTGGAGCTTGGTATTGCCGTACCTTCGCTTGTGGCTGCGGTACAAGCTCGTCACCTCACCAATACTATTGATACTCCAGCCGCAAAAGAAATGACATACGCGAATAAATCAACGCAAACAATTGAGGTTGATTTAGAAGAATTAAAAGATGCATTCTATTTTGCCAGTTTACTCTGTTACCGCCAAGGTCTTGCATTGATTAAGGGCGCGTCACGCGCACACCAGTGGAAAGTGGACCTCAATAAAACGCTACAAACTTGGCGCGCCGGCTGTATTATCCGAGCTGATTACTTAGATGATATCGCTGAAGGTGTTGAATTTATCGATTCACTAGAGAAACCAGCACTTGCGCTACGTAGTATTACAGGTAAAGCAGTGGCGACTGGTTTGTCTTTCCCTGTGCTTGGCGCGACGCAAACTTATATTGCAACACTAAGCACACCAAGCAATGGACACTTGGTACAAGCACAGCGTGATTACTTTGGTGAGCACGGCATAAAGACACACAGTGGTGAAACTTGTCACCTGACTGATCTTGTCGATATCGAAGCAAAAGTTAGATAATAATCGACGTTCGGAGCAGTTCGAGCTGATTTAAAAGCCGTGGTAACGATACCACGGCTTTTTTGTAGTGGTACTTTTCGCTTTATTGATATCGATTACTATCGAGTTAGCTCACCGCGCAGATTGTCCTGCATCAAATGACGGATTGTTTCAAGCTCAAGTTGCTGGCTAAAGAGATAGTGCAGCTTTGTTAAGCACGCTTCTAGTGTCATATCGTAGCCGCTGATCACACCACAGTTTAATAACGCATTTCCTGTCGCGTAGCCGCCCATATTCACTTTTCCTTGAATACATTGGGTGAGATTGATAATCACCACTCCGCGATCGCTGATTGCTTTAAGCTCAGTTAAAAAGTGCTCGTCTTGTGGTGCGTTACCAACACCGAAGCTCAATAATATCAGCGCTTTCATCTCGCCACGCATCAGATTTTTAAGGATTTCAGTTGAGATCCCAGGATACAAATGCATTACCGCGATAGGTTGAGGTGAAATCTTGGTGACTTGCAAGCTTTGCTCAACGTAAGGGCTTAGCTTCCCTTCGAGCAGCTGTATATTGATCCCAGCTTGTGCCAGCGGCGAAAGGTTTGGAGAAGCGAATGCATCGAAGCCATCAGCATGAGCTTTGATTGCTCTGTTACCGCGGTAAAGTTTATTGTTGAAAAACAAACTCACTTCGGCGATAGGGTAGTTAGCAGCCAAATACATCGCGTTTAACAGATTTACTTGACCATCAGAGCGCAGTTGTGACAACGGAATTTGAGAGCCGGTTACTATCACAGGTTTAGTTAAGTTCTCAAACATGAAGGATAGTGCAGAGGCAGTATAGGCCATTGTATCTGTGCCATGGAGCACCACAAAGCCGTCGTAGTCATGATATTTTGATTGAATATCATCCGCGATAAGCTGCCAGTGATGCGGTGACATATCTGACGAATCAATTAACGGGCAATATTCATGAATATCAAAAAGCGGCATTTCATCGCGAGTAAACTCAGCGTTATTTTTCACCGTATCTGTTAGGTATCCTGCAACCGGAACGTAACCACGACTGGATTGCTTCATACCAATGGTACCACCGGTATAGGCGATATATATTTTTTTTCTTTTCATAAAAAAGCCCAGAATAAAATCTGGGCTCAGTATAACAATTACAGCACCACAATTGCAGTGCTTAATCGATTTTACTCAGGTGAGACGTTACACACTAAGCAAAGCGTATAGACATGGTTAGGATCGTTAAGCTGGCCTAACATTTGAGTTTGTAGTGCTATTGTATTGCTAACACTGTCTAGGGTATGTAATGCAGTTTTTGCGAATATCGATTGCTCCGGTACAAGGGCACTAATGGCACTTTGCACCATAGACGCACCAAATAATTGCTGCATCAGCTTTTCTTGCTCGGTGAGTGTTTGTTCAATAGTGATAACATCATACATCTCTAAATTAGCAAGACTTGCTGCCGCTTCAATGGCATCGTTCTTGTTACCTAACTTATCGACTAGGCCAAAATCAAGCGCCTGAGTTGCCAGCCATACACGTCCTTGCGCAACATCGTTAACCGCTGACTTATCAAGGTTTCGTTCGGTTGCAACCATAGAGATAAACTTATCATAGGCATCTTCAACCCCCATCTGGATAAGGTTTTTATAACCACCATCTATCCCTCTGAATGGAGATTGACCTTTTAATTCAGTTGTCGCAACACCGTCAGAGTAAATTCCTAATGAGTTTGCTGCATTTTCAAAGGTCATGATCATGCCAAAGACACCAATAGAGCCTGTGATCGTACTTGGAGACGCCCAAATTTCATTGGCTGATGCTGCAATCCAATAACCGCCAGAAGCGGCAACTGAACCCATTGATGCTATCACGGGCTTTCCAGCGGCTTTTAGTGCAATAACTTCATTACGAATGGTTTCAGAAGCAAACATGCTACCACCGCCAGAGTCAATTCTTAATACAACTGCTTTCACTTTGTCATTAAGGCGAGCCTTTCTAAGTAATGCAGCTGTTGAATCGCCACCAATAGCACCTGCTTTACGCTTGCCATCAGAGATTTGACCTTTAGCAACAACCACGGCGACTTTTTCGGTAAATGGGTTTTCTGCAAACTCTTTAGGCGGCAAAGTTGAGAGATATTGATTGAACGAGACCTGTTTAAAAGATTTTCCTTGTGCATCGAGACCAACTTCATCGATCAGTTTCTGTGCAAATGCCTGATTGGTCGTTAACGCATCGACCCATTGGTTGTCGATAGCGTATTTGGCGGAATCCCCTTGCGCGGCTTCCATTTTGTCTGTTAATGCTGCGAAGGTTTCATCAAAATTAGCCACGTCAAAACCACGATTTTCAGCAACTTCTGTTTTATATTGTGTCCAAAGCGGGGTGATCCATCCAAGATTTGACTCTTTTGCTTCTGGTGACATATCGCTGCGAATATAAGGCTCAACAGCCGACTTATATGTACCAACACGGAAAATATGTTGCGTAACTTTAAGCTTATCAAGCGCCTCTTTAAAATACAGTGGGTACATGCCAAACCCGGTGATATTAACTCCCCCATATGGGTGTAGAGAAATTTCATTTGCTACCGACGCAAGATAGTATTGAGCTTGAGTGTAATAGGCGCCGTGGGCATAGATTTTTTTGCCCGCAGCTTTGAATTGCGCTAGCGCGTCTTTGATATCTCGTAATTTATCGAGGTGGGCGCTATGAAGACGTTGTAAATCAAGATACATCACTGTAATGCGGTCGTCTCGAGCTGCTTTATTGATAACATCGATAATATCATCTAATAAAATTTCACTTGGCTCTTCTGAGTCATCAAAAGCATCACTCATGGCCGCCTCAATAGGGTCAACATAGGTTAATTGCTCAACAATGATACCGTTCAGGTTTAAACGTAATACGCTTTTATTTTCGACCTTAACCTGATCCTCACCTGATACAACGCTTATCACTATGGCGATTAGAATGAATAAAAAAAGTAGATTTAGAATTAATCGCCTAGAAAAGTTTAGTGTGGCCCAAATGCCTTTAAAAATATTCGCTATCAGTTTCAAAATGATCCCTTATGCTTAACTTCAATACAACGCTATACATTTATCATATATCAGAGCGAGTTTCATGAATAATAGAAAAACGTAACGAAGTATTTTCATGGTTGAAATATCGCCAATGCAGCCAAATTCGTTAATTTCTTTCTTCTTAAGACTTGCCAAATAATAAAAAAACGTTAATGTTCACAGGTAAGACCAGTTTTGTGGGGCGGCAAATGTTAGAACAAGAACTACAACTTAAACATACCAGTTTGCGAAATCGCTTGGTAATGGGATCAATGCATACCGGGCTTGAAGAAGGGTGGCACAATCGAAAGCGACTGGCTGCGTTTTATGAAGAACGAGCAAAAGGTGGAGTGGGCCTGATCGTAACCGGTGGTTATAGTCCAAACCTACGTGGTAAGTTGACACCAATTTCTTCTTCTTTTAACTCGTTATACGATGTAATTAAACACAAAGCATACACTGACGTAGTACATAAACATGGTGGCAAAATTTGTCTGCAGTTACTACATGCAGGACGCTACGCTTATCACCCATTCAACACTGCACCTAGTGCGATTAAAGCGCCGATTAATCCATATAAACCAAAAGCAATGAGCGTAAGTGCTATTAAAGGTACGATTAAGGACTTTGCTCACTCAGCTAAGTTGGCCGAAAAAGCCGGCTACGATGGTGTGGAAATTATGGGCTCAGAGGGTTATTTAATCAATGAGTTTATGGCCAACCATACCAATAAGCGCACTGATGAGTATGGTGGTAGCTTAGAAAACAGAATGCGATTGGCAACAGATATTGTAAAAGCGGTTAGGGCAAAAGTGAGCGATAAATTCATTATCGTTTTTCGTTTGTCGGTCATGGACTTAATCCCAAATGGCTCAACACCAGAAGAAGTTGTGCTGCAAGCCAAAGCTTTGGTTGCAGCAGGTGTGGATATTCTTAATACCGGAATCGGTTGGCATGAGGCACGCGTTCCAACAATTGCGTCGATGGTGCCTCCAGGTGCCTATCGTGAAGCGTCTCATAGATTAAAACAAGCGGTAGATATACCTGTTGTAGCAGTAAATAGGATTAATACGCCAGATCTTGCTAATGACATTTTAGCTAAAGGAGATGCCGATCTTATTTCTATGGCGCGTCCGTTACTGGCTGATCCTGAATTCTTTAATAAATATCAAGAGCAACGCTCGGAACAAATTAATATTTGTATCGGCTGTAATCAGGGGTGTTTAGACCATGTATTTAAAGGTAAACGAGCAACATGTTTGGTGAATCCGCAAGCAGGATTTGAATTGGATTATCCACTTCATACCGTCCAAAAGAAAAAACACGTACTCGTTGTTGGGGCTGGGCCTGCTGGGTTGTCTGTAAGTTATTATCTAGCTAAAAAAGGCCACCAAGTTAAGTTGATTGATAAAGGTAGCGAATTAGGTGGTCAGTTTAATTTAGCCATGCGAATACCCGGTAAAGAAGACTTCCAACATACACTTAAATACTATGTCAGCGAAATAAATCGCTTGGGTGTTGAGCTTTGCCTAGATACACCATACGAAGAAACAATGGCAAATGCATTTGATGATGTGGTATTTGCAACGGGTGTACGCCCACGTATGTCGAAAATTGAATGCGCGGATGGAAAACGTGTGTTTGCCTATGACGAAGTTATCAAAGGCGAAGTAGAATTAGGCGATAAAATTGCCATTTTGGGCGCAGGTGGTATTGGCTTTGACATGGTAGCGTTTTTAACTGAACAGCGAGAACAAACTATTCCAGATTTTAAATCTCAATGGGGAATAGAGTGCGAAGCGCAACCATCACAAGAGCAAAGGCCAATTTATATGTTAAAACGCTCTGAAGGACGCTTTGGTAAAGACTTGGGTAAGACCACTGGCTGGATCCACAGAGCTGTTGCAAAACATCACAATGTTCAGCAAATTGCAGAGTGCGAATATATAAGCTTTGATAATCAAGGTTTGACTGTGAGAGTGGCAGGTGAAGAACAACTGTTAGATGTAGATACGGTCATTGCCTGTATTGGACAAGTTTCCAACGATAGCTTGTTCGATAAAGAGGCGCTACCTGTAAATCAGCACGTTATTGGTGGGGCCAAACTGGCTGCAGCGATTGATGCTAAGCGAGCGATTGCAGAGGCACTTCAGGTAGCAAGAAAGATCTAACGAAATAATCCAACCCAATCTGCGGTCTATACTGATAATTCAAACATCAACTATGGACCGCATATGTTTACCAACCTACTAAAGCCGTATCGGCAACTACAACATTTATCTCAATATTTTTCTGGTCTTGCACCATTGCTTATGCGACTTATTCTCGCGCCTGTTATGATCATTGCAGGTTATAATAAGTTGAATTTGACCAATCCAGACGCAACGTTTTTGCAAAGTCTCCTCGCCGATCCGAATATTGTTGCTTGGTTTGGTAATAGTGAATGGGGCTTAGGTTTACCTTTTCCTGACTTGCTTGCCTTTCTTGCCGCTTGGACGGAGTTTTTAGGAGGCTGGTTAATTTTATTTGGCTTGCTTACACGCTTAGTATCAATTCCACTCATGGTGACCATGGTTGTTGCTGCAACGACGGTCCATTTGGAGCACGGTTGGTTTTCAGTAACGCCAACAAATCCAGATACTAGCGCAGCGAAAGTACTAGATTGGTTTGGCTTTGACGAAGCTAAAGTGAGTTTAGAAAATAGTGTAGATGCAAAGCAGCGTTTAGATTTAATTAAAGAGATTGTCGAAGAAAATGGCAAACCAAGTTATCTATACGAAAAAGGCAATATTGTGATTTTAAACAATGGAATTGAATTTGCAGCAACTTACTTTGTATTACTACTATCACTATTTTTTACCGGTGGAGGACGTTATGTTAGTGTTGATTATTGGTTGAGACTACTTTTCGAAAGAAAACAACGCGGCTTAATTCCTGAATAAAAATCGGTTATGGCAAGGATGCAATCATAAACTCGTGATGTCGCGTGGTCGAATTTAAGGTAAAATGGTAGACTATCACCATGTTACGACAATTTGCTTAATTAAATAGCCTATTTCGAGGCAAGTATTAAGTTAAATTAGTATAATTCACGGCCATTTTGAAGGCACAACACGGGACGAGTTAATGGACGCCATAGAATTACTCTTAACACGCCAGTCAGATAGCAACCTGTCTTTTCCTGGACCCAATCCAGCTCAACTAGAAATCATTAAAAAGGCGGCACTAAAAGTGCCAGATCACGGTGGTTTAACACCGTTTAAATTTATTATAGTGGAAGAAAGAGGCCGCGAAAAGCTGGGTGAAATCTACTACCAAGCGGCGGTAAAAGAGCAACAAGAGCAACGGGTAATAGATAGAGCGAGACAATTGCCAGAGCGTGCCCCTATGTTGATCATCGCTATATCTCCTTATCAAGAACATCCAAAAGTACCTCGTATTGAGCAAATTCAAAGTGCAGGCTGTAGTGTCTTTGCTATGCAGCAAGCGGCTTTTGCACAGGGGTTGTCTGGTGTCTGGCGAACTGGCTACTTTGCTCAGAGTCCAGAAGTGAAAAAGCAACTTGGTCTCGATGGAAAGGATGAAATCGTTGGCTATCTTTATTTAGGCACGCCTACGGTACAGTGTACTAAGCCTACAAGGCACAAACCTGAAGATTTCTTTAGCAGTTTATAAGGATACGCAGTCATGGCATTACATGTAATTGATCACCCATTAGTTCAGCATAAACTTGGGTTGTTACGAGAGCAGGGCATATCAACTAAAAACTTTCGCGAAATTGTCTCGGAAGTTGGCAACTTACTCACTTACGAAGCAACAAAAGATTTGACGTTGAGCGATCAGGTCATCTCCGCTTGGGATGGTAACGAGTTAACAGTTAAAAGGCTGACGGGTAAAAAGATCACCTTGGTGCCAATTTTAAGAGCCGGTTTGGGAATGCTAGATGGCATATTGCAGTTGATCCCAGCGGCTAAAGTGAGTGTTGTGGGTTTGCAACGCAATGAAGAAACACTTGAGCCTGTGCCTTATTTCGAGAAACTGGTTGGAAATATTGATGCCAGACTTGCGTTAGTTATTGATCCAATGCTTGCGACTGGTGGTTCACTGATCGCTACTATCGACATGCTAAAAAAAGCAGGCTCAAAAGAGATCAGAGCGATTGTGCTGGTAGCGGCGCCAGAGGGAATAAAGTTGGTGGAAGAAGCACACCCTGACGTTGAAATATACACGGCAGCATTAGATAGCCACTTAAATGAGAAAGGATATATAGTCCCAGGGCTTGGTGATGCCGGTGACAAAATCTTTGGCACTCGCGCATAACTTACTGATTTAATGTCATGAAATTTAGGTATCACTGCTTCAAGTTAAATAAAAAAGCTACCCATAAGAGGTAGCTTTTTGGTTTCTATAAAAGAAAGGAATCGGTATTAAAAGTAGCCTCTAATGCCAAGCTTGATGTTACGACCTGGAAGCGGGGCTTGCTCTTTGATAAACGAACTATGCACAAAGCCTAGCTCATCTGTTAGGTTATCAAGGTTAACATAGCCAACCATGTCACTGCCCATAAACTCAAAGTCATAGTTAAACGACATATCCACTAGCGTATAGCCCTTAGTTTCACTTTCATAGCTCGCGATGTTGTCTTGCTTGAAGTAATGTGTCACCGTGAAATTAGCTGTTAGATTCTCGTAACTGTGTTCGTAATCAAGACCTAGCTTGTTGCTTGGGATACGTGGCAAATATTCGTCGTTATCTAACTTCGCTGTCAGCGAATCACCAAACACTTTGACGCGTGCAAAGTTGCTTAGTTTGTAATGGGCATCAAACTCAAGACCGTATAGTTTGGCATCACTGCTTTCAAACTTAAACACTGGAACAGCGCCTTCATGTTCATGATCCGCCACTTCTAAACCGTGCTCCGGGCTATAGATATAGTCTGTTAATGCCTGATAGTAGAAGTTTTCGATGTCGTTGTAGAAGAAATTAACGGTGTAGCCAAAGTCGCCTGAGAACTTTCTAACGCTAATGTCTAAGTTGTTTGATGTTTCTTGTTCGATATCTTGCGGCTCAAAGTGTAAATGATCGCCTTCTAACTCATAACCAAGCCCTAATTCATAGGTGCTGGTTGCGATATGAATGCCATTTGAAAGCAACTCCGCGGTTAATGGTGCGCGCTCCGAGCGAGACAGCGAAACAGCAACGTTTTGGCCTTCAGCAAAGTCGTATACACCGCCAATAGATAAGCTTAGATTGGTCATTTCCAGGTCATAAGAAATAAACCCATTATCTAAGTTTCCACCATGGTCGTGGCCGTGATCATGGTCGTGTTCACCTTCGTGGTCATGATCTTCTTCGTACGCTTCCAGTTGGTTACCTTTGCTTGATAACTGGTAGTCTTCAATACGAGCACCTAACTCAAGTGTGAAGTCTCCAAAACGACGTTCTTCAAGGATATAAAGTGCGTGCGTTTTGGTATTGGTCGATGGCGTAAAAGCTTCTGCACCGTTTGCGGCGTAATCGCTGTCGGAGAAATGATAACCAACGGTGCCGTGCCACTCTCCTAAGCGGTGTTCTGCCGTTAAGCGTAACTCAGTTGTATCATTCTCGAATACAGTGCCAATACTTCCATCTTCAATTTCAGCATGTTCATAATCGGTGTAACCGACACGTAGACCAACAGATTCAAGCCAATCACTGTGTACTGCATAATTTACAAGCCCTTGCCAACGGTCTTGCTTTACTCGAGCAAATACGGATTCTTCTTCGTGGTCATGCCCTTCTTCTTCATGGCCGTGATCATGGTCATGACCAATATGAGAGTGAGCAGGAATGCCATAGTCCGTATCAACACGGCCATAAGAGAAACCAACGGTCAAATGATCACCGACATAACTTGTGCCTAAATTAAATTGCTCAGAATCGATAAAGGTATTGTCGACGCGATTAGCGTACTCTGTTTCATGTTCTTCTGCTTCGTGAGCATGATCTTCGCCTTCATGTTCATGCTCGTGTTCTTCATGTTCGTCGTGCGGTAGCGCAAAATTTGGGGTTTCATAATCTCCACCTTTACGCTTAACGCCATCGAAATGGAAGTTAAATCCGTCAAAACCTGATTCTAATAGCACCGCAAAGGTATTAGTATTTGAGTTGGTATCATGGCTATAGTCGGCAGCGCCCTGAAGGCTATCGATCACGTCTGTGGGAATACGATTATCAACAACATTAACTACACCACCGATTGCACCAGAGCCGTAAAGTAGGGTAGCTGGGCCTCTTAGTACTTCAATTTGCTGTGCGGCTAGCGAGTCATTAGTGTTGGCGTGATCCGGACCAACGCGCGAGGCATCGCTACTGTCTAACCCATTTTGCGTGATTTTGACTCGCGGTCCATCTAAACCACGGATAATAGGGCTTGAACTCACCGGGCCAAAATAGCTGGCATTGATCCCTGGTTGACCTTTTAGTGTTTCACCCAGTGTGGGTTTTGCACGGTTTTTTAATTCATCACCGCTTAATACACTGACTGGAGAGGTCATTTCCATACTATTTTTGTGCAGGGCTGAAGAATAAACAACTATGCTCTCAACGGACGTTGGTGTTAGCTCAACACGTACGAAGCCTTGCTCTTCGGTAACATTAATACGATGATCTAAGTAGTTTGGCTTTGAGATATGTAGCTGCGAGTCAGCATCAAGATCAATCGTAAATTGGCCAAATTTATCTGACTTTATCGATTTGCTTTTGCCATGAAGGTGGATAGTGGCGTTACTGAGTGGTTGGTTGTTTGCATCAACAACTTTACCTGTTAGTTGTGCAGCATAAGCTGGCGCTGCACCTATTATTGAAATTAATGCGCTGGCGATAAGAGACTGCTTAAACATATTTTTATTACCACGAGTTAGGTTATGTATTGAACGAGTGAGCTGTTCGACTAATTGAGTGATAATATAACACTACAAATTTTGCTGTTCAATAACGTTATACTATAACTTAGTTATTGTTGAAATTAGAATTACAGCTATAGTTAAGAAACAAGTAAAAGTGAGCACAACATAATGAACAAGCCATTTGTTTTCAAGGCAAGGATTAAGGTTGCTGACTTATTTCACCATAGCCACCATGAAGAAGCATTTACCACCGCCATGTTGTCAAAAGAAAGTAGTGAGCATTTTGCGATGAAATTGCTTGGGATCTGCGCACTGTCTTTTGATAAGCCAGCAAAGTGGAGCAAGGCGGAGAAAAAATACTGGCCGGATGTGTGGCTAGAAGACGACAGCGAACAAGTTGAAGTTGCTTTGTTTATCGGTACGTTAGAGGTCGACGAGATACTCAAGTATGAAAAGCTTTATGCTAAGGTTGTGGTGTTGTGTGCTGACGGTGAGCAATGGTTTGAAGAGCGTCGAGCGCAATTACAGTTTATTGGATCTTTCTCTGTGTTTAGTATTCCCAAGGGCTTTGTGGTTGAATTATGTGAAATGCTGACGCGAAGTTTGCATTGGGATGTAATTTTTGAAAATGGGGCGATGAGTGTTACTGATAGTGAACACTACATTCGTACTCAAATTACCAAGCTGATTTAATGCAGTAGTTAGGGGTAACGGCTGCTAGAGAACAAACTGCTATCTCGGACTTTGGTTATTTACGGCAACTCTATTTTAATATGGCTTGTGGGTCTGCTACAGCACAATAAAATTTCCCCATCTCTCACAAAAGCAAGTGGCTCGTTCGCGTATTGTGTTTGCCCTTCGATGAGCTTGGCGCGGCAGACGCCGCAAAAACCCTCGCGGCATTGATAGGGGACTTCAATATTTGCGGCTTCAAGGGTTTCGAGTATTGAAGACGAAGAAGCCACATATTCCAGTGGCTCCTCAATATTCTCAACCTGAATTAGGAAGGATGGCTTTTCAACCATTACAAGTCGAAATCGCCAAAGTCAGAGGCATCGACTTCAGAGTCGATTTGTCCAACAAGGTATGAGCTGATCTCTGCTTCCTGTGGTGCAACCTGAACATTGTCAGACACAAGCCAAGCATTGATCCACGGAATAGGGTTTGATTTAGTCTCGAATTGCGTTGGTAAACCAACTGCTGACATACGAATATTTGTGATGTACTCGACGTATTGACACAAGATATCTTTGTTCAGACCAATCATCGAACCGTCTTTAAATAGATACTCAGCCCATTCTTTTTCTTGCTCAGCGGCCTCAACAAACATCTTAATTGCTTCTTCACGACATTGCGCTGCCACGATAGACATTTCAGGATCGTCTTTGCCTTCTTGCATGATATTTAGCATGTGCTGTGTGCCAGACAGATGTAGCGCTTCATCACGTGCGATTAGCTTGATGATTTTCGCATTACCTTCCATAAGCTCGCGCTCAGCAAAAGCAAACGAGCAGGCAAAACTCACGTAGAAACGGATCGCTTCTAAGATGTTTACCGACATGATGCAAAGGTACAGGAGCTTTTTAAGTTCAAACAAGTTAATGGCGACCGTTGTGCCGTTAATTTCATGTTTGCCTTCACCGTACTGATTGTAAAGGCTTACTTTTTCAATCAGTTCGTCATAGTACTTGGTAACTGCATCCGCACGTTCAACAATTTTGTCATTGCCCACGATGTCATCAAAGATCAATTCCGGATTTTGCGTTACATTACGAATAATGTGAGTGTAAGAGCGACTGTGAATAGTTTCACTAAATGCCCAAGTTTCTATCCAAGTTTCAAGCTCAGGAATGGAGACAATCGGTAAAAGCGCAACGTTTGGAGAGCGGCCTTGAACACTGTCTAGCAATGTTTGATATTTTAGGTTGCTCAAAAAGATATGTCTTTCGTGCTCAGGAAGTGCCTGAAAGTCCAGTCTATCCTTACTTACGTCTACTTCTTCTGGACGCCAGAAAAACGATAGTTGTTTTTCAATTAGCTTTTCGAAAATAGGGAACTTCTGTTGGTCGTAGCGAGATACATTAACAGTTTGCCCGAAAAACATCGGTTCTTTTAATTGGTCGTTATGATTTCTGCTAAACGTAGAATATGCCATAAATGTGTTACTCAATACCTAAAAAAGCGGGTGAAGACCACCCGCATAAAAGTTATATCTTACAAGCGCCGCCTTCACAACCATCGTCTTCTGCTTCTGGTTTTAACTCATCTTGAGCATCTGAAGCACCGTCACGGGTGTTATGGTAGTAAAGAGTTTTAACACCAAGTTTGTATGCGGTGAGTAAGTCTTTTAGCAATAGCTTCATAGGAACTTTACCCGCTTCAAACTTACTTGGATCATAATTGGTATTTGCAGAGATAGTTTGATCGATGAACTTTTGCATAATACCAACTAATGCAAGGTAACCATCGTTAGATGGAATATCCCAAAGTAGCTCATAGTTATCTTTGAGGCGGTCGTACTCTGGTACTACTTGCTTCAAGATACCATCTTTACTCGCTTTAACACTGATATGACCACGAGGTGGTTCGATACCGTTTGTCGCGTTTGAAATTTGTGATGATGTTTCAGATGGCATCAAGGCAGACAAGGTTGAGTTACGCATACCGTGTTCTTGGATACTTGCTCTTAGTGAATCCCAATCCAGATGCAATGGCTCTTCGCATACTTTATCAAGGTCACGCTTATAAGTATCTATTGGCATAATACCTTGTGAGTACGTCGTTTCGTTAAATTTAGGACAAGCGCCGCGCTCTTTTGCCAATTCATTCGAAGCTTTCATCAGATAGTATTGAATGGCTTCAAATGTTTTATGTGTTAGGCCGTTAGCGCTACCGTCGGAGTACTTAACGCCATTCTTTGCAAGATAATAAGCAAAGTTAATCACACCGATACCCAGTGTACGGCGTCCCATCGTTGCATTGTACGCAGCAGGTACGGGGTAGTCTTGATAGTCTAATAAATTATCAAGTGCGCGAACCGCAAGCTCAGCTAACTCTTCTAACTCGTCTAGAGACTTGATGGCACCCAAGTTAAATGCGGAAAGCGTACATAGTGCAATTTCACCTTCAGGGTCGTTTACGTGGCTTAGAGGCTTAGTTGGCAGTGCAATTTCAAGACATAGGTTTGACTGACGGATCGGTGCAACCTTAGAGTCAAACGGACTGTGTGTATTACAGTGGTCAACGTTTTGTAGATAAATACGACCAGTGCTCGCACGTTCTTGCGCAAACATTGAGAATAATTCAATCGCTTTAATGCGTTTCTTACGGATAGACTCATCTTGCTCGTACTTAACATACAGTTCTTCGAATTTATCTTGATCTTCAAAGAATGCGTCGTAAAGACCAGGTACATCTGATGGACTAAATAGCGTGATATAGTCGTCTTTAATTAGGCGGCTATACATGGTTTTGTTGAACTGCACGCCATAATCCAAATGACGCACGCGGTTCTCTTCAACACCACGGTTATTTTTTAGTACTAATAGGTTTTCAACTTCAAGATGCCAAAGTGGGTAGAATAGGGTCGCTGCGCCACCACGTACACCACCTTGAGAACAGCTTTTAACAGCCGTTTGGAAGTGTTTATAAAACGGAATACATCCTGTGTGATACGCTTCACCATTTCTGATTGGGCTACCTAGTGCACGAATACGACCAGCGTTAATACCGATACCAGCGCGCTGACTGACGTATTTTACAATCGCAGAGGAAGTTGCGTTGATTGAATCTAGACTATCAGCACATTCAATCAGTACGCATGAGCTAAACTGGCGTGTCGGTGTACGAACACCAGCCATAATTGGCGTAGGTAATGAAATTTTGAATGTTGAAACCGCATCGTAGAATCGTTTAATGTAATCTAGACGCGTTTCTTTCGGGTAGTTTGCAAACAGGCTAGCAGCTACAAGAACATATAAGAACTGCGCACTTTCATAGATCTCACCCGTTACGCGGTTTTGTACAAGGTACTTACCTTCCAACTGCTTAACAGCTGCATAGCTGAAGTTCATATCTCGACTATGATCGATGTAGTTGTTTAGCTCATCAAACTCTTCTTTTGTGTAATCAGTAAGAAGATGCTGATCATAGCGCTTGTCTTCAACCAGTTTTACCACATGGTCGTGTAAGTGCGGCGGCTCAAAACAGCCATAGGCTTTCTTACGCAAGTGGAAAATAGCCAAACGAGCGGCTAGATACTGATAATCTGGAGACTCTTTTGAGATCAGATCGGCTGCAGCTTTAATAATCGTTTCGTGGATATCACCAGTACGAATACCGTCATAAAACTGGATGTGTGACTTTAATTCAACCTGAGAAACTGAGACGTTATCCAGGCCTTCTGCCGCCCATGTAATGACACGATGGATCTTATCTAGATCTAACGGTTCTTTGCGACCGTTTCTTTTGCATACAGATAGCTGTTGGTTCATGTTATGTGCCTGTATTCCTTAGGAACGCGCTTTAGATATCGCACGAATATAAAATTGTTTAGCAAACCACCACTATATATGGTGCCCTAGTGGCTAGGGATCACAAGATAGTGGGGTTGACGTGAATTTGCAAGAGAACAACTCGGGCAGAATTGTGGATAAGTTTGGGATAATTTATTTATGTAAGTATCCACTAACCTATGACAATCCACTCATCTGCCCACAAAGAAAAATCAACAAAAAGATGATGCTTTTCAGCAAAAATAAAAAAAAATTCTAACTGATTTTTTTCTACACAAATTCGTATCTATTATAGCAAAAACACAATATATGGTGTTTTATTTTTTTATCGACACTAAATATGCGATAACGTGTCTAATGGGTTAGTAAGATAGAGATCCGCATGCCAAGACCTAGCTTCAGCTTCAGATGGAATGAATCCCCACATCGCCGCTGCACTAATCATTTTTGCGGATTTTGCAGCAATGATATCTCGCTCAGCGTCGCCAACATAAATACACTGCTCAGGTGAAACCCCCAATTTTGATGCCACTAAGAGTAAAGGCTCGGGGTGGGGTTTGGCCACCGAAAGTGTATCTCCACATACCACTGTCTCGATCTTTGCAAGTTCAGGAATTTGTTTTAGTAGCGGAAGTGTTAAAAACTCAGGTTTGTTTGTCATGATCCCAACCGGAATCTCTTTTTCTGCAAGTGCCGCTAATAACGCACCAATCTGCGCAAAGCATTGGGAGTGTACTGATAGATTTGCCAGGTAGTAGTCAAGTACCCCCTGACGTAATATCTGAGTATCAAAGTGTTTTAATGACTCACCAAACCCTACCTGTAACATCGCTGCTACGCCGTTTGAAATCGCACTGCTATATACCTGTTTGCCGACAGTAGGCATCTGATTAGTAGTTAAAACGTGGTTTAGTGCAGCGCCCAAGTCATCACTGGTATCCAGCAAGGTGCCGTCTAGATCAAATAGTACCGCTTGGATCATGCCAGCTTCTCGAAGTGTAGAATGTAGTTAACCGAAACGTCTTTAGTTAAGGTAAATGTTTTGCCGATAGGGTTGTAGTTAATCCCTGTCGCTGCTCTGACTTTGAGGTCGTACTTTTCAGCCCAGTCAATTAAGGTCGAAGGGCGAATAAACTTATCATGTTCATGCGTGCCTTCAGGAACCATTTTAAGCAGTTTTTCAGCAGCGACGATAGCCAGTAAATACGCTTTTGTAGTTTTGTTTAAGGTAGAAAAAAATACATGACCGCCAGGCTTAACTAGCTGTGCGACTGCGCGAATAATGGATTCTGGATCTGGTACGTGTTCTAACATTTCCATGCAAGTTACTACATCGAATTCGCCATGGTGCAAGGCTGCGAATTCTTCTACTGGCACTTTTTGATAGTCTACTTCCACGCCGACCTCTAGCGCGTGAAGCTTTGCGACATTGAGCGGTTCTTGTCCCATATCGATACCGGTTGCATTTGCGCCCAGCTTAGCCATGCTTTCTGTTAAAATCCCACCACCACAACCGACATCCAATACTGTTTTTGCAAATAGGCCTTCACATTTATCGTTAATAAAGTCCAATCTCAATGGGTTAATATCGTGTAATGGTTTGAATTCTCCCTCTCGGTCCCACCAGCGCTCTGCTATTTCTTCAAATTTAGCGATTTCATTAGGGTCTACATTTTGATGTTCGGTCATAAAAAACTTCCTCGTCGAATTGAGCGCATTATAAAGGGGATTAGATAAAAATAGCACCTGTAAAACGGTAAAAAGTGTGTTAGCATGCTTGACGAATTTTATAATAAACAAAGCCCCCGCTGATACTCTGAGGCAATTCGGCTATTTTTCGAAGCGCGTTTAATTGGCGCTTCAGCAGAAAAAGCAATTTGATATTCAGATAGCATCTCAACACAAGTTGTAGTGTGACACAAAAGGGGTGGACACTGAAGGAAAGTGGAGTCAAATGTCTGATCTCGCCAATGAAATCCTGCCAGTCAATATCGAAGATGAATTAAAAAATTCATACCTAGATTATGCAATGAGTGTAATCGTAGGTCGTGCATTACCTGACGTACGTGACGGCCTAAAGCCAGTTCACCGTCGTGTATTGTTCGCGATGAATGAACTTAAAAATGACTGGAACAAACCATATAAAAAGTCAGCTCGTGTAGTTGGTGACGTAATCGGTAAATACCACCCGCATGGTGATAGCGCGGTTTACGATACTATTGTACGTATGGCTCAGCCTTTCTCTCTACGCTATATGCTCGTAGATGGACAAGGTAACTTTGGTTCTGTCGATGGTGACTCTGCAGCTGCGATGCGTTATACCGAAGTACGTATGGCGAAAGTCGCTCACGAGTTACTTGCTGACCTTGAAAAAGAAACCGTTGATTATGTACCAAACTACGATGGTACAGAGCAAATTCCAGATGTGTTACCAACTAAAGTGCCTAACTTATTGGTGAATGGCTCATCTGGTATCGCGGTTGGTATGGCGACCAATATTCCGCCTCACAACTTAACTGAGGTGATCAATGGCTGTTTGGCTGTGATCCAGAATCCAGACATCACTATTGAAGAGTTAATCGACTATATTCCGGGTCCTGATTTCCCGACAGCCGCCATTATTAGCGGTAAGAATGGCATCGAACAAGCCTATAAAACAGGCCGTGGTAAGATCTACATCCGTGCGAAAGCTGAAATCGAAGTCGATGAGAAGACTGGCAAAGAAACTATCATCGTTCATGAAATTCCTTACCAAGTTAACAAAGCAAGACTAATCGAAAAGATTGCAGAGCTTGTTAAAGACAAAAAGGTTGAAGGGATCAGTGCACTACGCGACGAGTCGGATAAAGACGGTATGCGTATTGTTATTGAAATCAAACGCGGCGAAGTAGGTGAGGTTGTACTAAACAATCTATACGCTCAAACACAACTACAAACTGTGTTTGGCATCAATATGGTTGCACTAGACAATAACCAGCCTAAGTGTTTCAACCTGAAAGAAATGCTTGATGCGTTTATTATTCACCGTCGTGAAGTCGTAACGCGTCGTACTGTATTTGACCTGCGTAAGGCGAGAGACAGAGCGCATACGCTTGAAGGCCTCGCAATTGCGCTAGCCAACATTGACCCAATCATTGAGCTTATTCGTAAGTCACCAACACCAGCGGAAGCGAAAGCGGCGCTAACTGCGCGAGCTTGGGATCTTGGTAACGTTAAATCAATGCTTGAGCGTACTGGTGAAGAAAATGTTGCGCGTCCGGATTGGTTAGCGGAAGAATTAGGGATCCGTGATGGTCAGTACTATTTGTCTGAGCAACAAGCCCAAGCAATTCTAGACTTAAGACTACACAAATTAACGGGTCTTGAGCACGAGAAAATTCTAGCAGAATACAAAGAACTACTCGATCTTATCGCTGAGCTACTGTACATCCTTTCTACTCCAGAGCGTTTGATGGAAGTGATCCGCGATGAGTTAGTTGAAATCAAAGAAACGTATGGCGATGAGCGTCGCACAGAGATCACTGCTGCTGCGCACGATATCAGTTTAGAAGATTTGATCAACGAAGAAGACGTTGTAGTTACGCTTTCTCACGAAGGCTATGTGAAGTATCAACCTCTTAGCGATTACGAAGCTCAGCGCCGCGGTGGTAAAGGGCGATCTGCAACTAAGATGAAAGATGAAGACTTTATCGAACGTCTACTCGTTGCAAATACTCACGATACAATTCTTTGTTTCTCAACTTCTGGCCGTTTGTATTGGTTAAAAGTTTACCAGCTGCCGCTTGCATCACGTGCTGCGCGCGGAAAGCCAATTGTTAACTTGTTACCACTCGAAGCTGATGAGCGTATTACGACAATTTTACCAGTTCGCGAATACGAAGAAGATAAATTTATCGTCATGGCGACGGCAAGTGGTATCGTTAAGAAAACACCTCTGACTGCATACAGCCGTCAGCGTGCAAGTGGTATTATTGCTATCAACTTGAACGAAGGTGATAGCCTGATCGGTGCTAATATCACCACAGGTGACAATGACATCATGCTATTTACTGAGCATGGTAAAGTTGTACGCTTTAACGAGAAGCAGCGAGACTCAGAAACAGGTGAAGTGAAGCGTGATCCTGAAACTGGCGAAGAAATGTTGGCTTTACGTCCGATGGGCCGTACAGCAACAGGTGTTCGTGGTATCAAGATGCCAGATGACGTGAAAGTGGTATCACTAATCGTACCACAAGGCGATGGTGCAATCTTGACCGTAACTGAAAATGGTTATGGTAAGCGTACACCGCTTGAAGAGTACCCAGCGAAGAGCCGTGCAACACAAGGTGTTGTGTCAATCAAAGTAACTGAGAGAAATGGTTCTGTGGTTGGCGCGGTTCAAGTTGACGACAACGATGAAATCATGTTGATCTCAAACCGTGGTACGTTAGTTAGAACGCGTGTAAACGAAGTTTCTACGGTAGGCCGTAACACCCAAGGTGTTATTCTGATCCGTACGATGGAAGAAGAAAAGGTAGTTGGTCTTCAACGCATCGAAGAAATTGAAGTGGAAGAGTTGCCTGAAGGTGACGTTGCAGAGCTAGAAGGTGAAGCAACACCTGCTGCGGGATCTGACGCAGAGGAATAAAAAATCCTACCCAAAAAAAAGCGACTTCGGTCGCTTTTTTTCTTTCTGTCAATTTTTTCAATCTGTTCCTCTATGACAAGAGCCTGAAGCCTGATAAATTAAGGCTACCAACAATCCGACGTTTTAGTCGGGCAGCCCACTGTTCATCCGAAAAGTCATGAGAATAACGCTATTCTTTGGATGATCTAGATTATTTGGAATGAGGAAAAATATGACGGTTTATAATTTTTGCGCGGGTCCTGCGATGTTACCTGTTGAAGTGATGAAAAAAGCGCAAAAAGAATTTCTAGATTGGCAAAATTTAGGCGTGTCGGTGATGGAAGTTAGCCATCGCTCAGCGCCTTACTTGGAGATGGCGAAGCAGTGCGAAGCCAGCTTACGTCGTTTGATGAACATCTCTGACGAATTTGAAGTCCTGTTTATGCATGGTGGTGGCCGAGGTCACTTTGCTGCTGTACCGTTAAATCTACATGTAGATGGTGTACCTGGCGTATATATCGAGAACGGGATCTGGTCTACCGGTGCGACGAAAGAAGGTGAAAAATTCACGCAAACGCATGCGATTAATATCCGTACTGACGAAAATGGTCAATTCGATATTTTACCTGTCTCCGAATGGAAGTTACCAGAAAACGCTTCATACATTCACTATTGTCCAAACGAAACCATCGACGGTATCGAAATATTTGACGTTCCAAAACATTCAAGCGCATCAATTGTAGCGGATATGTCTTCCAATATTTTATCTCGTGAGATTAACGTCAATGACTTTGATTTGATTTATGCTGGTGCGCAAAAAAATATCGGTCCTTCAGGGCTCAGTATCGCTATTGTACGTAAGACGTTATTGAAGCGTGAAGGGTTGCCAAGACCTGCCATTCTTGATTACGCCATTGAGGCTGATCAGCAAAGCATGTACAACACACCACCGACATTTGCATGGTATCTTGCGTTTGAGGTATTCAAATATCTTGAAAGCATTGGTGGTGTTAAAGCCATGGAAGCGCACAATCAAGAAAAAGCGGCCATTTTGTACGATTACATCGATGGCTCTGGCTTCTATTCAAACAAAGTTGCAAAACATTGTCGCTCGTTAATGAACGTACCATTTTGGTTAAACGATGACAGCCTAAATGCAAAATTTTTGGCAGAGGCAGAACAAAACGGTTTAATTGCACTTGAGGGCCACCGTTTTGTCGGCGGTATGCGTGCAAGCATCTATAACGCTATGCCAATTGAAGGGATCAAAGCGTTAGTTGCGTTTATGGATAAATTCGCACGGGAGAACAGTTGATGGAACAATTGACCCTCAAGCCTATTACTAAAGTCAGTGGCAGTGTGACGCTACCTGGCTCTAAAAGCTTATCAAATCGTATTTTGTTGCTTGCGGCATTGTGCGAAGGCACGACAAAAGTGACGAACTTATTGGATAGCGATGACATCCGCCATATGTTAGGTGCATTGTCTCAGTTAGGCGTTGAAGTAACCTTAGAAGACGATAATACGGTGGCACTGGTCAAAGGAAATGGTGGTAACTTTAACACCCCCGTTGAGCCGCTATTTTTAGGCAATGCCGGTACAGCATATCGTCCATTAACTGCTGTGCTTGCTGCTATATCCGGTGATTATGAACTGATTGGTGAGCCACGAATGGAAGAGCGCCCAATTGGCCATCTTGTTGATGCCATGCAAACGCTTGGTGCAGATATTCAATATCTCAAAAACAAAGACTACCCGCCGTTAAAAATTACAGGTAAGCAACTTGCTGGTGGTGAAGTTGAGATTGACGGTAGTATCTCAAGCCAATTCTTAACTGCATTATTGATGGCTGCACCGCTTTTTAGTGGCGATACGAATATTGCGATCAAAGGTGAACTGGTTTCAAAGCCTTATATTGATATTACCATTGGCGTGATGGCGCACTTTGGGGTTCATGTCGAAAACCACGATTACCAACATTTTGTGGTAAAAGCAGGCCAGCAGTATCAATCTCCAGGAACACTTATGGTCGAAGGGGATGCCTCGTCAGCCTCTTATTTCATCGCAGCAGCAGCAATTGCAGGAGGCGAAATTGAAATAAAGGGAGTGGGTAAACAAAGTGTGCAAGGTGATATCGGTTTTGCCAAAGTGATGGAACAAGTCGGTGCAGACATTGATTGGCATGATGAGCGTATCGTTGTCAGAAAAGGTGAGCTAAATGGTGTGGACATTGACGCCAATGCTATCCCCGATGCGGCGATGACGCTTGCAACCGTAGCGCTATTCGCAAAAGGTAAAACGGCAATTCGTAATATCTACAATTGGCGCGTGAAAGAAACCGATAGGTTAGCTGCCATGGCGACTGAACTTAAAAAAGTAGGCGCAGAAGTGGTAGAAGGGCACGATTTTATCGAAGTTACACCACCGGCTAATTTTAATTTTACGGATGTAGACACATACAATGACCATCGCATTGCGATGTGTTTTTCGATGGTGGCAGTCGGTGGTCAAGCTATAACGATCAACGACCCTAAATGTACGGCAAAAACTTTCCCAACCTATTTTTCAGTGTTAGAAAGCATTAGTCAGCATTAATTTCACCAAGGTGTTGAAGCTGTTCAGCACCTTAAAATCTCCTTTAAAATAGTCATTATAACAAAGTCAAACACACGCATATTTGACTGAATTTTATTCAGTCAAAGCCAGTCAGTACCTGACATTTCACACCTTTCGCTTCACTAATAATTTGAGATATAACAAAAAATGACAGGTAAATAAGGATATATTCAGCAAATTGACGTATACTATGCGCCGTCAAATTCAGGTGAGCATTTTTAGGAGGTCTAAATGCAGGCAGCTATGCCAGTTATCACCGTAGACGGCCCAAGTGGTTCAGGCAAAGGAACTGTTTGTCGCTTGTTAGCTGAAACATTAAATTGGGAAGTGTTGGATAGCGGTGCAATTTATCGTGTGCTTTCGTTAGCAGCGTTACACCACCAAATTGCAACAGATAACGAAGAGGGGCTGGTCCCACTCGCTGCTAATTTGGATGTACAATTTTCTATCGATAAAGAAACTAAAAAAAGCAAAATTGTACTTGAAGGTGAAGATGTTACTAACACCATTCGCAATGAAGAAGTCGGCGCAGCAGCGTCAAAAATTGCGGCGCTACCTCGAGTAAGAGAAGCATTATTACGACGTCAGCGCGCTTTTAGAACTGAAGTAGGCTTAATTGCAGATGGACGTGATATGGGAACGGTGGTGTTCCCAGATGCTGAACTTAAAATTTATTTAACTGCAAGCGCTGAAGAACGTGCTCGCAGGCGATTTGTTGAGTTGAATGAGAAAGGCCATGATGTTACACTAAGTGGTCTGTTAGAAGACATTAAAGCTCGCGATGATCGCGATATGAATCGCAAGGTTGCCCCATTAGTTCCTGCCAGCGATGCGGTAGTTGTTGATACAACTGAGCATAATGCTGAACAGGTGTTCGAACAGGTTATGTCTTTTATTCAAGACGCCATTGTGGCAGGTAAACTTCCAAAAAGTTGTTTACCTAAATAATTTTTAATGACACAGGCAGGAAGCTAGTGTTTATTTAACAACCCCATGCAGCATGGTCGCTAATTGGTAATTTAACTTTATAGAGACGTATTTAGTATGTCAGAAAATTTTGCGCAGTTATTTGAAGAAAGCCTACAGGGTTTTGAAGTTGAGCAAGGCTCAATCGTTAAAGGTACAGTAATCGCTATCGAGAACAACGTTGTTCTTGTTGATGCTGGCCTTAAGTCTGAAAGTGCAATCCCTGCAGAGCAATTCAAAAATGCTGCTGGTGAACTAGAAGTTGCAGTTGGCGACGAAGTAGATGTAGCACTTGACGCTATCGAAGACGGTTTCGGTGAGACTATCCTTTCTCGTGAGAAAGCGAAGCGTCACGAAGCTTGGATCCGTCTAGAGAAAGCATGTGAAGAGCACGAAACTGTTGTTGGTATGATCAACGGTAAAGTTAAAGGCGGTTTCACAGTTGAAGTTGATTCAATCCGTGCATTCCTACCTGGTTCACTTGTTGATGTACGTCCAGTTCGCGACACAGCTCACCTTGAAGGTAAAGAGCTAGAGTTCAAAGTTATCAAGCTAGACCAGAAGCGCAACAACGTTGTTGTTTCACGTCGTGCTGTTATCGAATCTGAGAACTCACAAGAGCGTGAAGAGCTTCTTCAAAACCTTGTTGAAGGTCAAGAAGTTAAGGGTATCGTTAAGAACCTTACAGACTACGGTGCATTCGTAGACTTAGGTGGTGTTGACGGTCTTCTACACATCACTGACATGGCTTGGAAGCGTGTTAAGCACCCTTCAGAGATCGTGAACGTAGGTGACGAAATCAACGTTAAAGTACTTAAGTTCGACAAAGAGAAGACTCGTGTTTCTCTAGGTCTTAAGCAACTTGGCGAAGATCCATGGGCTGCTATCGCTGGTCGTTACCCAGAAGGTGCTAAGCTTACTGGTCGTGTAACTAACCTAACTGACTACGGCTGTTTCGTTGAAATCGAAGAAGGCGTTGAAGGTCTAGTACACGTTTCAGAAATGGATTGGACTAACAAAAACATCCATCCTTCAAAAGTAGTTTCACTAGGTGATACTGTTGAAGTTATGGTTCTTGAAATCGACGAAGAGCGTCGTCGTATTTCTCTAGGTCTTAAGCAGTGTAAAGCTAACCCTTGGCAAGAGTTTGCTCGTCTTAACAACAAAGGCGACCAAGTTTCTGGTAAGATCAAGTCTATCACTGACTTCGGTATCTTCATCGGTCTTGACGGTGGTATCGACGGTCTTGTACACCTATCTGACATCTCTTGGAACACTCCAGGTGAAGAAGCTGTACGTGAGTACAAGAAAGGTGACGAAATCACAGCGATCGTTCTACAAGTTGACCCAGAGCGTGAGCGTATCTCTCTAGGCGTTAAGCAAATCGACGCTGATCCATTCACTAACTACCTAGACGCCAACAAAAAAGGTGCTATTGTTAAAGGTAAAGTGACTGAAGTTGATGCTAAAGGCGCAACTGTTGAGCTAGTCGAAGGCGTTGAAGGTTACATCCGTGTAGCTGACATCGCGCAAGAGCGTGTTGAAGACGCGACTGCTGCTGTTTCTGCAGGCGACGAAATCGAAGCTAAATTTGTAGGTGTTGATCGTAAGAACCGTACTATCAGCCTATCAGTTAAAGCTATCTACGAAGCTGAAGAAAAAGAAGTACTAGAAAAGCTTAAGAAAGATGAGCCTGCGTTCGAAAACGCAATGGCTGCAGCTTTCAAAAATGCTCAAAAAGACTAATTAATCGGTCTTTAAACTAGGAAGGGCGTTTAGCCCTTCCTTTTACACTAAAGGAAACATTATGACAAAGTCTGAATTGATAGAACAACTTGCACTGCAGCACGCTCACGTTCCAGTTAAAGATGTAGAGAATGCGGTAAAAGAAATCCTTGAACAAATGGCTGGCTCATTATCAGACTCGGAACGTATCGAAATCCGTGGCTTTGGTAGTTTCTCGCTTCACTTCCGTTCTCCTCGCACTGGTCGTAATCCTAAAACAGGCGAGACAGTAGAATTGGATGGTAAATATGTACCACACTTTAAGCCAGGCAAAGAGCTGCGCGATAGAGTAAACGAAAGCTTAAATAATTAAGTCTAACGGAGCTAAACTTGGTTGCAGTATTGAAAAAGGGATTAGCTGTTGTTGCCATACTGATTGCATTTTTAGTTGGAACACAAAATCCACAAGTTGTTAATGTCAATTTTGTAATTGCAAGTGCAGAGTTACCACTCGCAACCTTAATGAGTATTTGCTTAGCTCTTGGGATAATTATTGGTTTACTCGTAACAGCGTCGGTTTTATCTAAGCTTAAATGGCAAAATCATCGCCTAAAAAAAAGTAATAGTAAGCTTAGTCAAGCAGCCGAACGCTAGTTATGATCGAGCTGCTGTTTTTATTACTACCTGTAGCTGCCGCTTACGGCTATGTTATGGGTAAAAATAGTGCAAAAAATCAAGCCCTAGAGCAAAGTAGACAAATTACTTCTGAATACAGTAAAGGCCTAAAATTCCTACTAGACAGGGAAGAAGATCAGGGTCTTGAACACCTCACTAAATTACTTGAAGTCTCAGCAGACTCCGTTGACCATTATCTAACACTTGCATCGCTTTTTAGAAAGAGAGGTGAGTTAGATAGAGCAATAAAAATTCATGAGTTACTACTTAAACAACCTAATCTAGACGAAGAAGTGGTTAAGTCCTGTCGCTTAGAGCTTGCTCAAGATTACGTCTTAGCTGGTCTATTGGATAGTGCTGAAGAACACTTAGTCACCCTTGTAAAGCTTGGGTTTAGAGATGCACTTGATCCAATTTTAAACCTATACTCTCAAACGAGAGATTGGCGAAAAGGCGTTCATATGTATGAAGCGCATCCTGAGCTTTTCAAAAAGTCGTCTCATTGCGCGACTATTGCAAATTTTTATTGTGAAGCTGCAAATCAAGAAAAGAATCCGAGTCTATTCGAAAAAGCGACGTCACTTGCGCATGAAACAGTAAGACCTTTGTACGAAATGGGCAAAGATGCATACAAACATGATGATTACGTGAAGTGCATATATTATTGGCGAAAGCTCGTGAGCCAATTTGTATTTATGGCGCCACTTGTAATCGAAGACCTTGAATCCTGTTATGTTAAATTAAATATTCATGATCAATTCTTTGAGTTAGTCTCAGAGCTGTTAGAAAAAGGGGGGGTGCTGATCAGAATTAAGTTTTGCCAAGGGTTAGTCCAAAAAGGCCATATTTCTGAGGCAATAGAGTTTCTAACTGATAGTTTAAAGCGTGAACCATCAATTAGGGGCTTTAGTTATTTGCTGCAACTCATTAGCGGCAAAGATGCTAAAATAGATCACGTATTACAAGAAATAGATAAATTGGTGAAGTCTTATATTGCAACTAAGCCAAATTATCAATGTGGTCATTGTG
The DNA here is from genome assembly GCF_005886535.1 of Pseudoalteromonas sp. S2755. GTDB lineage: Bacteria > Pseudomonadota > Gammaproteobacteria > Enterobacterales > Alteromonadaceae > Pseudoalteromonas. The sequence continues at coordinate 57,627 of NZ_PNDS01000022.1, forward strand.
GGTTTACAAGTCATACTATGTATTGGTTATGTCCCTCCTGCAAACATTGGGAGTCATTAGCTCCAAGCCGTGGGTTAGACGGCTTTTAAGTTTTTAATTTGGCCAAATAGGGTAACTATGTCGACACAAGATTTAAAAAAGGTTTTGATTGCGCTTGATTATGATAATGAAGAAGCAGCATTATCATTTGTTTCTCAGCTTTCACCTGATGAATGCCGATTGAAAGTAGGTAAAGAGATGTTTACCTATTTTGGCCCTCAGTTTGTAAAAAAACTGGTAGATATGAATTTTGATGTGTTTTTAGACCTAAAATTTCATGATATTCCAAACACAGTTGCAAAAGCGGTGACTGCTGCGGCTGAGCTAGGGGTGTGGATGGTAAACGTTCACGCCAGTGGTGGTCATGAAATGATGTCAAAAGCAAAAGAAGCGTTGGTAGCTTACGGTGATAAAGCCCCACTACTTATTGCTGTGACCGTACTAACTAGTATGGATCAAGGACAATTATTAAAGCTTGGAATTGAAAAAACGCCCCAAGAGCAAGTGCTATATCTAGCAAAATTAGCGAAAGAATCAGGCCTAGACGGCGTAGTTTGTTCTGCGCAAGAAGCCGAGCTGTTAAAAGCTCAACTCGGTGAAGAATTTAAACTTGTAACACCTGGGATCCGACCTGCAGGCTCTGATGCTGGCGATCAAAAACGTATTATGACACCAGAAAAAGCGGTGAAAGCGGGGAGTGATTACCTCGTGATAGGTCGTCCGATCACTAAAGCTGAAAACCCAGCGGCAGCTCTTAAAGAGATTAATCAAAGTATAGCTTCACTTTAAACATGAAAGGCTAACATTACTGTTGGCCTTTGCAATTTACGAGACCAGTTTAACCGAAGCGTTTGATTTTATCTCACTCTTCTTTCTCCGCAGTTTCAAAGTTCAAACTAAATTGGCCACTGCGCTGCACTGAGAAAATAGCCTTTTGCCAGTTTTCTTCTTGATTTGATGTCGCATTTTCAAACAAACTTAGAAAAAGAACGGAAATTTCATCACTAACCGGTATGACATGTGCTTGTTTGGGAGTGTTGGTGTCATAGTAAAAAGCGGAACACCTAGGCATATTGTCGTTATGGTAGTCCAATACGAGCCGCGCTTCACTCCACGGCTCTTTAATTTGTTGGTATAGATACTGGCCCAATTGTTGTGGGACTTGTCGGTTTTCTTCTCGCATTCCAACTCCTTGTTATGTTAAGCGATAAATGTTGATCTGATTTTACTGACGACTTTTGACTTTGGTATGTGCTATAAGTTTGTAGGTCCCAAAACCAACCAGTATAAGTATGATCGAGTGACCCGCGGCTTCACTTATGATAATCGCATTGGCAGATAGCCCCGAAAGTATAGACATACAGACAAAGAACGAAAGCACTGATATTAGTAACACCATGGCTTTTATCCAAGGTGGACTAGCTTATGACTCTGTTTGCTAATTAACACAGCAACGACAAAACTGATCAAAGAAACCAAAAAACCAATAACATACTGTTCCGTCGTGATCATGGTATTTCCTTATTAGTAGATGGGTAAATTATTTTATTCATTTTCTGTCGTTTTAAAGACACGCTTAATAGAGTACTCGGTAGTTCAATTCCACTCCGCAATCATAATGACTCGATAAAGTCATGGCATTCAAGCCAATAAATTAAGCCGAACGTTGCCAAGAGTCGGGTGAAAAAAGTATCATCGTTTTCTGGCGATTGTACGCCCCGCGGTAGCGTGAGTAAATCTTTAGTAGCTCGCCATCTTATACACTCTTGTGAATAGCTCGTTTTTAAAAAGGATAATTGATCAAAGATTGTACATCGATTTTTACAAAAACTTGGCTTTTATCTTTTTGTTTAAGTGATTCAACCCATGGCTGTAAGATTGATTGACAAGAATAAGTGTACTCAGAAATCATCCTTATACAAAGTTCACAAAGAATGCCCATGAAAAAGTGCTTATTTTATCTTAGCTGATTATTTCAAAAGTTACATCATTCCCAACCAAAAGTTTGTTAGAAAGAATAGAGTCTGATCCTAAAGTGCTATAGTAAATAAAACTTTCATTTATACAAGTGGTTAGTTCGAAGCTAACCACTTTAGCACTATAAATGGTTTCCTCATGTGCATGATATTTAGCCTTAGTTGATTTGCAAAACTTTTACAACAGTGCATAAAGTTTGGTTAATGATGTGTGAATTTGAAGCTTTAATGTAATTATCTGTTATTAAATAAACTCATATAATAATAGAGGTTATTACATGACTTTAGTTGAATGCAAGTGTGCTTTTTGTGGATTGATAATATTAATTTGATATTAAGGTTGATCTAAAAAATTCGTTTGTGTATCGTATGCGCCGTTCGAGAATGTACATCAAAAGTCCAGGTGTTTAATGTGGTTTTTGTTTTCAGGGAAGTGTCTATCTCAACAAGTTGCAAGAAGGCTTAATGCAAACTGAATTGCTCATTAAGCTTTCTGACTTCCTCCCTGAATGCCTAGTAAAAGAAAAAACCCATTATAAAACAATGGGTTGAATATTTTTTAAGAAGATTTTCGAATGTTAACTTAGTATTCAGTTACAAACTGCATACTTGTGTTCTGTAATTTCTTGTTAAATAGTTAAATCAAATGTATTTTCACTATTGTACTGGAAATTAAAAAGATTAATTGTTTCCAATAATCTAATTTGGATGTCTTATAATTGAGGCGGTTATGGCTAGGAATGCTTTATTTATAATGGTTTTGTTTTTAACTGGTTGTATGTCAACTTACGTTAAGTTAGACGTGACTGCTACTGATAACATAAATTTAAACCAGTTTAACGAGCCACTACCTGTGGTATTAAAAGTATATCAACTTACTGATATTCAAGCGTTTAAAAATTCTACATTTGAACAGCTTTGGAAGTCAGATAAATCAATTCTGGCTAACACCTTAGTTACGGTGGAAGAACGCACCGTAAACCCCTCAGATCGTATAAAAATCGAGTTTGAACAAGCTGAATCTGCAAAGTACGTGGCTTTTGTTGCGCTATTTAGAGATAGAACGGGTGGTAACTGGCGCGCATTTTATGACTTAAATGATTGGCCTGTGCCTTTATCTACTTCTCTAGATATTGAAATTACAAGTAACTCGCTTCGCTTACCTGAAGTAGAGGAGGACAAGTAATGCAGCACAACAACGTATACAAACCTGTTTGGGCTGAAGGTTTAATGCTAAGTCAGCAGCATTTACAACTGTTCGATCAATACCAGCAATCTCAACTAGCTGGTGTACAGCAAAGTCTTAGAGACAATGCATATGGTTTAGACCGCATTGTATTCGACGAATCGGCATTGGCCAAAGGGGTAGTCAAGCTGCAAAGTATTGCGGCAATCTTCAAAAGTGGTCGTCATATACATCATGTTTTTGCTGACAACGAAGCGCCTATGTTTGAGCTTGAAGATAACAAAAGCGAATACATCATTAGTGTGGCGCTCGCGAACAATCATTCAGTAAGTAATATCCAAGGTTACCCGCAAACTGGGCAACTTAGTGCTTATGACTGTGATTTTGTTGAGCTTCAAGATGCACATGATCCAAACCGAAAAGCAGAGGTGATGGTTGCTAAACCTAAACTTATGCTAGTTGAGTTCAGCGCGAGTAACAGTTTTATAGAGCAATTGCCTTGTATAAAAGTTATACGTGGTGAGCATGGGCAGTTCGAAATTGACTCAAGCTATATTCCTCCATTGCTAAACATCAAAGCCCATGGCTATTTGGCCGAGCGCGTAAATAAACTCGTCAATATGGTTGAGGCTAAGTATACCGCGATGTTTACCAATCGTGCGAGTATGGGGATCGTGGAAGATTTTGGTCCAACAGAACTCAAACACTTTTTGTTATTACAAACATTTAGCTCTGTTTTTCCTGAGATTAAGCAGTTAAGTACCACAGCCAAAACTAGTCCTGGTGCATTGTTTATGGCGCTAAATAAACTGGTCTGCCAACTGATAAATTTCGAACCAGAAGCGAGTAAATTTGAGTTACCAGTTTATGACCATCAAGACTTAACGCGCAGCTTTGGTTTAATCGAATCTCATATTCAAACCCTTATTGGTTCGATAAGCGCAGCACGCTCGTCTGATCTAGTACTCAGTGCAATCTCTCAGTCTATCTTTGAGGTTAAAGACATAGAAAACAGTACTTTGACACGGGGTGAGCTATACATTGCGGCTTTCTATGAAAACGAATCTACCCAGTGGATTGAGCTATTTGCAGAGCAGGTTAAGCTGGCAGCGCCTAGTCAATTGGAAATCTTAATTGCGTCAGCGCTTGGTGGCGTGAAGTTAACACATTGTCAGCGCCCACCGAATAGAGTGTCGGTTAAAGGTGGTTATGAATATTTTAAAGTCGAACCGCACGGTGCCGCTTGGGAACAAGTCGTACAGGAATTAGCGTTAAGAATCTTTGTGCCATTTAGCCTTCAAGGCGTGAAACTTGAAGTGGTTTCAGTGGCGAGTAAATAGTTAGTAGGTAAAGGTCATGGAAGCGTCGAAAAATAAATCTGAACTAGTCGCCTGCATTTCTCCGGTACTTGAGGTGCTTACCTCAATTCGCCAGGGTGGGGTTGATCATCAAGGAGTTGATGGTCTACGTAGTAAAGTCATGGATGCTTTTGATGAATACGAAAAAAGTTGTTATGACGCACGAATAAGTGCATCAGACATGCAGGAAGCCAAATTTGCATTAACCGCTTTGGTCGACGAACAAATCATGACGGCGCAGAAGCCCTACAGTATGGAGTGGATGGCGCGACCTTTACAATTAGAATTGTTTGGCAATATGCGTGCGGGAGAAGCTTTTTTTGAAAAGCTTGAAAACATCCGCCGTGCAGCAGCGCAGCAACGCACGGTTTTGGAAGTATATTTTGTTTGTTTACAGCTGGGTTTCGAAGGGATTTATAAGATCAAAGGGGTAGAGCAACTCAAAGCGTTGATGTTGGATGTTAGAGCGCAATTAGAAGAGCTTGCTGGACCTGCAAAATTACAGCTTTCTGATAATGCAAAACCGCAAGAAAGTATGGTCACTAAAGTAGGAAGAAACCTACCTTATTGGGTTATTTTATCGGTAACGCTTGCGTTACTCGCCAGTATGTATGTTGGTTCAACGTATTTCATTGAGAATCGCGCGAACCAGCAAGTCGTGCAAATTGATAAGCATATTGAAGTACTAACGCAGTTAGAGAAAACAGGGAAAGCGAGGTAACATCATGTCAGGAGTGAATCGTAGTGGACTAGTGCATCTAGTCTTAGGATTTTTGTCATCTCGTGCGACGGCTCATTGGGTCGGCATATTCGCAATTTTAACGCTAATTTGGTTTGCAGGTCGATTTATTGGCCTTGAAGATCAAAATCATCGTTTAATGGTGATGGGTGCTGTATTTGGCTTGTTTTGTCTTACTTTATTAGTTCGTTGGCTGTGGGTGAAGCGCTCTGGCGACAAGCTAGCCAAAGAAATTGCCAACAATCACGCCGGGACAGAAGCCGAAGTCGAAGAAATCAAAGCCAAAATGGAAGAAGCGCTTTCGGCATTAAAAGCGTCTCATCTAGGTGCAGGCTATCGTGGCAACGCTGCGTTGTATGCACTGCCTTGGTACATGATCATTGGTCCGTCTGCTGCAGGTAAGAGCACATTATTTGCAAACTCTGGACTGCACTTCCCTTATTCAAAATCTAATCAACTGCATATCCAAGGTTTTGGTGGTACGCGTAATTGTGACTGGTGGTTTTCAGATCAAGCCGTTTTGATTGATACCGCAGGTCGTTATACCACTGAAGAGTCAGATAATGATCAATGGTTGTCATTCTTAAAGCTGTTACGCAAATACCGCTCTAAACAGCCAATTAATGGCGTAATGGTTGCGATTAGTGTTGCCGACATCTTGACCTCAGACAGTGAACAGATCCGCGACCACGTTAAACAGATCCGCGCTCGTATTGATGAGTTAATCAACCAACTTGGACTTATCTTTCCAGTATATGTGGTGTTTACCAAGTGTGATTTGATCAGCGGTTTTGAGCCTTTCTTCAATGAATTAAGTGAAGATGAGCGTAAGCAACCTTGGGGCGCGTATTTACTTGAGGAAGATGGCACCAATACCGGTGAAGTGGCGAGTGAGAACTTTTCAAAACATCTAACTGGCCTATATGAGCGACTGTGTGATCAGCGCCTAGTTAAAATGACGCGTGAGCGTAACGCCCAACGTAAACAACTGATTTATGATTTTCCTAATCAGTTCAAAGCGGCGTCTGCCAAAGTTGAAGAGTTTATTGACACATTATTTAAAGAAAACCCGTACCAGGAAGTACCGTGGTTTGCTGGTGTGTATTTTACCTCTGGTACGCAAGAAGGTACGCCTATCGAGCGTAGCGCAACGAGCAAACTATCTACGTTTAGATCTGTATTGTTTGAGTATCGCCAAGAAAGCATTACCTCCGCGTTCTTTATCAACCAAGTATTCAAAGATGTGTTGTTTAAATTGCAAGATCTCACTCGGGGTAACCGTAAAAAGCGTCGCGTACAAAAATGGCTCAAAGGCTTTGCAGTATGCTTGTGTGTGACATCGGTATTTGCTCTGGCGGGCTTGTTGGTTAACTCTTACACCCACAATCAACAGCTTTTAACAACCAGTGATAAATTAACGACTGCTGTTGTTAATACACGAGTTGAAAACCAGCCGCTGGCGGAGCAATTTAACTCAACTTTGTCTCTTTTTGCACACTATCAAGAGCTAATAGGCTATGAGAAAAAGCTGCCTTGGTATTTCTTACTCGGGGTTTACAGTGCTGACAACACCATAAAGCCAATAGAGCAGGTATTACGTCAACGTGTACAAGCGCTCATTGGCGAACCAAGTTCGGAGCTTGTGCAACAAGCACTATTTGAAAGTCACCAAAACTGGATTGCGCTGCTAAGTACAGAAGAGCAGGTTGCTAAACGTATCGAGCCGAAACTACGTGATAAGTACTATCAGGCACTAAAGCTGCAGCTTATGATGAGTAACGAGTTTGAACGTTTAAATAAAGACTATGCCAAGTCTGAATTATTAGACTACACGGCGGATCGCTTAGAGCTAACGCTAAACGAAGACACGCAAGTATTAACAGAGCAACTGTCAGGACTGATTGATTTTTACTTAGCCCAATTAGCGGTTGAGCCTACACCGCAGCAGCTTGCGATTTGGCAGAATAATGATTTCTTAGTGAACCAGGCTCGTTCAGACTTAATGAGCGCGCCAGAGCCGACTGCGCTGTATGAGCAGATCAAAGCAAAAGTCACAGTATCAAAAGCCGCATTAACGCTTGATCAAATGATGCAGCAAAACAACAAAACCTTTTTACAGTCCAAGATCAGCATTCCATACGTTTACACCAAAGAAGCATGGGAAAACGAAGTGTACGACGCCATTAAGGTCATTGCGAGCAAAGCATTCTCTGGCGACTGGGTGATGGGAACAGACAACGCAGAAAGCCAAGGTTCTGTTGATGAAGCAAAAGCAAGCGCTTTAGTTAAATCTATCCGTGCACTGTATTTCAGAGACTATGCCAATGTGTGGTTTGAGTTTTTAAATTCAGTAGAAATAAGTCCATTTAATACGAGCAACGCGGCAAGTTTAACGCTGGCCCAGTTGTCATCACCAGAAGGTCCATTGGTCGATTTAATGGCGTCAATCGACGACAACGTGAATCTAATTGATTCGCCAAACAAAACGGTAGAAACAGAAAAGTTGACCGAGCAGGCAAATGCATTACTTGCAAAGTCTAAAAACAACAAGGTTAAAGGTGCAAAGATAGAAGCCGCTGCGAGAAAGCGTGTACCAGAACTGTCGAGCCGCTTTGCAGATCTTCGTCGCTATACGGCAAAAGGAGAAGAGAACGCTCGCTCTGATTACCTAGAGCAATATCTCGGTGCTTTGAGTGCATTTCATTCAGACATCAAAACGATCGCAGCGAGTAACAATGATGACTATATGGCAATGTCATTTACTCAAACGTTGTTAAACGGTGATAGCAAAAACCATGCGCTGCAAAGTGCATGGGTGGTGGTAGAAAGCCAAGTCAGAGCGCTTGACCCAGATACTAAGCAAGCACTTGAAAAACTACTAAAAGCACCGCTTTTAGCGAGTGTACAAACGGTAATGAACGAAGCGAAAGTACAGCTCAATGAGCGTTGGTCTAATCAAGTATTCTTAACATACAAAGAAAATATCCGTGGTAAATATCCGTTCAATATCGACGGGCCAGATGCAGCAGTTGAAGATATTAGTGAACTGCTGAACCAAGAGTCAGGTGTGTTTTGGCAATTTATGGCTGAAAATCTATCTCCTTATCTTCGTTTAAAACGTGGTGAGTGGGTAGAGAAAACGTGGAATGGCATTGGTATCGGCTTTAAGCCTGGGGTACTAGATAAGCTAACTAAGGCGAGAAAGGTAACGCGTTCGCTATTTCCTCGAGACGGTTCAGAGGTAGGGATTAGCTTCCAAATGATGCCAGTGGCACAAAAGGGATTGAAAGAAACGTATATCGGCTTTAGTGACCAAAATTACCGATATAGAAACGAACCCGAAGAGTGGCGTCGTTTTAATTGGCCAGCAAGAGCAGGAACTGAAAAAGCAGTGGTATATGGCTTAGACAGTGAAGGCCGCAGAATCGAAATCGAAAAGTCAGGGCCTTGGGCATTCCTAAAAGTATTGAATGAAGCGAATGTACAGTGGGTTCGTGGTACTGAATTTATGGCAACGTGGCAATTACAAAGAGAAGCAGAGGCTAGTGTTGAACCAATCCAAGTTCAAGTTGCACTTAAGTCGAGCAGAAACAGTGGCATATTCAGCAAATATTTTATGACGTCGTTTGCGCTGCCAGAGTCTTTGTTTGATACCAAAGTGAGTGTAGCTTCCAATGAAAACTTGGCGTTGAGGTAACACAGGCATGTTCGGTTTTTTTAATAATAAGAAAGTCGCCAAGGTACCAACGACCCAGCCCTTTGGATTTATGGGTAAGAACCCAATTCAAGCGGACTTTATTAAGTTTAACGTTGACTCGAGAGAAGCGATAGCGCTTGAACGCTGGCTTCAAGAAGGTTACGCAGACATGAGCCGACAGGCGTTGATAAAAGATGCAGCTTCTCAAAAAGAGCAATCAACGCTATTTTTTATCGCCTCAGGTCAGGACGAAAACTGTTTATTAGGCACATTACAGCCAAGCGAAGATAAAAGTGGAAGACAATACCCATTTTGCTCGTTTGTATTATCGAGTAATGCGGACTACAAACAAAACCCTGCATTTCTATTTAGCGAATGTGGTAGTGCGTTTAAATCGTTAAGTTTAAACCATGAGCTGATCAGAAATTGCAGTAGTGTTGAGCAAATGCGCCATAGCGCACAGGAGCTTAAACAGGTAAGTGAGCTGGTTTCGCAACCGATTGATTTTGATAAGGCAATGTCTTCACTACGGGCTTCACCGATACAGCGTGTATGGGATGCGCTTGAACTAGAAGATCTTGACCAGCGAGCACAATTAATCAGCCAGGTGATGTCGGCGCTCAAAATGATCAAAACCCAGGGCTGTTTGCGTTGTCAGTTCGGGTTGAAGTTACCGATGCCACAAGTGGGTGAAGATACCCAGTTGTTAGGTGCATTTTGGCTACATCTTATTACCAATATGGTGGCCGATCATCACTGGCAGCCTTGGTGTTTTTATAACTATGGTCAATTGAGCCAGAAAGCCTCGCTGGTGGTGTATTGCAGACCTATGCCCGCATCGTATTTTGCGTCAGTTTGGCTTGAGCACAATAGCTTGTCGACGACCATTAATCTAACAGGGACTTTGCCACAACATCCGGTGACACCGCATATGTATGAATTGGCAAAAGCATCAAATATGAGTGTTTTCGATGCGCTAAGAAGTTGGAGTAAGTTATGAGTCAACCACATAAGTATCAGAGCTGGCAGCAGTGGCGTGAAAATTTATTAGCGCCGCTTGACGGCATGCCATGCGGTGATGATTTAAAATACGAAGAGTCATTTAAATTACTAAAAGCCTCTTCGTCAGGTGTTGCTGAGCCAGACTTCAAAGCTAATTTTATGTTGGCATCAGAGCTGTTAGAAAAACAAACCAAAGATATTCGCATTGCGTCGTATCTAGCGTTGGCCGCTACGAATGAGTTTGGGCTCGAAGGTTTGATCCACTCGTTAGATTTGTTTAATCAGCTTTTGCAACTGTATCAGGCGCAGATCCACCCAGTGAAAGAACGTGCGAGGGCATCGGTACATACTTGGTTCCTACAACAACAACAGCGCTTACTTGGTGTTGCGACAGCGCATAGCGCGACAATGCCAGAACAATGGCCAGAGTTAAAGCGTGTACTTGAACAATATGCAGCAGACTCTGTTGCGATACTTGATGCAGACTCAGGTCCGCTTGCTGATTTAAAACACTGGTGTGAGCAAGGTTTGGTGTCGCAACCAGTTACTGTACAACCTGTTGCGACGGTACAAGAGCCTGTTGAAAAGCAAGAGGTTGTGACAGCAGAGCAGCCTCAAGTACAGCAACCTGTAGCGGCAACTTCACAGCCTGCAGCTGTTGCTTCAAAGCCAGTTTCTACGGTTGCTATTGCCGCGGAAGCACCACAATCAGACTCGGCTTATACGGAGCAAGTTCGCAAACTATTGGCGTATGACAAAGAAAGCCAAAATTGGATGCGAGCGATTCGCTTGGCACGTGCAGTGAGGTGGGGGGCGCTTGCATTACCACCACACGATAATGAGTTGAAAACGCGCTTACCAGCCCCAAGGCAAGCGGCATTTGTGCCTATTGAAAACGCCTTAGCTGCACAAAACTTTGCCCAAGCGTTAGAAAAAGCAGAAGCCTTATTCATGGAAGGGGCGATGCATTTTAACCTTAATTTACAAAGGCTAACCATCGCTGCACTTGAAGGGCTCAAGTTATTTAAAGAAGCACAGTGGATCGATTTAGAGCTCGCCGCAATCGCTGATCAATACCCAACATTGCTCAGCCTTAAATATGAAGACGGAAGTGAGTTTTGCTCAGCAGCAAATCGCGAGCGAATTGGCGAACATAAATTACTAAGCCAAGGTGACGGTGCAAGCACTGATGGCAATCAGAAAGTTTGGTTAGATAAATTTAAAGAAGCGCAGGCGCTTGTTGACCAAAATAAGCTTGCGCAAGCACTGCAGCTAATGGAAGGGTTTGCCCAAGACAAGTTCGATTTTGCAAAGCAAAAATTATATCAAGCTCGTTTATTGATGCGCAGTGAACGCGCTGATCTTGCCTATCCAATGTTTGAGCAGCTGCTTAAAGACATTGAACAGTACCGACTGGACCTATGGCATGAGTCGTTTGCTCTAGAGGTTTGGCGTTATGCCAAGCAATGTAATGAAGCAATATCCTTGGAGCAAGGGGATGAATTTGACCTACGAGCAACCGCGATAAAGCAGCAGATGCTCGTAACCAAAGTAAGCTCAGCGATTGACTGGGTTTGATTGTTAACCGCTGGGCTTGTAACGGCAGGCGCAACGACTGATTAAATAAGGAAAGACTATGTCTGATACGTTTCAAAAAGAGATCCCAAGGGCGCGGATTAATATAGCGCTTGAGCTGGAAACCGAAGGTGCAACGCAAAAGAGCGAACTACCAATGAAAGTTTTGGTGGTTGGTGATTATTCCAACGGCCAAAACGACAGTGACCTCGCAGAGCGAGAGCGCATTGCTATAAATAAAAATAACTTAGAGCAAGTGCTTAAAGACATGTCACCAAAGGCAAACTTTCAAGTATCGAACAAAATTGCGGGTGATGGTGAAATTGGTATTAACCTGACGTTTGATGATTTTAAGTCATTCGATCCAGAACAAGTTGCAGCCCAAGTGCCAGAGCTTAACAAGATGATGTCAATGCGTAACCTATTACGTGATCTGAAATCTAACTTGCTCGATAACTCAACGCTAAGAAAAGAGCTTGAGCGTATTTTGCAAAATAAACCAGAGCTTGATGAGTTAAAAGCACGCCTAAACGAGTTAGCGCCGCTTTTGTCTGAGCAAGAAAAACAACCGCAAGAGTAAGGACACGAACCGATGAATATGCAAGAAACGTTAAACGTTGAAGCGCGCAAAGAAGAGACGTTGACAGCTTCAGCTTATGAAACAATCTGTAATCTTGTGTCTATTGAGCCGGTTTCAAGCGAAATCAGCATAGATAACTTCCGTGATGCTAATAACCTTGCGGAAACCGACACCAATGAGCGCTTAACTGCTGCTATCAATGTCTTTTTAGATATGGCCACTAATGACAGCAAAGAAGTGTCGCGTATCGACAAGTTATTACTTGATGACTACATCGCCAAAGTTGACAAAATTATTTCTGAACAGCTGGACGAAATTTTACATCATCCGCAGTTTCAAAAAGTAGAGTCGGCGTGGCGTTCATTGCGTTATTTGGTAAATCGTTGTCCAAATAACTCAAACGTAAAGCTTGAGCTACTTGATGTTGATAAAGAAACGCTACGTGATGACTTCGAAGAAGCACCAGATACCACGCAATCTGCGCTCTATAAGCAGGTATATACGGCTGAGTATGACACACCAGGTGGCGAGCCAATTTCGACTATGGTGTCAAACTTTGAATTTGATTGTTCAGCGCCGGATGTGTCGTTATTGCAAGAAATTTCAAGGGTATCTGCGGCAGCACATTGTCCTTTCTTAGGTAGTGTTGGTGCTAAATTCTTCCTAAAAGACTCGCTTGAAGAAGTGTCAAAAATTCAGGATTTAGGCTCTTATATGGAGCGTGCTGAGTTTTTACGTTGGAAGAACTTCCGTGAATCAGAAGATGCACGTTACATAGGCTTAGCGTTCCCACGCTTCTTGCTGCGTTTACCATATGGTGACTTAAATCCAATTCGCCACTTTAACTATCAAGAAGACGTTAGCAGCGAGCATCACGAACGTTATCTATGGGGTAACGCGACATTTGCGTTCGCGGCAAATATCGTCCGTAGCTTCCACCAAAATGGTTGGGCGGTAAATATTCGTGGTCCACAGTCTGGCGGTCGCGTTGAAAATCTACCTCTGCATTCTTTTGAGGCTGGTCGTGGTCAAGAAACTAAGATCCCAACGGAAGTGTTGATCTCTGAAACTAAAGAGCTTGAGTTTGCAAACCAAGGGTTTATCCCTCTGAGCTATTACAAAAACAGTGACTTTGCGTGTTTCTTCTCTGCAAACAGTGCGCAAAAGCCACAAATTTTTGAGACGCCGGAAGCCACCTCTAACTCGCGGATCAATGCAAGATTACCTTACATCTATTTGGTATCGCGTATTGCACACTATATGAAGGTGATCCAGCGTGAAAATATCGGCTCCAGCAAACCTCGTCATGAGCTAGAACAGCAACTTAATGATTGGTTAGGTGCATTAGTTACTAAGATGAATAATCCAGACGAGTCTCTAATTGCTACGCACCCGTTAAAGGATGCCAACGTGACGGTTTCGGAGATCCCAGGTAACCCAGGTTATTACCGTGTGAATACGTATGTGGTTCCACACTTCCAAGTAGAAGGTATCGACGTACGCCTCGCACTCGTTGGGCAAATGCCTGGCGAAAAATGAAGGCCATCTGAAGAACCTATGAAGCGTATATAGGGCAGTGAAAGCTGCCCATTATTAAGAATGAAGCCTTAATATAATGAGGTTTAGAAATAGCGGTTTGGACTTTTGAGATGTCAGCTGAGCTTGCGTTCAAAAGTAAGAAAAGAAAAAATTTTAAACCGTGTTAGATTGATAAGTTCAACGATTGAAAATTGGTTACTGGTAAAAAATAAAACTTAATATGATTGCTGGTATTAAATGGTGTGTTTATGAATATAAAAGCGAGCCATTTTATTTGGAAGGTTATATTTTTAGTGCAGCTTTCCTTAACACTATTTTCAATATACGAGAATCAATTTTTAATCTTGTCTGAGGTTAGGGTTACACTTGTAGAAGTTGTCGTTCTTATTACTGATGGATTAGTGTTGGTGGCAAACTTACTGTTGATTTTACAAATGCGTATGTTAAGCCAAAGAACATGGTGTTTGATAGTTTTGATATGGTGGTTTGTAAATATTTACAGTTTACTAAATGAATTTTACTTAGGCGGTTATACTTCGTCTGAAATGTTGTTTTTTGGAAATGTAATCTGGTTTTTAATTTTATTTTCTTTGCCTGTAATTAAGTACGGAAGCTTTATAGGAGAACCCATTAAAGCTGAGTAAAGTTAAAGCGATTTATACTTCCATGATGCACTTTAGTGCATGCGTTAAACTGTGGAATTGACGTGCGTCTTAAGATATTTGGTCAAAAGCCAAGTATAAATAAAAGCCACTGATAAAAACGAATAAACGTATCTAAGGCTTAGATAGCCCTATAAAAAAAGCGATAAGGCAATGGATTGTCATGTTTAAACGAAAAATATATAGCTGGTTAATGGTGTTAAGTACAGTTTTAGTGACTAACTTTGCTTATAGTCAAGGGCTGACACCTGAGCTCTTTTTCGCAAAAAAGAAATTACAAGAAGCAACTATCTCTTACACCGCAGAGATGGAAACGTGTTTTGAGCATACTCCAGGCGTTCGTCCAAGCGAGTTAAAGATAGACAAACTTGAAACAGAATTAGTTGTAGATGCAGTATACTATTTGCATTACGTCGCGCTTAACCATTGTATGAAAGACGAATATATTCGTTTCTTAAGTGCAGTTAACTACTACAACTCTTTGGTTAATCGTGATGAATGGTTAGAGGTTGATAGCTTTGTTAATTCTGCTTTGGAGGAAGAAGTACGTGGAGAATTCGAATTTAAACAGTTACCCGAAGCGGTTCAGCAGCACTTTTTGCAGCTGGATATACTAAAAACGCCATTTGATGCGGCGACGTTAGTGATGGAATTACGTGGTGACTTATAACATGTAGTGAAAGATTGCCCCAAGTTGGCTGCCACCAACTTGGGACATGTTCCCAAATTGGCATAAAGCGTGGCGCTTTGTTTGGGGATCAAACGTGAAAAACACGCGTTTGATCAATGCCTTTAATAATTAGGAAACATCTTATCTTAAAAGGAGAAATTAAAAATGGCAATTCCAGCGTATATGTGGTTAAAGGACGACCAAGGTAACGACGTTAAAGGTTCAGTAACTGTAGCTGAGCGTGAAGGTTCAATTGAGATTTTGCATTTCGATCACGAATTGCGTATCCCAACTGATAACGACACGGGCGAGCTAACAGGTACTCGTAAGCACGAGCCTTTTGTTATCACAAAAGCTGTGGATGCTGCTACTCCGTACATGTACAAAGCGTGTTCAAACGGTCAAACATTAAAGCAACTTGAGCTTAAATGGTACCGTATTGATGACACGGGTACTGAGCGTGAGTACTTCCGCCATACGCTTGAAGACGTGAAAATCACTTCAATCACGCCAACAATGCACAACGTTAAAGATTTGGATAAAGAGCGTTATCCTCACCTTGAAACAGTGCACATGCGCTACAAGCGCATCACTTGGACGTACCTAGACGGTAACATTGAGTTCTCTGACTCATGGACTGAAGGTCGTTAATTTCGAGTGTTGGAGGCCTGTTGGCCTCCTTTTCAAGCTTATACTAGTTCGTGCAATGAATAGAGAGCGTATTTTTCTATGGCCTTATTTGATTTGCTAGCTCAGCCATCACGCCAAGCCTATAGTGATAACAATTTATCACATCTAAGCGACAGCGTATGTAAACACCTAACGCAACTATTGAATGCGCGTAGGGGAGTGCTTGAGCATTTAGGCGATTATGGTTTACCGGATGTGGAAGATCTATATGAAGGGCTACCTTATTCGCAGCAAACACTTGCCAATGAAGTAAAAAGAACCATAGAAAAGTACGAACCAAGAATTACCAACCTCATCGTTCGACCCATCGACATAAAAGAGGAAAACTGTGTGATTCGATTTGAAATAAGAGCGCAATTAAAAACCGGCGAGATAATCAGATTGAATACTAAGTTTGCATCAGGTGGTAAAGCAAACGTCAATGCAGGAGGAGCAGACTAATGGATATGCAGCAATATTTTGATGCGCAAATGAGGCTGTTAACACAAGCAGGTAAACAATTTGCTCAGCAGTATCCTGAACACGCCGGCTTTTTAAATATTGATGCATTAAAGGATAGAGATCCTCATGTTGAGCGCTTGCTCGAAGGAGTCGCTTACTTAACGGCATTTACTCAAAAACGATTGGACGAGACGCTACCTGAAGTGTCTGAGCAAGTACTCAGACAGATTTGCCCAATATTATTAAACTACTATCCGTCTACGACGGTGCTAGAGTTTGCACCAAAACTCACCATGCAAGGGTTGGTGAGTGTGCCAAAAGGCGCGAAAATCTCTTCCCATAAAAGTGACAACGCGCCTGTGGCTTGTCACTTTACTACCACCGCAGAAACGAAAGTGCTGCCGTTTGAGATCTATTCTGTGGACTATCATGAGATCCACACTGGTGCGACGTTAAACTTGCACCTCAAGCGGTTAGGCCAAGGCAGTTTAGATGATTACGATCTCTCTAAATTGCGGGTGTATTTACGTGGTGACACGCCGCTTTGTGCCAGTCTTTATCAAATGATGAAGAACCCAAACGCAGCGATAGAGGTTGAGACAGGAAAGCTTGGCAGTACGACGCAATATACCTTGAGCAAGTCAAAAATTGATGCGGCTTTTCATAAAGACAGCACCGGAATGTTGCCGAACAGCGAGCAGAGTCATCCCGCTTATGCGTTGCTGCTTGATTACTTTAACTCTCGTGAAAAGTTCTATTTTGTTGAACTAACGGGACTGGATACGCTCAATATTGATCCAGACACTAATACTATCAGCATTAAAATAGCCAGCGATATCAAATTACCCCCTGGTAACAAAGTAAACGCGGATAATATCCTGCTTAATTGTGTACCCGCGGTAAATATCTATCCGGTTGATGCTGAGCCTATCCGAGTCAGCGAAAACCAAACCGAATACCAACTACATCCAGTGCAAAATAAACTTGGAGAGAGTTTTTGTTATAGCGTGAAGTCGGTACAAGGCGCAAGCAGTAGCACTGGAGAAGCCATCGACTTTGTTTCTCGGTATAGCACGGTATATGAAGATAACGCCCATTTGTATTCACTGATAAGCCGCGATATTGGCGGGGTATCGCCACAGACGTACATTCAGCTTTCAATGCAAGAAGTGGGTGATATTACTACTTTATCGACGGATCTGTTGGCGCATAACGCGGCGTGGCCAAGGCAAACACTGCAAGAGGGTGATATCAATGCACAAAGCGCTGATGTGCCGTCGGTACTTAGTGTTAAAAATGTCGTTAGGCCCAGCAAGTTGCTTAATTCTCCTGATCAGGCTTTACATTGGCAACTCATTAGCTTGTTGAATATGCGTTTCTCTCAACTTGCGGAACCAACCCAGCTGAAAAAGCTATTGGCGCTGTTTGATTGGTCGGAACGCTCTGAAAATCGAAACCGTATTGAGAGTATTCAAGGCGCTGAGTCTAAACCTATCTCATTACTACAAAAGGGCGTGTTCGTTAAAGGGATAGAGATCCATTTAACTCTAAACGAAAAGAGCTTTGTTTGCACAGCTGATGCATATCATTTTTGCGATGTGTTGCATCAGTTCTTTAAATTATATGCGCCAATTAACGAGTGCTTAAAAACCCGAGTGACGCTACTGCCAAGTTACCACGAGTGGGAGTGGGATGTGACGGCTGGCGATAGTTATCAGGTGTAAATGATGGAGCAGCAAAACCAACCCATTTGGGCAAAACTGCCAGAGCCGATCGCTAAATTGATGGCAACACCTTGGCGTTTTAGTTTGTACAAGGCGCTAACGCTTATTGAACAGCACTGGGCTAGCAATAACGAGTTACAAAGCGGCCACAGTCATCGCGTTGAAATTGCCCCGTATAAAGAGCTTGGGTTTCCTGCGTCAGACGTTAGACGCTGTGAATTGCAAGTAAGGCA
Organism: Pseudoalteromonas sp. S2755; assembly: GCF_005886535.1. Classification (GTDB taxonomy): domain Bacteria; phylum Pseudomonadota; class Gammaproteobacteria; order Enterobacterales; family Alteromonadaceae; genus Pseudoalteromonas. Next base: position 75,738 of record NZ_PNDS01000022.1, read on the forward strand.
ACGAGGTAAGCTGAGACTCGAAACATCATTCCTCGGTTTATATGGCGTTGACGCTGCGATGCCGCACTACTTATTAGAGCAAGCCGCAGGAGATGAAGAGATAGGTGCAAGAACACGTGCATTTTTAGATCTCTTTAATCATGTATTGTATTGCCAGCTATTTCAAAGTTGGAAGAAGTCTCAGATTAATCTTGCTGGCATTGGTGCGCAGCAATTTGATCAGATAGTTGCTGCGGTATTTGAAAATAACCAGTCGGATAAGAGCAAACTAAATCTTATTAGTGCCAAACAAACCAGCGCTGCTGGGCTTGAGCAAGTATTAAAGCAAGCGTTACAAGACGAAAGCTTAACGCTAAAAGACAATATCGTTGAATGGGAAGATATTACCGAAGCGGGCAAGTTAGGCTCAAAGCAAAGCGGTTTCTCATTGGGTGGTAATGGCGTATTGGGTAAACGCGTACTGGTCACCGGCAATCGTATTTGCATTGAGCTTGGCCCAATGGACGAGGCTGAGGCGCACCTATATGAGCCAGGTGGTCTAAAGGCCAAACGTTTATCACAATTATTAAATTGGCACACCTCCACCAAAATGAACTGGCAACTGTTAGTACAGATCAATCGCCAAGCACGCGAGGGCACTCGGTTAGGGGCTGGCAAGCTTGGGATAAGTTGTGCGATAGGCAAAGTTAACGCACGCGTAGAGAAGAAAATATATTCACAATCACAGTTTTAATGCGAACGGGAATAGCAAGGATTAAAAGATGGACGCAACAAGCATAAAGAATCTCATAGACAAACTCAATCATCACAGCGCGACAGCGTTAGAAGCTGCGGCTGGATTCGCAGCGAGTCGAAAGCATTTTGAAGTGCTACCAGAGCATTACCTATTAAAGTTAATGGAAGAGCACAATGACGGCGATGTTGCGAAGATCTTACCTTTCTTCGAAGTTGATCAAGACGCATTGTGGAATAGTGCGCTCGAATTTATCAATCAACAAGATGCTGGTAACCCGAGCAAGCCGGTTTTCTCCCGTCGCCTCTATGAGTGGTTAGAAAAAGCATGGCTCAGTGCAAACATGCGCCATCAAAATGATTGGATCACAGGCGCTGCGCTGATTGACTCGTTCAAAGACATGGCGATATACAGCCCTGCATTTGGACTGGCGCGCGAGTTCGACAAGATTGATACGCACTTCTTAAAGCAGAATTTAAACAAGATCTGTAAAGGCTCGACTGAGCGTCAAGTATTTAGTAAGCCAAATGCTGACAACACGGTGTCGAATAGCCGTTCACAAGGTGAAAGCGCGCTAGAATCATTTTGTGAAGACCTCACTGAAAAAGCACGTTCTGGTGCAATTGACCCGGTTCTTGGGCGCAACGAAGAAATCCGTCTCGCAATTGATGTGTTGTGTCGTCGCCGCAAAAATAATCCAATCTTTGTCGGTGAGCCCGGTGTTGGTAAAACGGCAGTGGTAGAAGGGCTTGCTCAGCGCGTTGTTGAAGGGCAAGTTCCGCCAGAACTCAAAGAAGTTAAGATCTGCGTACTAGATATGGGGCTGCTACAAGCCGGAGCCGGCGTAAAAGGTGAATTTGAGCGTCGTCTTAAACAAGTCATTGATGAAGTAAAGCGTTCAGCGACCCCTGTTATCTTATTTATTGACGAAGCGCATACCTTGATTGGTGCTGGTGGCGACGCTGGTATGGGAGATGCCGCAAACCTACTAAAACCTGCACTTGCTCGTGGAGAAGTAAGAACACTTGCAGCAACGACATGGAGTGAATATAAAAAATATTTTGAGCGCGATGCTGCGCTTGAACGCCGGTTTCAATTAATTAAAGTCGATGAGCCAACCGAGCAAGCCGCAAAGCTTATGCTCACGGGTCTTAAAGAGAAATACGAAAAGCATCACCAAATTCAAATCACAGACAGTGCAATTGAAGCCGCGGTTAGTTTGTCTGCACGATATATTACTGGTAGACAATTACCTGACAAAGCCATTGATGTACTAGATACTGCGGCTGCAATGGTCAGAATGGGACCGGCAACGTCGCCTGTTGTAATTGATAAAGCCAAAGAGCAGATCCGTTACTATCAAAGCAGAATTGAACGCTTGGCAATCGAGTCAAAGCTTGGGATTGCAGATCAAACTTGCATTCAAAGCCTCACCGATGCGCTTACACAAGCCCAAGAGCAGCTTGCTGAGCTTGAGCAAAGCCGTGAGCTGCAAATTGATACTTATAATGCCCTACACGGTGCAAGCGACGAAGAGAAACCAGCGATTAGACAAGCGCTTGCTGCGTTAAATCAAGATGACAATGCGATTTTCTCCGAAGTGACCAGTGATACGGTAGCGCAAGTGATCGCAAGTTGGACTGGGATCCCTGTCGGTAACATGGTGAAAGACGAGCTGGAGAACTTACTTAAGCTTGAGCAATCACTGGCACAAAGCGTTGTGGGTCAAAATGCTGGATTGACTGCGATTGCACAAACCTTACGGGTTGCAAAAGCGGGTGTATCGGCCTCATCTGGCCCACTGGGCGTATTCTTATTAGCGGGTCCTTCAGGGGTTGGTAAAACCGAAACTGCAAAACACATAGCCGAACTACTATTTGGTGGCGAGAAGTTCTTAACCACGATAAACATGAGTGAATATCAAGAAGCGCACACGGTATCACAACTCAAAGGCTCACCACCGGGTTATGTGGGTTATGGTGAAGGCGGGGTGTTAACCGAAGCTGTGCGCCAACGTCCATATTCTGTGGTGTTACTTGACGAAGTGGAAAAAGCCCACGCAGATGTCATGAATATGTTTTACCAAGTGTTTGAAATGGGTGTAATGCGTGATGGTGAAGGGCGTGAAATCGATTTTAGAAACACGGTTATCATCATGACTTCTAATTTAGGGGCTGAGCAAATCATCAATGCTTGTACACCAGAAACCGAGCAGCAGGCCATGCAACAAATGGTGGATGGGATCATTCAGCAAGGCGTACCCGAAGACGAAGAAGCACAAGACAACAACGAACAAGAAACACCGTTTGAGAGACCGAGCTTTCAGCAGCTAGTCAGCTTAATTAAGCCAAACTTGCTCGCGCATTTTGCACCTGCGCTTTTAGCGCGTATGCAGGTTGTGCCTTTCTTCCCGCTAGATACTGATGTGTTAAAACATATCGTGGCACTAAAGCTTGAGAAGGTCGCGGCGCGACTTCATGACAATCACGCAATACAACTGCGCGTAGATCAAACAGCGCTAGATTATCTAGCCGATAAATGCGCTATGTCTGATAGCGGCGCACGATTGGTTAACGCAACAATTGAACAACAAATTTTACCTGGGATCGCTCGTTCAATTTTGGGCTTTATGAGCGAAGAAGATATGCCAGATCTGCTGACGCTGACACTGGATGAAAATGGTGAAATTGAAGCCGTATTCGCCGACTTAAGCTAACGGTAGATACGAGTAAGGAGACAAAAATGGAAATGCTAGCATCACTTGCCGATAAACTGCCTAAGGCAAACGAAAGTCACTTTGCAATCGAAATTGCGGGGCTATCAGGAAGTTTATTTAAAGTATTGAGTTTTGAATCACACAATGACAGCTTATGCAGTGACTATCGCTTCGATATTGAGGTGTTAAGTGAAGAGCTAATTGAGCCTGATCTGGTGATTGGTAAAGATGTTACATTTTCCATTACGTGGGCTATATCTGACAGAACGGTTTCGGGAATTATTACCGAATATGTTTGCCATGGTCGCAGTCATCAAGGCTACGTGTATACCTTATCTTTTCAATCTCTTTTGGTGTTGCTCAAACATCAACGATCAAATCGCGTTTTTACCGACATGTCTGCGGATGCCATCGTTAAAAGTGTGTTAGACAAGGCAGGGTTCCCGTCAGGAAAATTGCAACTAAAGGCATCATCGCCAACCCTTGCTATGACAGTGCAGTATGACGAAAGCGACTTTGACTTTGTGACGCGTCTAATGCGCCGCTACGGTTTTGTTTACGGCAGCACAGAGTCAACGGGCAGTCAAGCCAATCTGTCAGTGTTTGGCAGCAGCAGTGATTTTTCTTCAGAGATGGAAGAGATAACTTTGCCTTACGCGTCACCTACAGGACAGGTTAGACCGAGCGAGTCTGTTTTTGCCTTTTCTAAAAAGGCGAGTCTACGAAATAGTGGCTTTAGACTGTATGACGAAGACTATGAAAAAGGCTGTGCACTGTCTGTTAATAGCAATAATCAAACAGAGGTGGGCGGCTTTGGTGAAGACAGTATATTTGCTGAAAACTTCATGACTGAAGGAGATGGCGATACGCTTACCAAAGTGCACCAGCAAAGCATTGATTGTCAGAGAAACCTTTTTGTTATCGATACCGACTGTCGGGCGCTTCGTCCGGGTGTCGCTTTAACCATAACCGATCACCTTAATTACAGCGGTCGTTACTTAGTGGTGTCTGTTGCTCATAAAGGCTGCCAAGGCGGTAGCGTTGAATACGGTTCCAAGGTAAAAGGCTTAACCTATAAAAACCAAGCGACGATTATCCCAATTGATGTGCAGTTTAAAGCGCCTGTGATTAAGCGTAAAAAGGTCTTTGCATCGTTTAACGCCACGATTGAGCAAGAAGTGGATGACAAAGGGCGCTATAAAGTCAAGCTGCCATTTAACCAAGATGGTGAAGGGGAAGAGAGTAAACCGACTCGACTTATGCAGCACTATGGTGGGCCTGGCGGGCACGGCATGCACTTTCCTTTAAACAAAGGAACCGAGGTTATGGTGGCGGGCGAAAATGGTGACTTAGACAGACCGGTCATTCTTGGTGCGCTATTTAACGATGAAGCGCTAAGCCCGGTTACTGCTGAGAATGCCACTGAAAATAAATTGGTGACAAAGGCAGAAAACACCTTGTTGATGGATGACAAACAAGGCGAAGAGAAAATCCAATTGTTCACCAAAGCACAAGAAAATATGCTCGAATTTAATGCCACCGAAGGCAGCGAATTTATCAAGCTTGAAACCAAAAAAGGTTACATCGATATTAAGTCGAAAGAAGCGATGACGCTGCAATCACAAGCGAATATTGTGGCACAAGCCGACAAAGAAATAAGCATTCGCGCAGAAGATGCGGTGTATATCCAAAGTATTGAGTCCAATATTGAGATCAATGCCAAAGAGGCGATTCAACTCACCGCAGACACCGACATTAAAATTCAGTCTGTTGACAGCAATATTCAATTCGAAGCGCAGCAATCCATCAATCTTGAGGCAGCGCAAGACATCAGTTACTTCAGCGTTGATGGTAATGTTGAGCTTGCGGCGCAAAATGGTAACTTGACCATTAATGCCGATAGAAACATTTCTATCGTTGGCCAAGGTAGCGGCTCAATTCAGCTCTCTCAAGGCGGCGGAAAAATAGAAATCGATGCGGCAGGTAATATTACTATCGATGCGAACAACTTGAACTTAAGCGCCAGCAATATTTCAGTGTCTGGCTCTGCAATTAGCCATAACTAAGCAGGGAGCAAAGTCTATGAAAACCAATGTTGTACAATTTCCACCGTCGTTAAGCAACATCGTATGGCGTGTATCTGCCATTGATAAATTAGGCAAAGTGTTACGAGTGAAGTGTGACGAATCTAAGGTAGAAATGAAGGTTACAGGTCAACTAGACAGCGTGACACGCGTGAATATTGACGATGAAGTGTTGCTTCATAGCGTGGCAACGCCTATCGTTATTGGTCGCTTAGCCGCACCGCAAGATTTTCCGGCAGCGTCGGTAACAAATAACAACGGCACTGTGGTGCTAAATGGCGAGCAAAAAGTCTGTGTCAAAACCAAAAATGGCAGCATTGCGATCAACGGCAATGGTGAGATACAGCTTGAAGGTAAACTGTTAAACGCCGATATTGAGCAAGATCTCAGCCTCCAAGGCTGGCCAATTCGATTAAATTAAGCTGATACGGTGTGACTATGTTTTTAGCTGCAACCAAATTGGCCGTTCACCGTCAACAACTTAAGTCGCTTTGGCGTCATTATCAAAAGTTTAATGCACGCCAAGTAGTTGAGACTGGGCGTTTACATGCCCTTGAAAAACAACTATTAAATCATGTGTATACCTTAGCTGCGACGGACGAAGAACACTGGATAAACCGCTCACAACTAGATTGTATCGCGCATGGATCGATTGATGATGTATTTAAGTTAACTCAAGAGATTGACTCACCTCAGCTGTTATTACTCATTAACCATCTCTTTGGGACAAGAGCACTTGAAGATCAAGCCAGTGAAATAATCACGGCTATTAATCGCGAGCCTGCGCTTGCCGAGTTACTCATTCATAACTTATCAGCATGGCGCATTGATTTTGGTGATGCACTCAGGCAGAGAATTTTATCAACCGATGAAAATTGGCCTACGAGCCTTATCTATTTAGCATTTAGTACCGCTAACTTGTCGCGCCACCAACTTATGGCTGCACTTGAACATAGCAACCCTGAAATTGCCTACACGGCATTGGTGAATATGTGGCTGTGTAATACAGAGCAGCTTTCAGAGCACTTAGTGAAGCGGTTTGCGATGACAGATGATGCCGTGCTAAAAGCAAAATTATTGCAGCTTGCAGGTTTGCTCGACGAGCCTAAATGGGATGAACCATGTTTACTTTATTGTCAGCACAATCCAAGCTACATTGCTGAAGTATTTCCGTACTTTTCTCATACCCGTTCGTTACAAAATCTAGTTAAGTTACTCGAAGCCCCAAGTACCGCTCGTCCGGCTTACGAGGCGTGGAAACAAATCACCGATCTCGACTTGCCTGAAGAATTTGCAATAAGTGATGCAAAAACTGTGGTTAAATCTCAAAATTCGCAAAAACTACCCAGTTTTAGGCAAGCAGAGTATGAACGCCAAGCCTTAATAACAGCAAATACTCAACATCAACTCGCGGGGCGTAAAGTCTCCGAGCCTGCAGCTTGGTTACAACAGGGATTGGCTGGCCTTGCGATACAGCGCAAGCTTTCCAAAATTTCCTCGCATGCACTAGGCGCTGCGCTTTTTTACATGCCGATGGCTTATCTTCAATGGCAATCAGTAAAGCAGGAGTTGAACCATGCTAGTGAATGAATCCGAGTGGCAAAGTAGCACGGTTGAGGCTTGGGATGAGGAAAAAGATCCCATCGTAGTCATCGCTGTGAAGCAAAACTTTGAATACGACGTAAAGGGTAATGTGTATCCCGATCCAGCTGGAGCGCCAGTTGTACTTGCTGATGACTTCGACGGTGAGGGGCTTGAAGCCTGCCTAACCGCCGTTAGCGAAGTTCAGCCCTATAAAACCGGTTTTGAGGTATATGGCGAATTGACCTGCTTTCCACCAACCGACAAGCAAGCGCGAGTGATTGAAGTTGGACTAAAACTCGGCTGTAACGATAGGGTCTTTGTTGATAAATTACTGCGAGTTACTGGTGAGCGTGTGTGGAAGCGATCGCTGTTCGGGCCTGTGGCGAGCGATCCACTAGTATTATCGTCCTGTGTATTAAATTATCAACTTGCCTATGGCGGCACAAGTCCGTCGGATGAAGAACAAGTTTCAACCCAAAACCCTCTTGGTCGTGGCTATAAGCTCAAAAATAAAGAAGCGAAAGGCCAGCCATTGCCACAAGTAGAGTATGCTAATCAGGTATTAAAAAAACCGAGTCACGACACTGCGGTAGCAAGCTTTGCAGCGATCCCACCATTTTGGTCGCCAAGGGGTGACAAACTCCCAGAGGTTGACGAAGCCCAAGCCCTCGCGGGTAAGTTTCCATTTAAAGAAGTAGTCCCTGCTGCGCATTATCAAGTCGCGCCGCAAGACCAACAAACTCCAAACCCGTTTAGTGATGGCTGGTGGATTGAAATGATGGGCTTAACGCCAGATTTACCTTATGGACAAAGCCTAAAGCTAACGTTGCCCAGAATCGTGCCTCGCTGTCGTTTGGTTAATGGCCCAGACGCCGCGCCTATTGATATGCAGTGTGATACGCTGGTAATTGACTCACAAACACAGCAGTTTTCATTAATTTGGCGAGGAAAGGTAAAAAAGAGCCAAACGGGCAGTAACAGCGTGTTCTTAGTCGAAGAGGCACAAACGCAAGGAGTGGCACATGCAGTTTGAATTAATCGCGCTAGAAACCCCCGCCGGTAACCATCCTAGTGCTTTATATACCGCGGTCGCAAATAACATGCGCTTTTGCACGCCAAGTAAAGCTATTGTTAGGTACGATATAAGCCTCGACGCCCCATACTTGCGCGCACAAATTGAAGAGATCTCGGTCACGTTACGTAAAGACCGCTGTTTAACCATTCTTGAATCTTTATTAAATCAGACAAAACAACGGTTTGATGGCAGTGCCAACACATGGGACGGCACCATTAATCTAATTACTGGCTACGCAAAAGCAGAAGAGCCATATATAGAGGTGTCTGATGTTAGGACGCTTTGTGACCATCTTGAGCTGAACGTTGACGATATTCAGTTGCATAAAACGCTTGATATTGATTCGCTCTCGCCAAATAGTCTCTATGTATTTGTAGATAGTTGCGTTGGTTATGACGAAGCGTCAAAACCAAACTGGGTGGGCAAGCTACAAGTTGTTGGCGGCCCTGAAGGTGTTGTATTAAGTGAAGGCGGTTGCGCATTGCTTGGTACAAACGCGAGTAAAGACGGATGCCAAATTAAAGCATATCAGGGCGACTTAGGTGAGCTATTAAAAGAGCTGCACGCAGAGGTAAGTGAGCCCTATATTTCAACCCGCATACTCAGTGAACAGTGGCAAAGAGAATGGCTTAATGCCAGCCGAGCCCTGTACCAAGAACACGACGCGTTAATAGAGCTAAATAACACAGCAAATACCATTGGTTATATTGGCGCTGGCCATAATGCAATGGGACTTGCGGTTGCCAGTAGTTATTTACATAACCCGTTAAATCGCCATATTGATAGAGTGTGGCTGATCACAGAGCAAGAAAAACCACAATTAATCTCAGTAACAAGGAGTGTGTTATGAGCTTTATCGCAGCAGTAAAGGGAAAAGAGCCAGATTCGATTCAGTACGATCAAGATGCCATGTCTGCAACGCTGAGAGTAGGCGGGAGTGTGTCGTGGCGACACAACAATCCAGCATTGTTAAAGCTTACTATCGCAGCGAAAAATAATGGTGCCATTGGTTGTGTAAATGGGATAGCCGTATTTCCTGACAAAGCCAGCGGTGAAAACGCATTTATAGATGAGATTGCGCGCGCTAAATATGGCGATATGATGCTAGGTGAAATGATAACCGAGTTTGCCAGTGACTATATTGTTCCACCGCCTAAGTGGGACGATGAAAAAGACGAGCCGATTTTACCTCATGAAGAACCAGAAACAGGCATGGATATGCATAAGCCAATTGATGACGCCAGAGCGTTTTTAGACTTAGTTGAACGCAAAATAGGATGGCAAGCTGGCAGCGAGGAACAAATCGAAAAAGACGTAGATAGCGAAGCCCAGCAAGTCGGCATCGTAAGCGGCCAAAACGTATTAATTAATGGTCGCACCGCAGTACATAAAGACAGTGGTGGCATGTTAAATACCATAGATGTTTGCTGGACTAAAATTGGTAAAGTTGTCGTGCCAATTCCTTATAGCAATCTCGCCAAATCTAAAGACGCGGCAAGTACAGCCAGCTCAGTAAAAATCAATGGCAACCCTGCAGCCAACATCAAAAGTAACTTTTCAAAAAGTACAGGTGATCAACCCGGTAAAAAGAAAGGCATTGCTAGCGGCACAATCAAGGGCAAAGCCGAATTCATTCTTGGCTCTTTTGATGTGTATATCGAAGGAAAACCCGCCGTACGCCAAGGAGATCTTATGATCTCTAACAGTAAAAATACGCCGCCTTCTCCCCTTAATCAACCGGGCGGTGCTACTCCTAGCTCACTGTCAGTGGCAAAAAGAGATGCAACCCCCGATAAATCAGGAAGTAAAAAGTTAAAAGTAAGCGTATCAGGTAAAGAGTATTACAAGGATGGAGTGAAACTAGGATGAGTGATTTTACAGTACCAGACTTAACGAATCTTGAAACCGCTCACAGAGAGCTGGTTTTTGAAGGGCTAGCAAACGACCAAGAGAAAGTGTCTTTGATGGTTGCTGATACTAACCCAGACCTTGGCACCTCGGGATACTACAAAATACCACTTGGTACTTCTTCGGCGAATGACACTGCACAAGATGCAGAAGTGGAGTTGGTCCATATTTATCCGTTGAGAATGGGGATAGAGGGAGAAGATCAGCTAAGAGAAGGATTTATCTATATTTACGTTGACGGACACTTATGGCGAGAGCTGGAAGTACTTCCAAGGGAAAATGGTGAGGGTGTCGCGTTTAAAGATGTCAATTTAGCCTTTCAAAAGGGTCATAGAGTTATTCGTGTTGCTGAATATTCGTATAAAAAAGATAACTATGGCAAAGAGTGTAGTGTAGACAATACAGAATTAGCACTTCAGATGGTCGACAAAGGGGAGCGGAAAGCCACCACAGAAGAATTAAGCACTATCATCGTCCCAAACAAGTTGTATGGCCAACAGTGTAGTGTAGAAATCGCCTATTCAGAAACGCAATGGAGCTGGAAGCAAATTGAAGCATTTGGCGGTATGGCCGAAACGGATCCGCGTTTAAATTATGGACCAAGTGTAAAGCCCGGTCTTAATGGGGAGAGAGCGACTAACAGACGTGCCAACAGAATGCAAAAACTCGATAAGTTGGCAAGTTTTAAGCAGGGTTTCGATAATTCGACATTGCCCGAGCACCTAGTTTTACCCGTTCCAGATATGTCTGGTGTGTATGTCCCGATACTAACCGACAGTTTAGGGGTAGCCCGTGACACCAGCGCCAGAGTTGCGATATACCGCAAGGAGTTGTTAAGCCTTCCCGTAGAATCAATACAACAAGATCCTGAATTTAAATCAGAGTCAAACACAGAACGTTTTGAACCTAGTCCAAACCAATTGGCAAAGCATTCGTTAGCAACTGCAGTTCAGAGCACCTTCTTTCAATATCCAAATGGAATCAAAAAGAAGAAGGCGCTCGGAGTGGAGGTTGATGAAGACGCCGAAGATCTTGCACAGCAGTATCAGGAGTATATAGAAGATAGCTTTAGCACCACTGAGTTTAGAAAATATCTACACACTGACCGCGCCTTTGAACTTGGTCTATTAATTAACCAATCAAAAGCGAAGCTCTTTGAGATTATTAGCGACGAACAAAAAAACAATTCTTTTTATTACTCCATTGAAGACTATGCCTACTACGATGATATACGCCGGTGCTTACTATACGCAGTATGCTCCGATGTACTCGGCCCAATAAAGGACTTAACCATTACTCTGATCAGTCATTTTGCGGTGTCAGATGATGATTTCAAAAAGTTAGATGAATTGGATGCGAATGACTTAGGGCAAGAATGTTGGCTAAAAGCGATGGGGACGCATCCGACTGAAAGGCTAAGATTAATTGAGCTGCTCTATCCTAAAAAGATAAAGGATGAGATGACTGCGTATGAGTGCCGTCTTAAAGGTTCAAACGACGAATTTGACACGCGCTTTGATCTTACGCTTATGCAAGATAACTTGCAGCCCATGCATGACCAAGACGCATCATATACAGATGCGGTAATACAAGTACTCCGAAGAGCATCACAGGCGATGTGGGGATTCTTGGTGATTGGTCTCGAGGTGCCAACTGGATTAAATGCTGCCCAAGGGCAGGATATCAAATCGGTATACGGAGACCGTAAAGCCAAAGCAGAAACGTTAGCGCTTGATACAAATGCACTAAAAGATGAAAAGGTGGAACTAGAGCGCTCTATTAAAGCTAAACAAGCAGAAATTAGTGCTTATATTAAAGCGCGTAACCAAATTTTAAATGCGGCTGTTGCAGGAGGCATGAATCCAGACTCAGTAGTGGCACAGCTAGACTTACAAATAAAACGCCAAGAGCAAGCATTACGTGATATCAAAAAAACTGCCTCCAATGTGCAATATCAACTAACGAATGCAAAGAGAGAGCTTAGTGCATTGTCAAGCTCTATAGAGTATGCAAAATCAGCTAGATTTGAAAACAGTGTCAGAGGGGATCTCTTTGGTCGATTTAAGCAATTGGTAGATGTTTCGACAAATGGTTTGATAAAAGAGATTAACCTATCAATTGCAGACTATTTAGATGGCAATTTACCTGATGGATTTTTACCTCTGGATTTTCAGTCAAAAGCTGAACGAGCATCTAAGCGCCTGAATGAGCTGGAGAAAGCCGCAGAGGCATTTACTGATAGTCATCAGAAGAATCCTGTAGCACACCCTTATGTCAGAACTGAGTTAGGTGGAGGACAGATTGTTCAGCAACAGTTAGATCATATTTTGTCTCTAGACGGTACCTTGGGTGAAATTGAAAAAACACTGGAGCGACAAAAAATAAAAGCCGAATTTGCACAAAAACGCTTAGAGCAAAAAGTACTGGTGTTGGATGCGAGTAAGATTGAAAAGCTCAAGTTCGAAATTGGTGGTATGGATGATGAGTATTTTAAACTTGACGGTAAGATCGATGGAAAAAGCTGGGAATTGGATAGTATTAAAAAAGAAGTGGATTCCTTAGAAAGACTCTCGAAATTTAGCGTAAAACCTCGCACATACAATATAGCATTAAACGGTGCACTATCTTTTGTTGCCGCATTAGAGGCAATTAATTTATTCGATACAATGAAAAATGCTAGTGCAAGTGGGCTTACAAAAGCGTCAGCAATTCTTGATTTTGCCGACATTATGATCAATATCGGTGCGAATGTGGTAGAAAAAAAGGCTGGGTTACCAACTCCCAAGCAAGTCAACGCCATATTGAAAAACTCAGCATCGTATGTTTCAGGTATGGTCGTATTAAGAGGGGTATTGGTTTTTACTGCAAATGCGATTTCCCTACTTGCCGCTGTCGTTAGTGCTTATGTTGCGTTTAAGGATGCGATGTTAGAAAAGAAAAGTGGAGATACTGCATTATATTATGCCAATATGACGATGATGGTAGGCTTTTTGTCACTAACCGCTTCAGCAAGTTTAGTCGCTGCAACACATTTAATTTCCGCCTTAAGTGTTGGCGCAGTCGCAACATTTGGCGCTATTGCAAGTGCGCTAGGGTTATTGGGTTTATTGATTATTTTAATTGGTGCTGGTTTACTGCTTATTTTTCATGAGTCTGAAATTGAGGCTTGGTTAAATGCCTGCTCTTGGAGTAAAAATCGCCAACAAAAATATATAGACGATAGCAATAAGTCTTCGGCTATACGGGCGTCAACATGGCAGCAAAAAATGGAAAATGCGTTAACCGATTTTTATAGTATGTTGTACTCGCCTGCGATAAATATTCAAAGATTTTTAAGTGTGTTTAAAGTGCAGGTAAGCGCGCCCCTTACCAATGAATTAGAAGGGTTTTCTGCTCGTTTTTATTGGTCAAAAGAAGGTGATGACAAAATACAGGAGATAAATCATCATCAGTTGGCCAAGCTTAGCAGTGGTTGGAAGCTATACCCTAATCGAACCGGTTATTACTTTGAGTTCACTGAAGGAAAGCTTTGCGAACTATTAAACCTAGAAGTTGGTAGCTCTATCGAGTTAATCATAGAAGTAGAAAGCTACCCCAATGGTAAAGGTAAAAAAGTGATCGAGAGCGCAACTGAGTTGTACTCCTTGCCAACGGTGGTGACCAAAAAAGACGATGGTTATTTGATCACTAAAGGGGTTAGATACATTAAAGAACTTTCAAGATTAAATCAAAAGTTCAGATTTCCTGAAAGGCCGCCAATAAAATAGAAGGGTACTGAATTTGAAAAAGATTAAGGATATGACTCGGGAAGAGTTAGATGACCATTTCACGAAGAGATCAAAAGAAAGAGAGAAATACTACGGAAAAGAAGCAACTGAAGAAGAGAAAAGAGAAGCAGAAAGAGAAGAGTATATAGATAGAAGGGTTGGTTATTGCCTTAATGATTCTTATTACGAAGAACTACCCAAAGATTACCTCCATAACTTAAGCTATAAGGAACGACTAGCTAAGGCTGAAGAACTAAACGGCTGTAAGTTTAAAGAAGCAAAACCCTGTAAAGACAGATTTGCGCCGAGAGACGACTTTAGTGGTGTAAGCTACCCGAGCCAATGCGATGGTCGGGTTGTTTCGGTACCGCGCTCACCGGGATTATGGTCCCTTAGGCTACATGGGTTGGTATTAGGCCCTATTATTGGGATTTGTCTGCTAGGGGTAAGTATGACAGACG
>NZ_PNDS01000219.1 GCF_005886535.1 Pseudoalteromonas sp. S2755
CAGTTGTTGTTTGGCGCTGGCAATAAAGGTTTTATTGGTGAGTAGTCGAATTGCACTTTTAACACTGCCAAGTTGTATGTCTTTGGCTGCAAAAATGTTCATCGCGCCAAGCTGTGCAAGCCAGTGAATATAAGGCTGCTTTTTATCCCCATGTAACACCAAGTGCTGGTTGCCCGCTAAGGTTTGCAGCACAATATGCGGGGTATGTAGAGTGTCATCAAACATCAACAGGTTTTGGCCGCGAGAGCAGAGCACGTTTTGGGCGTTATTGGCACTGGTAACAACGGATGGTTGGGTGTCGTTAAGGGCAAAACCTAAGATATAACTTTGGTCAGGGTCGTTGTTCATACAACCGATGAGCACATTACTGTCTGGCAGGAGCGGAAAGTGTAACCCCGTCGGTTGCTTTTGGCCGCGACAGGCATATTGTGTGAGGCGCTTTACTGATTCGGTGACCTGATTATCAAAATGTACTTGTGTGGCATATTGCCCTTGTGTATCTAGATGAGGATTGGTCTTTGACCCCGACAGCGAGCGTACCGTGGCGGTAAACACCATCGGTTTAGGACTATGCTCTGGGGGCGCGATACGTATTGGCTCACCCCGAGGTACACACACCGACTCGCTATGATATGCAACTTGCTTAGGGTCATTGGCACAGCCTTGCTTATACACCTGTTTACTGCGAATACAGGTATAATCGCCACCTTTCGCTGTGCCCAATTTACCATTTAACGAAAACGAATAACCAGCATTGGCTTCGGCTACGTTTCCTACCAGCGTGACTTCATTTTTACCTTGCTGATAGGCAAGCTCGAGATTGCCGGTGCGCTCAAATTGCTCAGCGGGATTGTGTGCCGCAGGCTCAAAATAGCTGCGCTGCGCCGAGCTGACCGAGGTTGGCGGATGGGCATTCATATGCACTTGGGAGCCACCCATTCTAAAACGATGGTGGCTTTGGCACTGCGTAAACCCAACAAAGCCAGTTTTATGCTCGTGAACCAGACCATCTTTATCCGTTACCGAC
>NZ_PNDS01000220.1 GCF_005886535.1 Pseudoalteromonas sp. S2755
CATCGATTCCAAAATCCCCATAGAGCCACAGATACAGAGATATTACATCATGCAACCATCAATCAGCTGTAGTCGACTAAGTGATGATTTAAAAATTCTAATCAACAACATCACTTGCACATGGCAACGTGGCCAATTTGCTGCAACGGGCAACATCAAGTTTTGCAGCCGCATTGATATGGAGCGTGCAATTGGCCAACAGCTAAAATTAGTCATTAACGGTTATGAGTTCATCATGATTTGCGAGCAACCCAGTACAAGCAATCGGTTTGCGAATAATAGCTATAGCGCGTCGATTCGTTCTCGATTCGCAGAGCTTGCTGCACCGTATCAACGCGAGCGTAATTACGTAAACACCGTTGATAAGACGCTCGCAGGTATCATGGCTGACATTTTAGAAAACACAGGCTGGACGTTAGACAACAAAATGATTGATTACCCAATTCCTGAGGGGGCGTTTTCGTATCGAGGATTGACGCCAGGGGCTGCACTATTAAAAGTAGCTAGCAGTATTGGCGCGATATTGGACATTAACGACACAACCAAAACCGTCTCAGTTGTGCCTGAATGGCCAGTTAATCCGTGGAGTACGGAGCAAGCAACGCCAGATGTCATTCTCAATGACGCCCTAATACTAGAGCACAATACACGAGACACCATTCAGCCTGAGCACAACGTTGTTTTTGTGAGAGGTGAGCAACAAGGCGTTGCATGTAAAATCAAGCGCCAAGGCACTCCTGCAACAGATTACGCTCGCGACATCGTAGATAATCTAATCACCGACGTGCAAGCCGCACGTCAACGTGGCACATGTGAACTAGCAAGAAGTGGTAACAAACGAACCGCAACCATTCGCACCAAGCTGAAGCAAGACCTGCCACCAATCAGACCAGGCAGTTTATTAGGTGTAAGATTCGAAGACGAGCTATACAAAGCAACCGTGGACTCACTGGCTGTCTCTGCCAATATCAGCAACCAAGGTGCTATTATGGTAAATCAAACAATTCAGGCGGTACGCAATGTCTAACACACTAAACAGACTCGGTTCAGTATTCTCCGGCACACAGCGCAGTATAGTAAAAGTGCTAACAGTAAATAATGATGGTACAACTACCGTAGAGCACAGCGACGGCACAACCAGCCGCGTACTGGGTGATAGTGTTCAGTCAGGTTCAGCGTATATAGAGAATGATCGCATCACAGGGCAAGCGCCGGACTTGCCGTATAGTGAAGTGGTGGTTTGAAATATCGCAATATATTACTTCAAGGCTTTTTTTAGGTGACAACTTATCCAACCGACGATAACTTTAAGTTCAGAGGTATACTTTTCATCTACTCGTAGTTCAAGCATGTAAGTTAGTATACTGTATAGACTTAATGACTTTTAAGGAGCCCTTTGGTGAAAATATCAATTTTTGGTGCAGTAGTATGCTTGCTTTCAATCAATGTTGTTGCAAAGCCAGTATACCTTGACTGTGTTGTTGGTGAGAAAGACTCGAGATCAGAATTTTCAGTTAAAGTCGACGAAGATACAGGGAAAGTTACCCATACTTTCAAAGTAGGTTCTGCTTTTAATACTGAAGGTTTTTTTGCTGTTGATAAAATCACCTATCAAAAGGTAGATTTATACTCAGGCATAAAAATGGTTCGCCGTTATGAAATTAGCCGAATTGATCTAACATCTAGCATGACAAGTGAAATGACATCCATAGAATTCCCCGATCAGGTGAAGCCAACTTATCTAAGAAGCGAAGGAAAATGCGAGCTTGTGAAAGTTGAGGAGAGAAAGTTCTGATAACCTTCAACTAGCTTAGCCTTGCTAGCCCCCGTTGTTTTCTATTTCTTTTAGGTTTATAGGGGGCCTAAATCTCTAATAGGCCGCAACTTTATTTGCCGATGTGAACCGTAAGAGATTTCCAAAAGTTTCTACATTAACTACAAACTCTAAGCCTAGAAAAAGATATATTGAAAGAGCTTTTAATTATATAAAAATTTCAATTTTCGCAGTTTTCGCACAATCACCACAAAGTTTTCGCGCGCGGCATCATCATCAACACCTTTTCAAATTTCACATAGTGATCCAATGTACAAAAACTCTATAGCTAATTGTGCGAAAACTGCGGGAATGTGTGGGAGAGTTCGGGATTGTGTGAGAGCATATTTTAAAATGAGTTTGATATTGTGAAAATCAGCGGCGAA
>NZ_PNDS01000221.1 GCF_005886535.1 Pseudoalteromonas sp. S2755
CAGCAAAAAACCCGTCGCATTACTGCAACGGGTTTCTTTAATAAGGCCCTGACTCGCTACGAAGTAGGATGTTCTCATTTTTTAAATAGAGAGTCACATGGGAGGCCCACACTATCATTGACCGGGGCCGACCCTTCGGCTGTTTTGTTTCACTTCTGAGTTTGGGTGACAAGAAACCGAAGCAGCGCTTCGCAGTTCGGGGAAATGAGCGCATGGATACGTGAAGGGGAGATACTACATGGAAGTACTTTACTTCAAACGCAAAAAAGCCCGACTCTCTCGAATCGGGCTTTCTCTAATAAGGCCCTGACGATGTTCTACTTTCACATGGGAAGCCCACACTATCATCGACGCTGTTTTGTTTCACTTCTGAGTTCGGCATGGGGTCAGGTGGTTCCAAAACGCTATGGTCATCAGGAAATCTGGGTGCAAATGTCTAATGACATCGTGCCTCGCACGAGCATTACATTTGCGCAAGGTGAACCGATTTCGCGATATCGCTGAGGTTGGTCACCTTGTTTAATTCTTAAATCTAGAAAAGCTCTTAAATTTTTTTGTCTACTTCAGTCTATTAACTTCTGTCGCTAAACCACTTTGGCGTTGTAT
>NZ_PNDS01000222.1 GCF_005886535.1 Pseudoalteromonas sp. S2755
GGATTATAAAATCCGGCCCTGCGGCTGTTCTACTTTCCCATGGGAAGCCCACACTATCCTCGACGCTGTTTTGTTTCACTTCTGAGTTCGGCATGGGGTCAGGTGGTTCCAAAACGCTATGGTCATCAGGAAATCTGGGTGCAAATGTCTAATGACATCGTGCCTCGCACGAGCATTCCATTTGCGCAAGGTGAACCGATTTCGCGATATCGCTGAGGTTGGTCACCTTGTTTAATTCTTAAATCTGGAAAAAGCCATTAAATTCTTTTGTCTACTTCAGTCTATTAACTTCTGTCGCTTATAAACCACTTTGGCGTTGTATGGTTAAGCCTCTCGGGTAATTAGTACGAGTTAGCTTAATGCCTCACAGCACTTCCACATCTCGCCTATCAACGTACTAGTCATCAACGGCCCTTA
>NZ_PNDS01000223.1 GCF_005886535.1 Pseudoalteromonas sp. S2755
CACCAATAGCTGGCTATTGGAAGTGAATTCAACGCAGTTAGCGCTAAAACTGGCTGCTAGAAAGGCATTAATTATCCGAAGCTCAGGTTACTTAAGCAACCCAAACTTCTCGTCATTTACCCACTCGCCGTTAATTTGGAAGTTATGTTTTAGCGTGCCTTCGAGCTCAAATCCTAGTTTCTTGAGTAAATGGTGAGAGGCATGATTTCCTTGGGTAACGGTGGCGATGAGCTTGTGGTAATTACATTCGTGCAAGGCAAAATCAATGACGGCTCTAGAAGCTTCAAAGGCGTAACCCTTTCCTTGAAATTCGGGGGAAAGCATAAAACCTAACTCGGCCTGTTGAAACGGTGTCCACATACTTAAAAATCCGTGTAGCCCGATAGGGGTCGCTGTGGCCGTTTCTTCAATCACGAAGGTGAGCCAAGTGTTATCTTCTTTGTGCCACTGCCCAAGTCCAGCGCTTAATCCACGGTTAAACTTTTCACGCAGCGTAGCTTCATTGGTAATCTCACCGACAAAACGCATGACATCTGGATGTTGATGAAGTTCTACCCAAAGCGGCCAATCTATATTAAGTATAGGTCTTAAGGTAAGTCTTTCTGTTGTGAGCTGCATGTAAAGTCCTTTCGCTTATTAAGCATGTACGGCCAGACTATCACAAATTATTGATTTATCACGTTTCTTATTTCTTCAATTAAGGCAATGCTCGCCTCATTGTCACCATGAACGCATAAGGTGTCGGCGCGTAAGGAAAGCGACTTCCCACTTGCAGTTGTAACACTACCTTGCTGGTGTAATTGCTTAACTTGTGCAAGTAGCGCTGACTTATCATGCACTGCGCCCGGTTCAGAGCGGGGAGTAAGTAAGCCTTCATCGGTGTAGAGTCTATCGGCAAAGGCTTCAAAAATCAGTGATACATTATGGTGGTCGGCGAGTTGTTGGTGGTTTGCTTGTTGCGCAGTGGCTAGTACCATCAACTTAAGCTCACTTGGGTAGCGTGAGATGGCCTTGATAACACAGCTTAATAACGGTTGTGACTTCATCATATCGTTATAAAGTGCACCGTGTGGTTTCACATAGCTTAGCGTCAAGCCTTGCACCTTTGCCATCCCTTCAATTGCGGCAATTTGGTAATGTAAGGCGTTGGTGATTTCTTGCTCAGAAAGCTGCATTGAGCGGCGGCCAAACCCTTGGCGGTCTGGATAACTTGGATGTGCGCCAAGCGTTACTCGATGCGTGTTGATCAGCTGTAGTGTTTGCGCGAGTACATCAGGATCTCCTGCGTGAAAACCGCAAGCGACATTAGCCATGTCGATATGTGGCATTACATGTTCGTCTAACCCCA
>NZ_PNDS01000224.1 GCF_005886535.1 Pseudoalteromonas sp. S2755
ACCCAACCACACCTTTACCACTCTACATCAGCAACTTGCCTTGCAACTCAGTAGATAAATACGAAGCGAATCAAATACTGGCGATGCGACCATTAACCAAGCAAAATCTTATAAGTGCTATTCAAGCGGCAACACTAAGCCGGCTTCCCTATGCGTTACCACTTCATTTTGGTGAGCCAAATGAAGTTGGGATCAAAGATCTTAGTAAGCCTAATTTTGGCGAGCCATTGATTTGTAAAGAGGGGCAGCTTCCGGTTTTTTGGGGTTCCAGTCTGACAGCTCAGTTAGCCATAGCAAAAGCGGCACCTGAGTTTTGTATTATGAATAGTCCACACCATTTATTGGTGACAGATAAACAAGATTTAGAGCTTGCAGTAACGAAGTAGGAAATAAGCATGTTATTAAATTGCGACTTGGGTGAGAGCTTTGGCGCCTGGAAAATGGGGTTAGACGAACATGTAA
>NZ_PNDS01000225.1 GCF_005886535.1 Pseudoalteromonas sp. S2755
TACTCAGTGCTACGCCGCTAAAATTTTTGGTTCGTATGTTGAACCGTTTTTAAGTAAGGCATAGGCAGTTCTAACCGTTTTGTTGGCCAATGCAATGGCAACACATTTCACGCTTTTCTTGGCGAGTAGATTTTTTATCCAGCGTTCTTTCTCTGTGGTCGCTTCTTTATGTTTTAGCCTACTGACTACCGTTCTTGCACCGAGAAACAGGTTTTTCCTTAATGTATTGCCTCGTCTTTTGGGGATATGACCTATCTTGGCTTTTCCGCCTGATGAGTGCTGGGTCGGTGTAACACCTGCACATGCCGCCGCCCCTCTGGCATCACTAAATTT
>NZ_PNDS01000226.1 GCF_005886535.1 Pseudoalteromonas sp. S2755
CCCCCTGCTTTTAATATCCCCAATATACCCACCACCATCTCTAGTGAACGCTCTACACACAATCCCACCAGACTATCCGGCTTTATATGGTGCTCCGCCCTTAGATAATGCGCAACTTGGTTTGCTCTGGCATTCAACTCTCCATAACTGAGGCTTCTATCACCAAACACTACCGCTACCCGCTCCGGCTCTAAAGCTGCCTGCTCCTCAAATAGCTCATGAATACATTTATCTTTCGGATAAGCCTGCGCCGTTTCATTCAACCCCTCTATTAAATAACGCTCTTCCGCCGCCGATAGCATCTTCAAGTCATGGGGAGCGATATCTCCAACATGCTCCTCACTGAGCGATGTCAAAA
>NZ_PNDS01000227.1 GCF_005886535.1 Pseudoalteromonas sp. S2755
TGGTGGATTACAATATTGAATATTGGCTCCATGACGCCATAGAAATGATTGTTGAAGGCGTGTAACTCCCGTACCCGTAGGTCGTGCTTTAGCACGACAACCTTTTCGCATATATCCTCACATGGTAAACACAATCATTATATTGCATAAATTCTATCGAATATCAGCTCCATGAACCCATAGCGATGATTGTCGAAGGCGTATAACCCTTATACACGTAGGTCGTGCTTTAGCACGACAACCTATCCACATTTCCTATCTTGCGAATAAACCACACAATCACATACCTGAAATAAGCAGATCTCTGGCGCAAATATTCAATAAGTTCT
>NZ_PNDS01000228.1 GCF_005886535.1 Pseudoalteromonas sp. S2755
TGAGCTAACAACCCAAATTGTATTACAACGTCTGCCGTTGTGGGGCGGTATTATAGGTTTAGTTTGAAAAGAGTCAACACTTAACTTTAAAAAACTATACTGTGTGATGTTTTTATGCTCAATGCTTTAAGCTCTTCATTATAGAAGGGGAGAGGGGGCTTATATTTTTGGTCCAAGAATCATCTTATTTTGCGGGAAACAAGTTGCTGAGCTTTGTATGTTATAGTGCGGGATAAAGTAGGATCGGATAAGATGCAGAAAAAGAAAAGAGCCGTAAACCACTCAGCCCTAATTGGATTTAAAACAAAAAGGCAGAGGTGCGGTAACTATGTGTTTTAAATTGTGCAATAAATAATCCAATTCAAGGTGTTAGGCTTGCAAACGTGAGGCTTTTGGTTATATTCTACGCTTCTTGATTTAAAATGAATCAGTTAGAAAAAACTTTCATAAAAGTTGTTGACTTTATTTTTGCTCCTGCATAGAATGCGCCCCGCACTCAGCGATACAGGCTAGCAGTTCAGGTCTGACTATTATGGGGCTATAGCTCAGCTGGGAGAGCGCTTGCATGGCATGCAAGAGGTCGACGGTTCGATCCCGTCTAGCTCCACCAATTTATTGTTAGTGCATATGTCCTAGTACATAATTCAAATGGCAACGCCTCGAGTGTGAAGCTGTTTGTTATTGTGTCCCCTTCGTCTAGAGGCCTAGGACACCGCCCTTTCACGGCGGTAACAGGGGTTCGAATCCCCTAGGGGACGCCACTTACTTCGGTAGGTAACTCGGCT
>NZ_PNDS01000023.1 GCF_005886535.1 Pseudoalteromonas sp. S2755
GCGTAGGAGCACTAAAGAGCCTTTAATACCAATTGAATTAATTCTCTAATCAATTTGAAGGGTGAAATAGCATATTAGCTTCGTTAAAAATTTCTCATTTAGAACAACTAAATAGCAATATTTTCGCCTTGTTATCGACAAGATTTTCTCGCCTCAAAATAGATCACTTAATTAAGCGAATTGGTATTACGCGTATTTCTCAACGCGTTTATTTTTATTGATATAAAGGTAAAGGCCGATAAAAGCGGCAATGAGAATAGCTGGGAATAACAGGATATTTTCAAGCACCGCTTGACCTGCAACTAGTTCTGATTGCTGCGCAGTTAAGTTTGCTGCTTGGGCTTCGAGTCGTGCTGAATCAATCCAACTACCAATTACTGGATTCCACATGCTGACAGCAAACATCCCCGCGCCGCCCATTAAAGACATACCAAGTGCGCCTGTTTTTGGGGTGTATTCAGCAACGCAGCCCAGCATGGTTGGCCAAAAATAAGTGACACCCAAGGCAAATAATATTGCGGCCAAGTAGATTGCTGACCCTTGTGCTTGGCTCATCATGAAAATCCCCGCGGTTGCTAATACTGCAGAGCCGAGTAACACACCTGTTGGGTTAAAGCGATGGACTATTGGGCCGGCAAAGAAGCGACCTAATGCCATCAAGCCTGTGATCAGTGCAAGGATCATCATAGGAGAGGCGCCTGACGCTCCCAGTATGCGTTCAATCCACTGCTGCGTACCAAGTTCAGTTGTTGCTGTTAAGGTCATACAGCAAATTAAAAATAGGTAGAGCGGAGAAAACAGGTGCTTGAGATTGCTGGTGGTGGAATGAACAGTGCGGTCAAATTCAGGAAACTGTGACTTGATCATCATCGCACCGTAAATCAGCGTTGGAATTAATATCAAAGCAACTTGCCATTGCCAATTAAAGCCCGATGCAGTCATGGCATTCGATGCCAGAGCACCAATCACAATGCCGCCTGGAAACCAGACATGGAATCGGTTAAGCATAGTCGTGGTGTTTTTTGGATACATTTCGGCAATCAGTGGATTACAGCCAGCTTCTACTGAACCATTCGCAAAGCCGATTAAAAACGTCGAGATCAGCAGTAACCAAAAACCATCAGCGGTAATGGTTAAAACCAACCCAGCAAAGTGGCAAATAAAGGCGAGGGCAACTAACTTTTTGGCGCCAATGGCGTTGTAGATTGCGCCACCTAACATGGTTGCGACGGGAAAGCCCAGAAATGCCATGGCGTTAACCCAACCAAGTTCTGTATCTGAGAGTCCAAACTGCTCACCTAATTGCCCCAAAATGCCTGCGCGAATAGCGAACGTCATTGATGTGACGACCAGTGCAAGGCAACAGAGCTGAAACACGGTCCGATTATGATTATTATTATTCATGGTCGTAGTCCTGTTTATTTTATGCCGAGGATTTGATTATTGCGTTCGGTATCGGTGCTACTTCCTGCAAAATCATCGAAGGCTTTTTCGGTTGGTCTTATCAAGTGCTGTTTGATAAATTCAGCACCTTCTTTGGCCCCATCTTCAGGGTGCTTAATACAGCATTCCCATTCCAATACAGCCCAACCATCAAAACCGTACTGTGTTAACTTACTAAATATTTTCTTAAAGTCGACCTGTCCGTCACCTAATGAACGGAACCGTCCTGGCCGTTGTTGCCATCCTTGGTATCCGCCGTAAACACCGCAGCGGCCATTGGGGATAAATTCGGCATCTTTTACATGGAACGCTTTGATACGTTCATGATAGATGTCGATAAACGCTAAGTAGTCCAATTGCTGTAAGACAAAGTGACTTGGATCGTAAAGAATATTGGCTCGCGGGTGATTATTCGTCGCCGCTAAAAAGCGTTCAAAAGTCACGCCATCGTGTAGATCTTCACCAGGATGAAGCTCATAGCACACATCGACTCCAACCTCGTCAAAGCGGTTTAAAATAGGCAACCAGCGTTTTGCGAGCTCCTCAAACCCTTGTTCCACTAAGCCATTTGGACGTTGTGGCCAGGGGTAAAAGGTATGCCAGAGCAAGGCGCCAGAAAAGCTTGCGTGACTGATTAGCCCAAGCTTAGCGCTGGCACTGGCTGCTAGCATTAGTTGCTCTGTGGCCCACTCCATTCGAGCCTGAGGCGAGCCATGCACTTTTGCTGGTGCAAAACCGTCAAACATTTGGTCATAAGCTGGATGCACCGCCACTAATTGACCCTGCAAATGGGTTGATAGCTCTGAAATAGTAAGGCCATGCTCTGCGGCAATACCAGTGATCTCGTCGCAATAATCTTGGCTTTCAGCGGCTTTTTGCAGATCGAACAGTCGCTGTTCCCAACTTGGTAGCTGAATACCTTTATAACCTAGGTTACTTGCCCACTGGCAAATACTATTAAAATTGTTAAATGGCGCCTCGTCCGAGACAAACTGCGCGAGAAAAATAGCGGGTCCTTTAATTTGCTTCATTCTTATTTTATCCAATGGTAAAGGGGTGCCACTTAGTGTCTTTTGCACTAGCTGCGACCGCGTTTTCAATAAATGCCATGCCACGGACTGCAGCGTTAATACTTGGCACGTCAAATTCTTCGTGCTGCACATCGGGTTGTTGCTGATGCGCACGAATAAGGCTGGCGAAGTTAAGGTAGATATTTGCAAATGCTTCCAGATATCCCTCAGGGTGACCGGCTGGCACACGAGTTGCGCTAATGGCTGCTTGGCTAAGTGAACCCACTCCTGTGCGGAGCAACTGAGCTGGAGCATTTGCCTCGCGTAACCACAAACTATTAGGCTCCATTTGCGACCATTCGATACTAGCTTTGTCACCATAGATTTTTAAGGTGAGATTATTTTCTTCGCCAAGTGCTATTTGGCTTGCCATCAACATGCCCTTAGCACCGTTACCAAAGCGCAGTAATACTGTGCCGTCATCGTCGAGCTGTCGGCCGGACACAACCGTGTTTAAATCCGCACAAAGCGCCTCTATCTCCAAGCCACTCACATATTCGGCGAGGTTCGCTGCGTGTACGCCGATATCGCCCATACAACAACTCACGCCAGACTTACTTGCATCTAGTCGCCAGCTGGCTTGCTTGCTGTTTTCGTCATCAGTGCTTGCAAGCCATCCTTGACTGTATTCAACGACGACTTTGCGTATTTTGCCAAGTTCGCCATTTGCGATGCGGTGGCGTGCTTCTTTCACCATCGGGTAGCCAGTATAGGTGTGTGTTAATCCGTACAAGCAATTGCTCTTTTGAAGCTGTGTTTGTAGACGAAGAGCTTCAGATAAATTGAGCGTTGCAGGCTTATCACTCAAGACATGAAAGCCGTGTTCGATAGCGGCTGTAGCAATCGGAAAATGCAAATGGTTTGGGGTCACGATGGCAACAAAGTGGATGCGCTCCGACTCTGGTAGTTCCGCCTCTTGTTGTAAGAGTGCTTGGTAGTTGGCATAGCAACGTGATGGGTTAAGCCCGAGTTGCTGGCCCATTGCTAGGCTTTTGTTTGGATCGGCGCTAAATGCGCCTGCAACAAGTTCAATTTGACCATCTAAACGCGCAGCTATGCGGTGCACTGCACCTATGAAAGCGCCTTCTCCACCACCGATCATGGCCATGCGGATTTTGTTATTATCCATCGTTTAGCTCCGTCGAGTTATCGAGGTAAGTTAATCTGATGTTATTGATAATAGGTAACAGTGGCGCCAAAGTGATAATAAAAATTCGGTTGACAATGCAACAAAATCGGCGTTTAAAATAAATTATTATAATTATAAAAAGGCGGTAATTAGGGCAATGGAAGAGCAAACAATATTGAATAAAGCTGGGGTAAATCAATTGATTGCAGCATTTGACCTGATCCCAGACATCCTCTTTTGGGTCAAAGACACAAAAAGTAGAATAGTGCATGCGAACCAACACTTTGTTGAACATCAGGGCTATAAAACCCTAGATCAAATCTTATTGAAAACCGATTTTGATTTTTCACCGCAACACTTGGCATTCCAATACGTTAACGATGATAAACGAGTGATGGAAGGCTTTATCGTGACGGATAGATTAGAACTCAACCAAACCACAAATGGGGAATTGGCGTGGTTTTCCACGTCAAAAAAAGTGTTACTTGATGACGAAAATGCGATTATGGGCACCTATGGTGTTACGCGACATCTAGCGAAAACGTCAAAGGCGTTGTCTCACGTAAGAGCCATTGAAGCGCCCGTTGAATTTATTCGGGCGCATTACCATCGTCATATTTGTATCGAAGAATTGGCGGAACTTGCTCACCTTTCAGTAAGCGCACTGGAGCGCAGATTTAAAAAACATTTAGCCAAAACTCCCAATCAATTTATCAACGAAGTAAGATTGGAAAATGCCCGTAAATTATTGGTCGAAACACGCTTACCAGTATCACAAGTCGCTTATCAGTGTGGCTTTTCAGAGCCAAGTTATTTTAGCAAGCAGTTTCGTCGTTTATTTGGTGAAATCCCGTCGCAATTACGTAAAGAGTTAACGTCGAGCGAGCGTTAACGCTGCGACTTCTGGTGGTAGTGCCGGTGTCACCAGCGTATCTGCGTACTCGGCAGCTAACCAGGGACGTATAGGCATAGCAATGCCCCCGACTAGCGCGACTTTCTGTGCCCCTAAGCTCTGCAAATGACGGACATAACGCTCTATAAATCGTGCCGCGGTACTTAAGATCTGCTCGGCATAGGGATCGTTTGGCGTGGCAAAAACATGTTGAGCAAACTGGGCAAAATACTGTGGAGTGGCGTTTAGCGTGAGTTTGACTAACTGCTCGGTACTGTGGCAATTCATGGCAGTCAAAAACGACTCAATCATCAGACTGCTAGGGGACAGTGTATCAAGCACCTCGATGGCATGCTTCACTAAACTCAAACCGATCCAACTGCCACTTGCACCATCACTGAGTAATAATCCGTGGCCACCGAACTCCCTAAATTGTCCATGCGTCACCAGACCCGCGCAAAATCCGGTGCCAAGAATTATTACACCGCCATCTTCGTGTTGATGCGCACCAAGGCAAGCTATGTGTGCATCGGTTGAAAATTGAAAACGTGCAAAAGGGGAACGCCATTGCAGCATCGCCTCACAAGCCGTCGTGACATTCGCGCCGGCAAGTCCTGCAAAAGCACTGATGTTAGCAATATCGTGATGGGGGATTTTTGCATTTGTCAGCGCTGTCATTGTTGCGCTCAACATTGACTCTTGGGCCTGATGTATTGATGTTGCTATGTTTGCAGGGCCGCTGGTGGCCTCTGCAAGGAGCTGCCCATGTTGATCCTCGAGGCGGACTTTACATTTCGTACCGCCACCATCAATCCCTAAAAATAGCTTCGATGCTGTCATTGTATTGCCTTTTCTGATCCGGTGAGTATTGCATTAACTAGCCTTGGGCAAACTTCATCGCCATGGTGCACGCCAGAGTGAGTATGTAGAGAGAGTGGACCAAATTCACTTAAAAGCCAAAGATCCGCTGCGTTTTTCGTGTTGACCCCTCCACCGATCACAACTTCGATTTCAGCATTGAGTTTTTTCAGTAAGGCAATGAACTGACTGGTACCAAACACTGCGCCTTTGCCACTTTGCCATGTATTGCCGGCGGTTAAGACCCGCTCAACGCCTAGCTCTAGCAGCGTCTCAGCTGCCTGCTGCCAATTTGCAGCGGCGTCAAAGGCGCGATGAAAGGTGACAGAAAGGCCTAAGGATTTTGCCGTGGCAATGAGTGCTCGACAATGGTCAGTCGCTATCTCTTGGTTATCGTCTATAAAACCAAGCGCAACACCGGTTGCGCCCGCGCAAGCAATGCCATCTATCCCTTTTTGTAACTGATAGAGCATGGTGTCATCAATAAAAAAATGCGGTGCTTGGCGTAACATCACAACACATTCGCCAAAGCTTGGTAAATACTGGGCGACTGCCGCTATCGCTGTGGGGTTTGGCGTCAAGCCACCGCAACTCAGTACACCACAGAGTTCTATCCTTGTTGCCCCAGATGCAAAAGCAATTTGTGCATTTCGCTGCAACAAATGAGGATTATCGCTGCTGAGGCATATTTCCAAGTTTTTACCTGAATAGTTTGCCGAATTCATATTTCACTCTTGAAGTTGAATAATTTTAAAGTTTAAAATGCTTGGTTTTGAATATTTAATTAGTTCAATAAAAACATTTGGTTACACATTTTTGGAACGTTTTTAAATTGCCTGATATAGAAACTAATAATGAGTTTTTATGTTAATCAGACTATAAACCAAGGAAATTGAAATTGGATCTTTTTTTGACCTAAACGCCGATTTTGTCTTAGTGCAAACCGAAATTTTATTATCACTTTTTGTAGAGCGCTCCTATTCTGAACGAGTGTTTCACAAACTATTAACCCCTATAGGGAAACAAAAAAGGGTCGTCACAAAGTCATGCGTCATGGAGCAGCAAGGGACGTCGTGGCTTTACAAATTATAAAAAACTTGGAGATAGGAATGGCCAATAATAATAACAGACGCCACGTGACAGGAAGGTCACGGCAATTTAGCAAGTCTGCACTGGTCCTCGCTATGTTATCAGCTACTAACTGGGCAATGGCTGAAGAAACCGAAAAAGAGGAAGCGCAGGAAATCGAAACGATTGAGGTGCGCGGGATCCGCGCATCTATGGCCGAAAACTTGGCGATTAAGCGTTTATCAAACGCGATTGTGGATGCCATTACAGCAGAAGATATTGGCAAGTTTCCCGATAAAAATGTGGCAGATTCACTACAACGCGTACCCGGTGTGGTGATTTCTCGTAGTGGCGGGGAAGGGGAAAACGTCAGTATTCGTGGTCTTTCCTCTGATCTTACTTTTACGCAGTTAAACGGCAATTTTATCGCTTCTTCTCCGGGCTCGCCGTCGCGCTCTTTTAGTTACTCTTTGTTGCCTTCTACCATGGTACAGTCGGTTGAAGTGTTTAAGTCTTCTGAGGCGCGTTTAGATGAAGGAGGGGTCGGCGGAACGGTTATTCTACACAGCCGTAAACCTTTGGATATGGAGGCAAATTCTGGGGCGTTGAATGTTGAATATACCTACGCTGATGTGACTGAAGAGTACGAGCCTAATTTTAGCGGCGTTTATTCTTGGAAGAACGAAGAAGAAACCTTTGGCTTGCTAGTTGGTTATACCAAACAAGACCGCACCAACCGCTCTTTAGGCGGTGATATGTCGGGCGGTGGCGGTTGGCGTTGGGCAACAAGTTCAGACTTGCCAGCAACGGACACGGCGGGCAATGTGATTGCCGATAGTACACGTCGATTTGCAGCGTTAGAAGATGCTTATGGTAACGTTTATGATGGTGTTTGGGCACCGCAAGTTGCAGGTGTTGGGGTAACCAAAGAAAAACGTGAACGTCAGGGGTTACAAGCCACCATTCAATGGCGTCCAATAGATGATTTATCTTTAACATTCAATCATTTTCATTTTGAGCTTGGGCAAAATCGCACCACGTCACAAATGTGGATCCCAGAATGGAAGTACAACCCAGATTATCTTACCGGTATTACCCTAGACGAAACCGGTACGATTGTGACTGGCATGGACTTTACCAGTGGCGCTGGTGGCACTGAAGGGAATCTTGAATTTCCTTGGATCATTGGTAGTTATACGGTAGAAAAAGATACCTCGGATACCTACGACTTTGCTTTTGAATATGCTGGTGACTTATATGATTTGCGCGGTAAATTTGGTCACACTGAAGCCAGCGGAGGCCCTTCAGAATCTTGGAGCGCGGCATATAAAAGCGGCCAACCTGCGAGTCGTAGTGATTCCGGACAGGTTGAAAACGCCGCTTCATTTGCTGGATGGCGATTAGGTGATAGAGTGTCGCTGTACGCCGATCCCGCTTTACTGTCTAACCTTAAGGCTGGTATTGCTGGCGATCCCGATCCGGGGTCGACAGGTTCAAGCTTTGTCGTCAGTAACTTAGAAGAAGACTATGCCCAGTTAGACCTTGATTATCGCGTCGGGTACGGCATCGTTGATACGCTGCGTGTCGGTGCTAAATATCGTAAAGCGACACTACACCGCGAAACCAACAACACCTTCTTCATTACTCAAGATGGGGCTGACAGAATTGCCAGTGGCGAGCTTGATCCATTCAGTCAAGGTGCCATTGATGAGGTGTCTTATCAGTGGATTGGTGGTATGCCAAAACTGGAAGATATTTTGAATGCAACGTCTGAAAAAAATATCCCAGGCGGTTTTGAAGTAAATACCATGCCCACGATCAATTGGGATAGATACCGCGAAATCGTGACCAGTGAATATGTTAAGCACACGCGCCGTGAGCCTGATTTTGTGTTCGACATAGAAGAAGAGATCATGGCCGCCTATCTACAGGCCGATTTTTCTTTTGGAGATTTTAGAGGAAACATCGGGGTACGCTATGTCGAGACTGAAACGCAGATTATGTCATCGGATAAAATTAACTACTTTTTAGATGACATTGATGATGTCACCGAAGAGGATATTTTAGGTGATGAGCGCCTTATTGATGTTGAAACCACCACTGTGCGTACCGTAACCGACTCACAATTTTTGCCTAGCTTCAATATTGTTTGGGATGCCAGCGACAATCTTGTTATACGAGGTGCTATAGCCAAAACGATGTCTCGAGCTCCGTTCAACGACATGGGGGCGCCCGAGCAGTTAACCTTTATCTCTCAAGAATGGGCAGACGACAGGCTCGAGTTCAGGGGCAACCCTGTGGAGCCAGGATGGAGTGGCTCAGGGGGTAACAAGGCCCTAAAGCCATTTGAATCGGTACAGATGGATTTATCTGCGGAGTATTATTATGGCGAAGGATCTGCGGTTGGCATTGCGGTATTCAACAAAGACGTAGATAACTTTATCGTGCCCTTGATCATTACCTCAGTAAGGCCATTTGAGGGCTTTAATAACCCTTTTACCGGTGTTGAAATTGTGCCGCCGGGTGATATTACTGTCACGCCGTTTACCACCACCGCCAATGGTACAAACGCAACCTCTCGGGGAATAGAGCTGTTTGCACAACATGCATTCGATAATGGCTTTGGTCTCAACGTTAACTACACCCTAAACGATACCAATCAGGCAGACATTAGCGTAGATGGTGAAAAGGTCGGTGAGTCTGCACTTGTCGGCAGTGCCGATAATCAATTTAACTTCTCCGCCTATTACGAAAATGACACTTTCAGCGTCAGGGCATCATATAACCGCCGAGGAGAAACCGCTCTGGGGCTTGCAGACGGGCTAACTGTATATCAGGAACCATACCAACAAGTTGATGTGAACGCTTCTTATAACTTGATGGAAAACTTGATCCTAACCGCGTCTGTGATCAACTTAACCAAAGAAGAACCGAGAACCTTTTATGGTGAAGATTCTAAAGCGAGGTTGCGCAGCAGCAGTTACACCGGCCAGCGCTACTATGCTGGGATCACCTATCGATTTTAACTTTGGCGATAACCATAAAGTGATGCAAACAGGGTGAAGTCGTGTCAGCACAACGAGAAATAATATCACGGCTTATCACCTGCTTGTGGTGCGTTTATATCAACCTAGTCTCAAAAGTAGGTTGATATGTAAGAAGGGGTAAATATGAACACGTTAAATAAAATAAGAAATGCAATCCCGCTCATTGCCGTTAGCAGTTTATTGGCTGCATGTGGCGGCGGGAGCGATGATCCAAAAGTTGAAGAAGTGCCAGTTACCCCCGCTGTGACGACGGCAGAAGTATCAGGTTCAGTGATAAAAGGCGCGTTGAGTCAAGCCCGCATTTCGGTGACGGCGCTCAATGGCTCTAGCATGATGATGGATGAGAATTCGGCAACCAGTCAAACGGGGGAGTTGTTTATTGAGCTGACGGGTAAAGCCGGGTTTGGTATTAATTCTACTATTAAAGTGACCGCCACAACGAGCGAAGGCTCGCAGATGCGCTGCGACGCGAGTCGCTGTGGCTCAGTAGGAATTGGGGAGCAGGTAAGTGGCGATTACATTGCTGGTGTGACTTTGGCTACTCTAAGTCATGTTGCCGTGCCGTTTGGTTCAAATGCCGATGGTAGTGCTGATGCTACCTTACAAATCAACGCCTTGACGACACTAGCAACCATGCTGGTGGAGCAGCAGATTGCCGAGGGGCGTAATGTCTCCACTCCTGAATTAATGGCACTGGCAAAAGCCCAGATGTCTGAGTTATTGCTTCGGGCTCTTGGCTGGCAAACAGGGAACACTAATGTTTTTGAGTTACCTGTGGTTAGCGCTGATCAATTAACGAATTTTGAATTAGGGGAAACTTGCACAACCTCTGACTCTGGTGAGCAAAGTTGCGAGATGACATATGTTTCCGAGAGTGTGCAAAAGCTTTCCCTATTCAATGCTGCATTTGCACAGTTTGACGAGCAAGGCTCCTTACAAGGTGTCTTAAGCGACTCTGCTAGCAATCTTAGCGCCGCACTTGGCGGTGATGAAGCTGCACTTGAAGCATTTCGGTTACCAATCTACAGCGCGCTGCAAGCTCACCCATTAACTTCAAGGCTTGGTCTCAGTGCCGATAGTATTATGGACTTAGCACTACCACTATTTGATGAGCCGGTATCCACCGGACCCATGCAGCAAGTCGTGACATCAGGTGCCACTATTACAGCAAGAAATGCGATTAGTGACGCCGAGAGTGCAGACAAAGCATTTGATGGCGAACCGCAAACTAAATGGCTTGACCACAATGATTGGCAGGGGCCACCGACAGAGGAAGCACCATCTTGGATCCAAGTGGATTTTCCCACTCAACAAGCAATTAGCGGTGTTTACATTACCAGCGCTAATGATGCCCCAGAGCGAGATCCAGAAAACTTCTCGTTATTAGCTTCTAACGATGAGGGCGCGAGTTGGATTAATTTGGGCAATGTGGTTGGTGCGTCGTTTGAAGCGCGCTTTGAACGTCAAAGCTTTGTATTTGGTAATGCGCAAAAATATACAAGCTACCGAATTGCAGTGACAAAAAACAAAAATAACGATGGTTTACTGCAAATTGGAGAAATTCAATTTGTTGGGCCGGTTTATCCGAGCGTTGACCATACAGATACTGAGACGTTTGCGGTCATGGCAAGCAACAGTATTGGTGAGGCAGAAAACCAAGATAAGGCATTTGATAACGACCCAACCACTAAGTGGCTGGATCATAATGATTGGCAAGGCCCACCTACCGTCGAAGCGCCTTCATGGGTCCAAGTAGATTTTAATGAGGCGGTGGCGGTTAATCAGCTTGCGATAACGAGCGCCAATGATGCTCCAGAGCGAGATCCTGAGAACTTTGCTTTATTTGGCTCTAACGATAACGGAGTTACATGGCAGCGGTTGAGTAATTGGGTTGGTGAATCTTTTGAAGCAAGAGGAGAGCGCCAAAGCTTTGCGGTAGCGAATCAATTGCCATATCAAAGCTATCGCCTTGAGATAACCAAGAACAAAAATAATGATGGTTTGATGCAGCTTGCTGAGATTGAATTAATCGGCCCAGAAATCTCTGGATTAGATCATGCACAAGTTCAAGGTGCGAGTTACACGGCGCGTTTTAGTATTAGTGATTCAGAGAGCGCAGCGCAAGCATTTGATAAAAATGTTGAAACTAAGTGGCTCGATCACAACGATTGGCAGGGGCCTCCTACTGTTGAAAATCCAGCTTGGGTTCAAGTTAGCTTGCCACAGGCACAGGCGGTAAATACTTTGTACATTACCAGTGCCAATGATGCGCCGGAGCGTGACCCTGAAAACTTCCAACTTTTGGCATCTCACGATGGGGAAGTATGGCAAGTATTAAATACTTGGGTAGGGGAGTCGTTTGAATCGCGTTTTGAACGTCGAGCCTTTGCGTTTGCTAATGGCTTGGCTTACACACATTATCGCTTGTCTATCAGTAAAAATGCGAATAATGATGGGTTAGTGCAAATAGCCGAAATTGAACTCGCTGGACCTCAGTATGCACTTGAAGACTTGTCTGACTTGGCTGGAACAAGTTTTACCGCGCGTAATCGTATTGGAGATGCGGAAAGTGAACAAAAAGCGTTTGATAATGATACCGAGACAAAATGGCTAGATCATAATGAATGGCAAGGCCCGCCAACAGAGGAATCACCATCTTGGATCCAAGCTGATTTTACTGCGTCACAGATTGTGAGTGGTTTGGCTATCACCAGTGCCAATGATGCGCCAGAGCGCGATCCCGAAAACTTCCAGTTACTGGGATCTAATGATGGCGGTGAGACGTGGACAGAAGTCGCAGTTTGGGTAGGTGAGAGTTGGGATGAACGCTTACAACGAAGAGTATTTACTTTCTCCAATGCTTTTGCCTATAGCAGTTATCGTCTAAACATTAGCAAAAATGCGAATAACGATGGCCTAGTACAGATCTCAGAAATTGAGCTCCTTGGTCTTAGCGGCGAATAGCTTGAATTAAATAAATCTCAACCAAAAAAGCCAGAATGCAATTTGCGCTCTGGCTTTTTATTTTTCTCAATGAGAGTGACTTAGTATGATCTATTATAACACATCTACGGCTTGCAAAGACTCGCTCTGGTAGCAGCCCAGTAAGCGTACAAACTGGGTATGATCTTTTAACTCTTCAAGTGCCACTTGGACTTGTGAGTCTGCAATATTGGCAAGCAAATCTACATAAAAGACTTCTTCCCAAGGGTTACCAGGTACTGGGCGTGACTCTAACTTAACCATATTGATATTGTGCTGTTTAAATACCATCAGCGCGTCAGCAAGTGAACCTACTTGCTGTTTGGTAGCCATAATTAAACTGGTTTTAGTTGGGATTTGAGTGGACACTTGAAGTGCTTTTCTTGCTACTACAATAAAACGGCTATGGTTTTCGGTCTGATTCGCAAGGTCAGATTTCACCACTTCTAGGCCCATATTCTTACCGGCCTGTGCAGATCCAATCGCGGCACTATTTGGGTGCTCTGCTGCTTGCTTTAATGCACTAGAGGTCGAGTCGCAAGTTTCATGCTGAATATCCCCCAGACCTTGAATAAAACGGCTGCACTGGGCAAAAGGTTGAGGGTGCGCATAAATTTTGTCGATCGCTTGTAATTCTGTATCTGGTAAAGCTAGGAGGCAATGCTCAACGGTATGCGTTACTTCGCCCACAATGGATACTTGCGCATGTTGCAATAAATCGAACACTTCGTTGATACTGCCTGAACTGGTATTTTCAATAGGTAAGATACCAAAGTCCGCTTGGCCTTTCTCTACCTGCTCGGTGATTTGCTCAAAGCTTTGGCAACCCATTTCCACAAGCTTTCCGGGACGACGGCTAAAATATTTATGGCATGCTAGTTGGCTGTAAGACCCTTGCCCGCCAAGGTAAGCAACGCGATGAGTATCACCTACGGTATCGGGGTT
The DNA here is from genome assembly GCF_005886535.1 of Pseudoalteromonas sp. S2755. GTDB lineage: Bacteria > Pseudomonadota > Gammaproteobacteria > Enterobacterales > Alteromonadaceae > Pseudoalteromonas. Next base: position 13,435 of record NZ_PNDS01000023.1, read on the forward strand.
TAAGTTCTTTTGCAGCATGGCTTGCTGGTTTAATACAGAGTCTTCTAAGATAGTTTGGAAAACGCTGTTTATATAAAAGGCATCAAGACCCAGAGATTTACCGTATCGGATCAGTTTCTCCAGCAGTGCCTGTTCACGTGCTTCATCACGGATAGGTTTGTTGTTGGCAATCTTATATTCCAGCACGCCATGACTAATGCGACGTCGCTTTGCCAGTAAAATCAGTAATTCTGAATCTATCTCATTGATGTCATGCCTAAGGGCATCAAGTGTGTTTTGTGTCATAGGTCCTCACTCCCATTTAGCCAAAAAAAAGCCTCCCGAAGTTGGGAGGCTTAGCTATTCTTTTTCACTCGCGAACAGTCAAGCCTCTTCACCTAAAGAAGCTAAAAAAGAAATATGTGTTGCTGTTGCGTGTGATGAAATTCATTTATTCAAACCTTACTTTGAAAGTGAATACATTATTAGCATAGAACTAAACGGAAAAACAAGTACTACTTTGGACTAATGGGTAAAAACCTAAGTTATCTGGCAGATAGGCGTGCAATCTTGGTGAGATAAGTACGTTAATCAAACGTAACTTATTGGCGAGTCGAAAAATATTCTGGTATATTCAGGCAACACCACCACTGTAAATAAAAGAATAGGTTAACTTGTGGGCAATCGTCGTCCCCCATCAAGATATGGTGCAAGCTCTTTAAGTGTGAAGCTGTCGATGTTGATTTCGGCCGTGTGTTTGATCGCGGGCGTTTTTGCTGCGGCATTGATGCTAAAATCTGAAGAAAAGCAGTTAATCTATGAAGAGTATGATGAGCTCAAGCGTTTTAGTGCACAGGTGAGCAATCAGTTCTCAAACTACCTCGAGCTTAAAGCCAACTTGGCCGAACAAGCCAATTCAGTTGTCTCCAAACATTTACTTTATGGCTTACAAGATTTGTCTGGTGCACATGCGAGTGTCGAGAAACGTGGCGAAAACTTAGCGAGTACAGCCAAAAATGGCCTCTCCGCAGCTATGTATACTGGTGATTTAAAATTGCAGTCAGTGCAAAAGTTATTTTCTGAATCTGAATTGCTTTGGAATATTCTAGCGCCACCACTGTTACAAGATTTCTTTAATTTTTACCTATCTACAAAAGACGGGTTTGTCCGTGTTGCGCCTCCTAATGCACTATTAGCGAAAGACCCGAGGCTGGTAAATAATCAGCTTCATAACTTGCCTGTTTTACATTCTGAACAAAACCCAACGAGAGAAGCGGTATGGTCGGGCGTATATTTTGATAGGGTTTGGAACAAGTGGGTGGTCAGTATTTTGGTGCCTTTATACTTACATGACAGATACCTTGGGTTAACGGGTAGCGACATAGAGTTGACTACCTTACTCGAAAAATTACCTAAATCCGATCAGCAGCAAGGCTTTATCGTCTTTGATAAACAGGGGCGACTATTGGCGGCTCCAGGCCTGTTTAAAACCACCGCTGCGACTGGGCAGTTGTTAGATCACAGCAAACTACCCGAAGACTTAAGTAAAATAGTGCAAGCTGCACTTATTACTAAGCTGCCAAATATCCAAGATGAATTTAGGTACAAAGACAACTGGCATATTATGCACGTGACCCATATTGCTAATTTAGATTGGTACATTGGGATCTATAAGAAGCGGGCGTCAGCTATTTCGGCCATTGAAGAGCTCAAAGTAAAGTTCTTTGGTTTGTTTATTCTGTATGCCATTTTTGTCGCGATATTACTGCATCAGGTTTTATATCAATTAGTACTCAAACGCATCAATGCGCTCGTTAAAGCAGTGAAAGGATTTGGCCGAGGGCAGTGGGATACACCAACGTTGCCGCATACCGATGATGAAATAGGTCAATTGAACGCTTCATTTAATGACATGAGTGTTGAAATTAAACAGCTTGTAAATGGCCTAAATCAACGTATTACAGAAAAAGAAATCGCAGAAAAGGCGGCAAATCGTTTGTCAAAAGCTGTGGCTTTCTCTGGTACAGGCGTTGTATTGACCAATGAACATTTTCAAATCGAGTACGTCAACCCAAAAATGCAGGAAATGACGGGCTATGATGAGCAGCATTTTATTGGCTCTCCGCTTTTGAGTATTATTTCAAAAGACATGGCAATTTTAATTGATGATATCGATATTGACTTGCGCAGCCGCAATTATTGGCGTGGGGATACCATGTTAGCGGGTAATAAAGAAGCGCCTATTTGGGTCAGTTTGAGTGTGTCACCTATCCGTGAAGAAGGTGGTGCAATTTCAAGTTATGTCGCCTCAGCTCAAGATATTTCGTTTGTAAAAGAAAGCCAGCGTAAAATGGAAGAATTGGCTTATTTTGATACCTTAACAGGCCTTGCCAATAGAACGTTTTTCAGGATGCAGTTACGTAAATCCATGGCGCTTGCCGAACGTGGTCATTACGCCTTTGCTTTATTTTACTTTGACTTAGATGAGTTTAAACGTATTAATGATACCTTAGGACATGACGCGGGTGACCGATTATTGCTAGAAGTCGCGACGAGATTGAAAAAGCGCCTCCGTGCAGAAGATACCATTGCCAGATTGGGTGGGGATGAATTTGCGGTGTTACTGAGTGGCATCAATGAGCGAGAAAATGCCATGGAAGTTGCCAATATCATTCAAAAGACTCTCGCGGAACCAATAAAGCTGGGGAATAACGAAGTGATCGTCAGTGCGAGTATTGGTATCACCATGGCTCCATTTGACAGTAAAGAAGAAGAGCAACTGCTTAAACATGCTGATTTGGCAATGTATCAGGCCAAAGCAAAAGGGCGGAACACTTACCATTTCTATAGCCAAGATTTAGACGAAGCCGCTAACGAGCGCTTACATATAGAAAACGAGCTGCGCATAGCCATTAAAGCGCAACAATTTACCTTGCACTATCAGCCACAAGTGAATAGTGAAAGTGGAGAGGTTGTGGGCTATGAAGCACTTATTCGCTGGTTCCACCCAAGTGAAGGAACCATTCCACCAAGCAAGTTTATTCCAATTGCTGAAGCGACAGGTCTAATCGTGGAGCTTGGTGCATGGGTGTTAGAAGAAGCATGTCATTTTTCTCGCCGTTTAAAAGCCTCGGGCAAGACTGCCAATATATCCATCAACCTTTCTGCGAGACAGTTTAAAGACGCACAATTGATCAGCACGCTGTCAGATATTATTGACAGAACTGATATGGAGCCGACTTTACTACACCTTGAACTTACCGAGAGTATGCTGATGGGAGACGTGGAAGCGGCAATCATACAACTTAGAGATATCAAAGCGCTTGGCGTTTCACTGTCTATAGATGACTTTGGTACAGGCTATTCCTCTTTGAGTTATATTAAACGTTTCCCTGTTGATATACTTAAAATCGACCGCTCCTTCGTAAAGGATATCCCCGAAGATCCGAATGATATGGAAATCACTGCGGCTATCATCGCAATGGCGCAAAAATTAAATTTGCAGGTTATTGCTGAAGGGGTCGAAACAGAGGCTCAGATGACGTTCTTGGCGAAAAATAACTGCTATATTGTACAAGGTTATTACTACAGCCCGCCGCTAAGCGAAGCCGAAATTTTGAGGTTTGCCCCAGCGGTATAGCGGCTCAGCCCCAAAAGTTTGGAGCTGAAAAATAGTAAGCACTTAACCACCTGCGATTTTCACTTTGAAGCCTTGGCCTTCTAATAATTGCTTAAGCTTTTCTCGGTCATCGCCTTGAATTTCAATAACGCCTTCTTTAACTGCGCCACCTTGACCCATTTTAGATTTGAGCGTTTTTGCCAATTTCTTTAAATCATGCTGTTCACTATCGATGCCGACGACAAGCATAACGCCCTTGCCTTTGCGCCCTTTAGTTTGTCTTTCGATACGAACAGCGCCGTCTTTAAAAGTTTTACCTTGAACTTCTCGTTTTGGCTCTTTGGTGTCAATACGGCCTACATCTGTGGAGTACACAAGTCTTGATTCTGACATTGATTCTGGTCCTCTTACGGGTTCTTTGCAGAGATCATAGCAAAAAGCAGATTAGATGTTTTTTATTTTTTGCTAAATGATTTTTAAGCGTTATATTTAAATTGGTGAGGGGAAACAAATCAAAATAATTTAGGAGCTTAATGATGAGCTTGAGTAAAAACGCTTCTGCTGACGGCAAGACACTAACTATTCAAATTAGGGGAAAGTTCGACTTTAATTTGGTGCAATCATTTCGTCAGGCGTATGCGGAGGTGAATGATCAAACCGAAAAAGTTGTTGTGGACCTGCGTGAAACCGACTATATGGATAGCTCCGCCTTGGGTATGTTGTTAAATATGAAAAAAACGCTAGGAAGCTCAGTTTCTAGCATTCAAATTAGTAATTGTCGTCCACAACTTAAAAAAATCCTCCAGATCTCTCGTTTTGACAAGAAGTTTGATATTGACTGATCGCCGGTAGGTTCGCCCCTCATGAATATCTTGGTAGTCGACGATCAGGTATTAAATTGCAAGCTGCTTAAAGCAATGCTCGAGCAGCAGTTTTATACTGTTTTTTGTGCGAACAATGGTCGTGATGCATTAAAAATTCTCGAAAGTCAGGACATCGACATCGTGCTGCTAGACGTTGTTATGCCGGTTATGGATGGCTTTGAGACTGCCCCCAAAATAAAGCAGTATGCGGGCGATGTATATCTTCCCATCATCTTTATCACCGCACTTGAAGATCAAGGTAGCTTTGAAAAATGTCTTGCTGTAGGAGGCGATGACTTTATTCATAAACCGTTTGATAAAGTTATCCTATCAGCCAAAATCAAAGCGCATGCAAGGACACGTAGGCTCAGCCAACAAAGCAACGAACAACGCCGCCAACTGGAGTATCACTATAATCAGATAGAGCGAGAGCATGAGATTGTTGAGCACATCTTTAGTAATGCGCTTGCACAACAATCTGAATATCCTGAGATTTGTGAATACCACTTGTCACCTGCGTCAATGTTTAATGGCGACATGTTTTTAATGGCCAAGAGCCCGATGGGTGGCTTTTATTGTTTACTTGGTGATTTTACAGGCCATGGTTTAGCAGCTGCGGTCGGCGCCCTTCCCGCATCGCGCATTTTCTATACGATGGTTCAAAAGGGGATGGCGGTTAGTGATATAGCCGTTGAGCTCAATACCGCCCTTAGTGAGTTATTACCCGGCCACATGTTTTGCGCAGCAGCGATCATCGAATTGAGCAGCTCAGGGAAAAGTGTTTCTGCTTGGCTTGGCGGTTTGCCAGATTTATATTTGATTGACCAAAATGGTAGCGTTATTAAAACCATAGAGAGCCAACATATGGCACTCGGCATTTTAGAAGTCGATGAGTTTGAACGTAATCTGCTGCATTTTGAAGTCAGCCCCGACCAACGCCTCGTAATGGCGACTGACGGTATCATCGAATCTGAGTCTGAGCGAGGTGAAATGTATGGCGAGCGACGGTTAAAGCGGTTACTGGCGAGTAGACAGCATATTTCCACGGATCAAATTATCTCTGAAGTTCGCGAGTTTTCTGGCAATACGGAGCAACAAGATGACTTAAGTATCGCGATTATTAATTGCGTTGCTAGCGATTCAATTGTTTCTGCGCCTAACCATTATTCAAGTTTGCCGTTTAATATTTCGTTATCTTTAGATGCCAAGCAGATGAAAAGTACAGATCCGATACTTGAGCTGGTGGATTTGCTTAGTGAGGTTGACGGTATTTCAGCGCATCGCTCTAATATCTTCTTACTACTCTCAGAAGCCTACAATAATTCTTTAGACCACGGAGTGCTGGGGCTAGATTCTGAGATTAAAAATAAGGAAGATGGCTTTTTTGAGTTCTATAGTCTGCGAGAGAGTGTTTTGAAGGAGCTAAAAGAAGCGCTCATTATTATTTCAGTGCGCTACAGCCCTGAAGAGCTAAAACTATACTTCAACATTTGTGATTCAGGTAATGGCTTTGAATCAAGTGAGCGTAACAAAGCGCAGCAAGAGCATAGCCACGGTCGAGGTGTTAGCTTACTTAACGAAATTGCCCAAAGCGTTAGCTACAACAGTGCTGGAAATGAAGTAGAAATGATTTATTCACTCACCTCTAAATCGGTCTAAATTCCACTCAAGCGTGTTTCACTTCAGCTTTAGCTTGTTATCTACTTGTATTGTTCTATGTACCTGTTTTTTAGTGTTGGCAAGGTATAAAGAGCGTGGTAAAGTTGCATTAACTTTAGATGTTTAGATGGCTAAAATGTCAGATTATATTTCATTGAGTGGATTATCTATCTCCCGCGAGTTGCTTTTGCTGCAATTAGAAAAACTAGATGCTTATATTGAGCAAAACTCAAGCCCTGCAGTGTGGTCATATCAGATCCCTGAGCTTGGGGAAGGAGGCGCTTGCAGCTTGTTTGGGCACCTTCAGGAAGCGCCTTTTTTATTAAGTGACCACGTTGAAAAGAACACAGTGAATGAGCAATTGCTTGCCAAGCTGCAAACGATAGTGTCAGCGATAGTTGAATTTACAGCTGTTGATTGGTTTGGCATATACCAAGCAAGAGCGACAAATGAAGGGAAACAACTTCTCAAATTAGCGTACTCTGGCGCGCCGAGTAGACCGCTATTTCCAATAACGGAGGCTTTTGCCGCGACCTCAAATAATATCCAAACGGTATTGAGCGCTAAAGCTCGGGTGATTAATGACATTCCTCATTATGTCGCCAGTGGTGGAGAGTACTACACTTGCGATCCAAAGGTGAAAGCAGAAACCTGTATGCCATTATTCGATGATGCACAAAATTGTATTGGCATTATTGATGCAGAAGCGTTTTCTGAGTCATTTTTCAACGAAGAAATTTTAGCATTGCTTGCTGCGGCATGTACGAGAATCCCTGACTATTTACCCAAGTAATTATCGGAATGTCCGGCTGTAAACTTGACGCCTTTGTGGTGCTGCCAAGTTTACAAAAATGAATAAAATTCTAGATAAATATGGTAACTGAGATGCAAGTCTCTATGTTACCATCAAGTCTACTGGAATCGGGCGTCAGCCGCTCGAGTTTGCATTAATTAAAATAAAAGAGATAAGCCATGTTCTCAGAGCTAAAACCACTTCCAACAGATCCTATTTTAGGCCTGATGGCCGCTTATAAACAGGACACTAACCCAAAAAAAATTGACCTTGGTGTAGGTGTTTATAAGGACGAGCAGGGAAACACGCCGGTACTTAGAGCGGTTAAAAAAGCGGAAGCGTTTCGTTTAGAAAACGAAACGACAAAATCTTATATTGGTTTGGCTGGTAACTTAGACTTCTGTCAAAAGATGGAAACACTGTTACTTGGAGAGCATAGTACATTATTGGCAAATCGCGTACGTACGGCGCAAGCACCTGGTGGTACTGGCGCATTACGTGTTGCTGCCGAATTTATTAAACGTTGCAACACCAATGCAACTGTTTGGGTTACGACTCCAACTTGGGCAAACCACATCAGCCTATTTGAAGCAGCTGGTCTAACAGTTAAAGAGTATCCTTACTACGACTACGAAAACAAAGGGTTGTTGTTTGATGAGATGATCAATGCGCTGAAGCAAGTACCTAAGGGTGATGTAGTACTACTTCACGCATGTTGTCATAACCCAAGTGGAATGGACTTAAATCAAGCGCAATGGAAAGTAGTTGCTGAACTTGCGAAAGAGCAAGGTTTTACGCCATTAATTGATATTGCATACCAAGGTTTTGGTACTAGCCTTGAAGAAGATGCACAAGGCCTTAGAACAGTTGCAGATACGGTTGATGAAATGATCATCTGTTCGTCTTGTTCTAAGAACTTTGGTCTTTATCGCGAACGTATCGGTGCGTGCTCAATCATTGCAAAAGACAGTGCAACTGCTGATGTCTCAAACTCAGTATTACTTAGCGTTGTGCGTAGTATTTATTCAATGCCGCCAGCACACGGTGCTGATATTGTAAATACCATTCTAAGCAGTACTGAACTTACGCAAATGTGGTACGACGAACTTGACGAAATGCGCGGTCGTATCAATGGTCTACGTACGTTGATCAAAGAAAGCCTAGCTGCAAAAGGTGTTGAGCAAGACTTCTCGTTCATTGACCGTCAGCACGGTATGTTCTCTTTCTTAGGTATTAATAAAGAGCAAATTGACAGACTACGCACTGAATATGCTATCTATATGGTAGGCTCTAGCCGCGTTAACGTAGCTGGCGTAAGCAAAGACAATATTGATTACTTTGCTGACGCAGTGGCAAGCGTGATTAAATAATACCAGGCTACACAGAACAATATAAAAAACCGCAAAACATGCGGTTTTTTATTTTCGGCCCTAAACCACCTACTTCAGTAGGTGGTTATTATCATTTAGGCTTGCTTAATTTTGGTCACTTTATCTGGATCTGACGCTTTTTCGTTTTCAGATTTGTTTTTGGCGTTGGCATTGGCCTTTGGTGCTACTTTGCCACCTTTTAACACAGACACAAAGTCATCTTTTTGTTTTGCAATTTCAAGCGCTAGGGATTCAACTTGTTGTTCACTCAGCGGCACGTCAACTTTCGTTAGCATGTCTTCCAATGCTTCAGCTACATCTAGCATCTTATCATAAGCATCAGCTTCTTTTTTAGACGTGAAAGTCATACGCTCGACTCCATTTCTTTCAACAACATATTTGATGATAACGGCCATGGTTATTCCCCTAGTCACTGTTTTTTTATACAGTAAATTGAATTGAGTGATTAAGCAAGTTATTTTGAAAATTTTTCAAGTGCTGTTGAGTGAGGGGAAATTAATTAAATTAATTAAAAACAAAAACTTAATGTTTGTTTAGGTTTTTGAAAGAATGAATGTTTTTTGACAAAGTCAATGTTCCTATCTTTATTTAAAAAGCTTCTGCAATCACTCACCGAGGTAAATGCAGTAAGCTTTGGATACTTTTTACGCACAAGGAGTGTATATATGTTCAATAAACCCATCATGCTTTCTATTTTATTGGCGCTAGGTTTAAGCTGTTCTAATGTGCTCGCAAAAACTGCGGAGCAAGCAAAGCCAGCTTCTCAAACACAGCAACAAAGTGCTGTACTCGATATTAATTCCGCTGACGCTTCGGCGCTTTCAAGTTTACCAGGGATTGGTATTCGTAAAGCTGAAGCCATCGTAGAGTACCGTAACAAAATGGGGCGCTTTAAAACAACAACGGAGTTGCTGGAAGTAAAAGGAATTGGGAAAGGAATATTGGCAAAACTGGAGGGGAAGATTAGAGTCTAGTCGTAGTTATTGTGTGCGAGCTTAGCTGCTCGCACACAGGTAGATTGAAGATCAGGGCTTATTCGAGGCGTTAAACTCAGCGATTGCCTGAGCTAACTTGGGTTTGCCAAACTGTATTTCCAATGGTGTGGTCAGTAGCGGATAAATTAATCCTGCTACCAATAAGACAGGTAATAGCAACCAGCCTTCAAATACGACCAATGAGGCAAAAAACGGTGTGAGCAGTAGCAACTTGGCGATTCTTAACACAACCTTTGTTTTTGCATCAAGGTGGCTAAGTGCAAGACGTAAGATCATCTGCTTGTCACGTAATTTAAACGCTCTCAGTTGCTCAATTTGGCTTAACCTAAAATGCATGAATGTGATATCTCAACTTCTTTTGGTAACGTGGAAAAATAAGAAAAGAATAAATGCAACACTATAAAATGCAAAGATAATTTCCATCCATCCAGGCATAGATAATCCTGCAAAAGACCAATCTATGTTGCCGCAGTCACCTGTTGCAGCAAAAAAGCTTGGCAGCCATTCATGAAGCGGCATAAACGCAGGAAAGTTTGGTACAAAGTCACAGGTAAAAGCAAATGGATCCGTTGTGGTTTGCATACTGATATGTTCACGGGCGATAAAATAACCCCAAATGCTGCCTATGCCCCATGAAACAAATGCCAGACTACGCAGTGCGAAAGAGCGAGGGGAAATCATACCGATTAAACCAGCTGCTAATAACCCCAACATAGCAAAACGCTGATAGATGCACATAATACAGGGCTCTAAACCCATACCGTATTGGAAATACAGTGCAACGGCTTCAAAAATAGCAGCGGATAGTGCTAGCAATCCCCAAGATTGCCTAGAGAGATGAAAAGATGAAATCTTCATTATAGAGAAACCCTTTTTGTTTTATTATGCTTTATCTGGCCGCGTTAGAGCAACCTTACTTCGGCAGTGTGCGCTATCTTTGCGACGATTTTTCGACTCTTGTTACCAGCAGAAGTTCGAAAATATCAGAATAGAACACTTGATTAAGGCAATTGGGGTGAGACCGACATTCTCAGCCTTTCTATTCTGGCGTATTTACTCACTTTTCTCGAGGGCATCGATGTGAAAAGTAGCGCGCTCAATGGCGGAGCCGTGTAAGATAACATATTCAATATCATTATAAGCCGCGACTGACTGCAAAGGGTTACTATTTAAAAGTAATAGATTTGCCACTTTCCCAGCTGCGATACTGCCGTACTGGTTGTCTATGGCAAATGCTTTGGCATTGTTAATGGTTGCAGCAGATAGCAAGCTAACGAGGCCTACTCCGGCTTGGTCCATCATCGTTAATTCTTGATAAGTCGATAAGCCAGGTTGCGAGACATAAGTTGGTGCGGGTGGCGTATCTGAGCCAAGCAGCAAGGTTGCGCCATTTTTATATAGATAATGTAGTGCTCGTTGCCCTTGAGAGAAAACTTGCTCAAGTTTAGCGACCTTTTGTTGATTACTTATTTCACCCCAGCCTTGACCCATTTCTCGAGAAAACCAGCGACCAGGTTCACTTTGATACCAAGCAATTTGAAACGGAGGTAATACGGTACGATATTCAGAGGAGAAGGTAAAAGTGTTGTCAGTCACTTTCGCCAGAGCATTCATCACATTTAATGTGGCTTGATATGCGATGCCTTTTTCGATGATGGTATCCAGCACAGCTTTTACATTGGTTGGCAGTTCGCTTTCGCTAGGGGCTGTATTTGGCGATAACCAGTTCCAAAGTCCATGCGCCATAACGTTGATATTGGCATCTACAGCAAGTTGTTGCATATCAACGGCATTCGCATGTGCCATTACGGGTAACTTCAATGAGTTTGCGGACTCGACTAATTGTCTAGCAGTTTCTTGGTTAATAAGCGGTATAGCACTGTTTTCTCCAAAGCCATCTTCAAAGTACAGTTTGGCACAAGTTGCACCGTCAGATTTCATTCGCGTCAAGGGCTGAGCTCCTTGGTGAGCGTGTGCTTGAGATGGCGTCAGCTCATAAGCAGGATCGCCGTGTTGTGCAGCAAAGTAGGGTTTATGTTGATGTAGCTGTGAGTAACTAAGGCCTTCAGCATTATACCCTTGGTAAACCGGCATTGCGCCACAAAAGTAGGCGTCGGGTGCGGGGCCATTTGCTGTAAATTCGGTCATGCCGGTTGCAGTGTTTGACGGGTCAATAACTTGCGTGACGCCATAGTAAAGATAATTAGCGCCTTGCCGTTGTAAAAATGCTGCCTGCATTTGGCGAGCTTTAGGGGAAGTGTTAAGCAATCCCGGCATAGTTTTTAGGTGCACATGGCTATCGGTTAACCCTGGTATAAGGTATTGACCATGAGCATCAATGACCTGTGCTGCATCCGGTTTTTGACTTGAGTCAGAGACTTGTATAATTTTGCCATCTTGGATGGCGAGCCAATGATTGGAAATGATATTGACTTGGTGCTTATCAATAGGATTTAAAATGGTAGCATTGTCGATACGAAGGTCCACTGCTGCAAATAATGCATGAGAAGACAGGGCGCAACAGGCCGCAAATATTAATGTTTGTTTTTTCATAATGAAAACCAGTTAGTGTCGTATTAGATGCCTTCGAGCATAACTGGCGAGGTACTTTGTGTTTTAATTTTCATATAAATTAACTCTGAAATTTTTCTTAATTTAATTAAAATTATAATAATCAATAACATAAGGTGTTCTTGGGTTGAAAAATTTGCTTTTGGGAAATTGGCTTGTTGTGCCTAAATTGAACCAGATTGTGGAGTATCCGACTGGCCGTGAATATACCGTCACTCCAAAAGTGATGAAATTACTGTTGGTGCTGGTCGATGCGAAACCTGAGCCTCTGAGTATTGATAACCTCGTCGAGTTAGTTTGGCACCCGAAGGTGGTGTCTGACAACTCGGTCTATCAAGCTGTGGCGCAGTTAAGAAAGATTTTAAACACAGATCCGCAATACCAAGAATACATAGAAAGAATATCAGCTCAAGGCTACCGTATTCATCCAAACATTGCGCTTCGAGAGCATAAAGCGGCTGTGATGTCAGTGAGCAAAAAGCGAATTTGGCTGCTTGGTGTCACCATTACGTTGCTCGCTCTCATCGCTTTTTTTGCTTTTTATATTCAAACTGCTCAAAAGCACAAGGCACAAAACAACCCGTATTTTGATGAGATCACTCTTGCCACACACCTATCCCAAAGTACAGCGGTGGAGGAGTTAGCGCGAGCGAAAACGATTTATCAACAAGTGTTATCTAAACAAAGTGATAATGTCGAGGCTCTTAGTGGCTTGTGCAATGTCTTTATGGGGCTTGGCGTATATGGCGCGGTGTCAGAGTATGAATCGCTTGCCTTGTGTCAGCCATTGTTAGAGAAGGCAAGGATCTTAGATGATACAAATATTGAAGTGATAACCTCTCTTGCGCGCTTTGCGGTGATGGAGAAGGAAATTGAGCAAGCACAGAATTATTTTAAGCGCGGTTTTGAGCTCTCAACCAAGCATGCTCGCCTATGGCATTGGTATGGTCGATTTCTTCGGGACCAACACAAAATACCCGATGCAATTGCTGCGCATAAACAAGCGTATCAGTTAGCACCAAACGATGCGGTTATTATCCGAGGGTTAGCCTATGCCTATTTGAATTTTAGAGAGTTAGTACTCGCGCAAAAATATTTTGATCGTAGCGTTGCCGTTGCCCCCCACACCAAAAACAATCCACTCTATGCGCTAGACTTTTATCCGCTTACCCAGAATAGGGCAAGCCAATATTTGCAGTGGTACCAAAACAATCACATCAGTCATAGTAAATTGTACCCCGCTCAGCAATTGAGCCACATATTAGTGTTATTGAGTTTAGGACGAACAGAAGAAGCTGAGGAGAAATATCAGCAAGCCGCAAATTTAGGTTCAATTTCTACAGCATTTAGACTCTATGTTGAAGCCGGGATCGCATGGCGACAAGGTGATGTAGAAAAGGCTGAAGGACTCTTAAAGCAGCGATACGAGCTAGACTCAAAGGGTAATCATTATGTGATGCCTTATATTCTTGCTTTACTTGCACAGCAGAAAATACAATCCGCGCTAACGCTTTTTGAACAGCATTTTGCTGATATCGCGGCGCTTACATCGCCAGAGGCAGGCAATGTAGGGCAATATCTTACTTATGCCCTGATGCTGAAACGTACAGGTGGACAAAGCAAGCTCAAGCGAGTAACACAGTTGTTGGCACAATACCTTAATCAAGGAAATCAGCTAGATGCAGCGTTATCTCCTTACTGGTTCGCACTTAATAATGACGCAGCAGAAACACAACAAGCGCTAACGCAGCTGTTCAACACTGGCTGGTTACCCGATTACAATGATAGTTTTTTTGCTACGGACCTTTATCTAGCTTTGACATCAGACCAAGAATTTAAACAAGCATGGCTGAATAAGCTTGAAAGCAGACAGAATGAGCTCTAATACGTTTGGTTACTCAGGCATAAAGTTTTGCTTTGTGATGTAAAAATAGGGAGCGAATTTTCTTGGTGATTCCTTGAATAGGGGTTCTGTGTTTCGGCAGACTTTGATATTAGCTTTTAAAAACAGGGTTCGATTTTGTTGCCTATGAGTTTTGGCTTTTCTTAAGCTGCTTTGTTGTTTGCAAGTAAAACTCAAAAGTAAATTGCAAAAGATGTCCAATAACATTATTACATGCCGCTTTTTCTGTCTATTTCGCAGTCGTTTCGTGTGCACTTTAGGAGAAGTATTTGTGTTATACAAAATGAAAGCAGAGGCTGGATGGTCTGATGAGGAGCAATTTGTTTACATTAACAGCTCAGTGTTTAGCGAAGATGAGCTCGTTCAGGCCAAGTCTAAATCGCCTTAATTGAGTTTTAAGTCTCACACCGCATCACAATCTCACCTGCATTAAATATGGCTATTTTCAGCTTGGGTGATTTGTAGCTTGTTAGTTGAGCTTCATCTGGTACAATCAGTGGATTAACAAGCACAACCTGCCAATCAAGGCATTGATGTAATAATAAAGTGGTGTGAGATGAGAATTTTCAAAGCCAAGAGCCCAGCTGGATTTGCTGAAGAATATATTGTTGAGTCAATTTGGAACGGCGAATTTCCTCCGGGATCCATTCTACCTGCTGAGCGTGAGCTTTCTGAACTCATTGGTGTAACAAGAACAACACTGCGCGAAGTATTACAAAGGCTAGCTCGTGATGGCTGGTTGACTATCCAACATGGTAAGCCAACCCGAGTAAATAACTTTTGGGAAACGTCGGGTCTTAATATATTAGAAACCTTAGCGCGTCTTGATGAAGATAAGATGCCTGAGTTGACCGATCAGCTGCTGTCAGCGCGTACCAATATTAGTGCTATCTATACGCGTGCGGCGATAAAATTCAACCCGCAGCGTGTTATCGATATTTTATCTAAGCATGAAGAGCTAGAAGACACCGCGGAAGCGTTTGCCGATTATGACTACCAAGTTCACCATGAGCTGGCAGGTGCAGGACAAAACAAAATTTATGTGCTTATTTTAAATGGCTTCAGAGGCTTATACTCAAAAATTGGTTGTCATTACTTTTCAGATCCTAGAACGCGAGGACTGGCGAGACAGTTTTATGCAGATTTAACCAAACTGGCGGAAAATCAAGAACACGATGGGGCTATTTCATTAATGCGTAAGTATGGCCACCAATCAGGTGAAATTTGGCAGCAGCTCCGCGGTGATATGCCAGAAAACATTATGGACTAATGTCTATCGAGCGATATACATGTTAAAGAGGCTTCTTCGTGAAGCCTTTTTTGATCTCCGAATGGCATCCTGAGCGGAGGTATTTGCGTCTCATCGAATTTATAGATTGATGCTATCGCTAAATTCGATTGTTAATTATGGCACTTGCCAAATACACTAGGCGCAGTTTTTGGTGGTGAGAATGACAAAGATACTTTGGTTATGAATCTAGCTAGGGTTGTTTTTTCATAAGCACGCCACAATATTATGAACAAGATATTTTGGTCTCGACACGAGATACCAAATAAGATTGGAAATAAACCTAACTATTGGAGATAAAAATGGGTGTATTAGTAGGCCGCAAGGCACCAGACTTTACAGCAGCAGCAGTACTAGGTAACGGTGAGATCGTAGATAGCTACAACCTGCACGAGCGTATTAAAGGTAAAAAAGCGGTTGTTTTCTTTTACCCACTAGACTTCACGTTTGTTTGTCCTTCAGAGCTAATCGCGTTCGACAAGCGTTACGAAGAGTTCCAAAAGCGTGGTGTTGAAGTGATCGGTGTTTCTATCGATTCTCAATTCTCACACAACGCATGGCGTAACACTCCAGTAAACGAAGGCGGTATCGGTCAAGTTAAATACGATCTAATCGCTGACGTTAAGCACGAAATCTGTCAAGCATACGACGTTGAGCACCCAGAAGCTGGTGTTGCTTTCCGTGGTTCTTTCCTAATCGATGCCGAAGGTAATGTTCGTCACCAAGTAGTTAACGACCTACCACTAGGCCGTAACATCGACGAAATGCTTCGCATGGTTGATGCACTAGCATTCCATGAAGAGCACGGTGAAGTATGTCCAGCTGGTTGGACTGAAGGTAAAGCAGGTATGGATGCAAGTCCTGAAGGTGTTGCTAAGTTCCTATCTGAAAACGAAGGCGCACTATAATTTAGTGTCGACTTTGTGATATCTCGCTGATATCAAAAAAACCCGCCAATTGGCGGGTTTTTTTAATGGCTACTGATACCTCAATAGCTTTCAGAGGGTAAAACTTTGACTACTCGGCTACCTTGCCTACTTTAGCAAGTGCCATGCTAGTTAAAGTTGATAAACTGACCCAGTGATTTTATCAGTTGAATGCTTAGGTAAGCGGCAAATAAACTGATCACGGGAGTTGCGAGCAGACTCAGAAGCTCGAGCTCATTAATCATTAGTCTCTTCCTTTTTTTCTTGCTCGTTGTTATTAGTTGTTTGAAACGCTTTCTCTAAAGACTGTTTGGTCTCAATTTTTATTTCTTCTAGATTCGCTTTGATTGACTCAGTGATAGCTTGCGTTACTTTGGTTTTTACTTCTTGAAGTAATGAAGCATCAATTTCTGCAGCTGTTGTTGTCATGCTTGCTGTAAACAGTAAAGTGGTCATGGTGATTTTCGCTAAAGTAGTCATAATAAGTTTCCTTGTAATTTGTTAGTCGCAATAACTATTACAAAGGTTGTGCCAAAATGAATTTAATTTTTATGTTATTGATTTTTATGTGTTTTAATATTTTCTTGGCACAGGGGAATTTATGGGGTGGTGAATTTGACCAGTGCAGGATGGGTAAAGTGGCTAAGATTTAGTTAAATTTATTAAGGCTGGATTAAGCGAACTAAGAAAGGATGAAGAACAATGTTTGGGCCGAATTAACGGCCAAAGCTAGGGTCATCAGGTAGGTCCACCAAGATTAATACAGCCCCTTTACCGCCATATTCTAAAGGTGCTTGGTGCATCGCCAGTATATCTGGATGCTGGACAAGATACTGCGGTACTTTATGTTTAAGCACACGCTCACCAATTCCATGCACCACGCACGCACAAGCAATATGTTGTTTCTTACAAGCATGAATTAATGCTGCTAGTTCTTGTTTTACCGTTTCTTTATTTAGCCCGTGTAAATCTAAGATGAGTTCGGGCGCGTAGTCACCACGCCTTAGCTGCTTTGCTAAATAGCGATCAGCTCCGGGCTTTACGAAATTGATGGTTCCTGACGTATCAATATCAGGAATATACTCGTCAGAAAAGTAAAACTCAGATTGCTGCTGCTTGACTTGTTGCTTCAGCTCAATGCTCTGAATTTTTTTCTTTTGTTTGAGCTGCACCTGATCTTGTTTGAGGGGTTTTACACCATTCAAAGACTCACGAAACATCGCGAAATCGTCATTTAGGTCAGCATTAGTGTTAGATTCTCTGTTCATGGTGACATTTTAAATAAAAAAAGCATAAAAACCTAGCTTAAAAACCGCTACAATAGCGCCATATAGTTTGATCTTTAGAGAGTCACCATGACGGAAATGTCGCAACCACTTATTACCGAAGAAATGGCCGTTGAGGCCTTTCAAGACTTACATACCATTCAGGACTGGGTACGCTGGACAGCGAGCCAGTTTGTGAGTAACGAGGTGTTTTTTGGTCATGGTACGGATAATCCTTGGGACGAAGCGGTCAGTTTAGTGCTTCCGGTGCTGCATATGCCAATTGATGCCCCCAAAGAAATCATGCATGCGCGCATGACACAAACTGAGAAAGCGCATCTGATGGAGTTTATCAAAGCACGTATCGAGCAGCGTATTCCCGTCGCCTACTTAACCAATCAAGCTTGGTTTGCTGGTATGCCGTTTTATGTTGATGAGCGCGTATTAGTACCACGCTCACCATTTGCGGAGTTAATTGCAAAACATTTTGCCCCTTGGGTAGCTGCACCGAATAAAGTAACGCGTATCTTAGATATGTGTACGGGTTCTGGTTGTATTGCGATTGCATTGGCTAAAGCATTTGAGCGTGCACAAGTAGATGCAGTAGATATTTCTTTTGAAGCCTTAGAAGTGGCTGAACACAATATCAATCAGCATATGATGCAAGACAGAGTCTTTGCTATCCAATCTGATGTATTTAGTGGTGTACCGGGTCAAAAGTACGATTTAATCGTAGCAAATCCTCCTTATGTTGATGCAGAAGATATGTCAGATCTGCCAGAGGAGTTCCATCATGAGCCAGAGCTTGGCTTGGCGTCAGGAGAAGATGGCCTTGATGTGACCCGCACACTACTAGCAGAAGCGGCCGATCATCTAAATGATGATGGTTTGTTATTTGTCGAAGTTGGCAATTCTATGGTACATATGGAGCAGCAATTTCCTGAAGCGCCATTTACTTGGTTAGACTTTGAGCATGGTGGTCTAGGGGTCTTTGTCGTATCCAAACAACAACTATTGGAATACTTTAAAAACTGATAGGGAGCCAATGCTCTCTATCGTCTATTTAGGAATGAGGAAAAACGATGGCAGGCAATAGCATTGGCCAATTATTTAAGGTGTCGACCTTTGGTGAAAGCCATGGCGCCGCGCTTGGTGGCGTGGTGGATGGTGTGCCACCTGGGCTTGAGATCACTGAAGCCGATTTACAAATCGATTTAGATAGACGCAAACCAGGTCAAAGCCGCTACACAACGCAGCGCCGAGAAGGCGATGAGATAAAAATTCTCTCGGGTGTGTTTGAAGGCAAGACCACAGGTACGAGCATTGGGTTGTTGATTGAAAATACCGATCAACGTTCAAAAGATTACTCAAATATCAAAGACTTGTTCCGTCCGGGTCATGGCGACTATACCTACTGGCACAAATACGGACATAGAGATTATCGCGGTGGTGGCAGGTCGTCGGCACGTGAAACTGCCATTCGAGTTGCAGCAGGGGCAATCGCGAAAAAATATCTCAAGCAAGTCCACGGCATCGAAATCAATGCCTGTCTTTCTCAATTAGGCCCGATTAAAGCCCAGCATTATGATTGGTCAGCGGTTGAAAACAATCCATTTTTCTTTCCCGATGAATCTAAGCTAGAGGCGCTAGATGAATATATGCGTACGCTGAAAAAAGAAGGTGATTCAGTCGGCGCGAAGGTAAAAGTCGTGGCGAAAAATGTGCCTGTTGGCTTAGGTGAGCCAGTGTTTGACCGTTTGGATGCTGAGATAGCGCACTCCTTGATGAGCATTAATGCCGTAAAAGGCGTAGAGATTGGTGATGGTTTTGATGTGGTTGAGCAAAAGGGCTCTGAGCATAGAGATGAGCTAACGCCACAGGGATTTACTTCTAATCATGCAGGCGGCGTTTTAGCGGGTATTTCTACAGGGCAAGATATTATCGCATCAATTGCGCTAAAACCGACATCAAGTATCTCGGTACCGGGACAGAGTATTGATACTCACAACCAACCGCAAGAAGTTGTGACGAAGGGCCGCCATGACCCTTGTGTTGGTATTCGTGCCATTCCAATAGCAGAAGCCATGTTGGCTATTACACTCATGGATCACTTATTACGTCACCGTGGTCAAAACCAAGACGTCAATTTGCCGCACAAGCCAATTCCTGGTCATATCTAGCCAGTAGCGAGTAAACTAATTTGGCACAGTGATTGCTTTTCTTGGACAAATCAAGGAGAGCAATCATGATCACTTACCAAACCCACTCCGCAATTCGTACCACTGAGTCCGTTTCAGAGCAGCGAAGCCTTGCCCAAACTAAACCAGCTAATACCGCTGCGCAGGAGCAAAACTATGTCGCGGCTGCTAACATCGCAACCGAATCATCCCCAGTACTCGATAATAAACCCGACGAGCCATATAAATATGAAGTGGTGGAGCGTAATCAGTCATTTCTAGAAAAAATGAGAGAAGCGGTAATGTTTAGCCGCTTAGGGGCAAATAAAGAGAAAATAGACGAATTAAAAGAGAAAGTGACAGAACTTGAAAAGCTTGCGGCTGAGGGAAAAATTTCACTTGAAGAATTAGAAGAGCGGATGGCTGCCTTACAAGAAGCGATGAGAGAAGCGGTAACTCAGGAAGAAAACAAAGCGAACAAGGACACGTTAATGAGCTAGTGAGGCTTAAAATAGTAAAGCCTCAACTGAGGCTTTATTATAGCTATAAACGAACAGCGTTTAGCTGTGATATTTTTCACACGCTTCTAGCGTATTTTCGATTAAGCTTGCTACGGTCATTGGACCCACACCACCTGGCACCGGGGTAATAAAGCTCGCGCTCTGTTCTGCGATGTCGTATTGCACGTCACCTACCAGTTTGCCAGATTCTAAGCGATTAATACCTACATCAATAACAATCGCGCCTTCTTTAACCCAGTCGCCCGGAATAAACTCTGGTTTGCCTACCGCCACAACCAGAAGATCGGCACGACGCACATGGGTTTCGAGGTCTTGCGTAAATTTATGGCAAACGGTTGTAGTACAACCAGCAAGTAGCAGCTCTAGTGACATAGGGCGACCAACGATGTTTGAAGCACCAACCACAACAGCATGCATGCCTTTATAACGCACACCGGTAGAGTCGAGTAGGGTGATGATCCCTTTTGGCGTACAAGGTCTCAGTGCTGGCATTCTTTGGGCAAGACGGCCTACGTTATATGGGTGAAAGCCATCGACGTCTTTGTGAGGATCAATACGCTCTAACACTTTTTCTGCGTCTAGGCCTTCAGGTAGCGGCAATTGTACTAAGATCCCATCAACTTCAGGATCTGCATTAAGCTCATCAACAAGCGCAAGTAATTGCTCTTCGCTTGTATCACCTGGTAAGTCGAAAGATTTAGAAACAAATCCGACTTCTTCACAGGCTTTACGCTTTGAACCAACATAAACTTGGCTCGCAGGATCCTGGCCTACTAATACCACAGCCAAGCCAGGCGCTCTTAGACCTTGCGCTAGTCTGTCTTGAACTCGTTGTGCAACAGTAGAACGAACTTGTTTCGCGATAGCTTTGCCATCAATGATGTTTGCCGTCATGATTGACCTATATTAAGGGTTAAAAAACTTGAACGATGATAGAGCCTTTAAATTCTTCCATACAAGCACTTTCATGTATTGATGAAATGATTGCTTAATAAAGATGAAAAATGGGGTCGCTCTATTTATATGTCCCTTTAGTTATTACAAAGGAGGACATTTGCCCGCTATTTTCTCAAAAAACAGCCAGTCCGCCAAGTTTGCATTGCGTAAAAGCAAAGGTTTTCATGATCTGTTCTACAAGAAGCGTTCAAAAATTGTTTAAGTCAGCTGTTTTATCAACAATTTGTGGCAAAATTAGGCAGTTGAAACAAAAACTAAAAAAAATATTTGACCTACTTCGGGCAAATCACTATTATGCACCCCGTTGCCAACGAGGACTCACCGATAAAAAGGTTCTTAGTTCTCCAAGGTCACAGTCGGCGATTAGCGCAGCTTGGTAGCGCACTTGGTTTGGGTCCAAGGGGTCGCAGGTTCAAATCCTGCATCGCCGACCACTTTTAAAATAAGAATGTAGCATGAAGATGTTTACGAGTTTGCGCCCTTAGCTCAGCTGGATAGAGCAACGCCCTTCTAAGGCGTCGGTCGAAGGTTCGAATCCTTCAGGGTGCGCCATCTTATTTTAATCCACATGTAGTGGCGGCTGTAGCTCAGTTGGTAGAGCCCTGGATTGTGATTCCGGTTGTCGTGGGTTCAAGTCCCATCAGTCGCCCCATCTACATGCCAAAATTATTCGGCGATTAGCGCAGCTTGGTAGCGCACTTGGTTTGGGTCCAAGGGGTCGCAGGTTCAAATCCTGCATCGCCGACCACTTTCCCTCTAGTATCTCAGTCATTTATTTCAAATTTACTAACTTTTAATCAATTAGCACCAATATGCCTAATTATTTAACCTGATTGCTCGACTCCGTCGTTGAATAGGTTATAATGCCGCGTCTATTAATTAACGTAGTGCCCGTAGGGCAGGCAACAAGCGTCACATGCAACGGAGAGTTTGGCAATTTAGCTGAAGGCCCATAAAAGCATGATGGTTGTCTTGTTAGTAAGGAAGGCGCTTTGTCGCCCAAAAATGAAGATTGAGGTAAATCATGCAAGTTTCTGTTGAGACGACTCAAGGCCTTGAGCGCCGTCTGACCATCACCGTTCCTGCAGAGAACGTTGAGACTGAAGTTAAAAAACGCCTACAACAACTGTCAAGAACACAGCGTATCGATGGCTTCCGCCCTGGTAAAGTTCCGGTGTCAATCATCACTAAGCGTTACGGCGCGGCTGTACGTCAAGAAGTTGCTGGCGATCTGATGCAGCGTAACTACATCGAAGCAATCATTGCTGAGAAAATCAACCCTGCAGGCGCACCATCTTTTGCTCCTAAGTCACTAGAAGCTGGTAAAGATCTAGAATTCGATGCAACTTTTGAAGTATACCCAGAAGTTGAACTTAAAGATCTAGACAAAATCACAGTTGAGAAGCCTGCGGTTTCTGTAACTGATGAAGATCTAGCGAACATGCTTGAAACGCTTCGTAAGCAACACGCTTCTTGGACCGAAAGCGATGCAGCTGCTGGTGAAAAAGACCGTGTAACAGTTGACTTCGTTGGTACAATCGACGGTGAAGAGTTCGAAGGTGGTAAAGCTGAAGACTTCCCTCTAGAGCTTGGTCAAGGTCGTATGATCCCAGGCTTCGAAGACGGTATCGTTGGCAAAAAAGCAGGTGAAGAAGTTGTTTCTGACGTAACTTTCCCTGAAGATTACCACGCTGAAAACCTAAAAGGTAAAGCGGCTCAATTCACTATCACTGTGAAGAAAGTTGAAGTTCAAGAGCTTCCTGAACTAACTGACGAGTTCGCAACTAAGTTTGGTGTTGCTGAAGGCGGTGTTGACGCACTTAAAGAAGAAGTTAAGAAGAACATGGAGCGTGAGCTAAACCAAGCGGTTAAAGCTAACGTGAAAGATCAAGCGATCAAAGGTCTTCTAGAGACTAACGAAGTTGAAGTGCCAAAAGCACTAATCGACCAAGAAATCGACGCTCTTCGTCAACAAGCGGCACAACGTTTTGGCGGCAACGCACAAAACATGCCTGAGCTACCTGCAGAGCTATTCCACGAGCAAGCAGTAACACGTGTGAAAACTGGCCTATTACTGGGTGAAGTGATCAAAGCAAACGACATCAAAGCAGATGAAGGCAAAGTGGCTGAATTAATCGACACAGTTGCTTCTGCATACGAAGATCCAAGTGAAGTAGTTGCATACTACAAAGCAAACGATCAACTAATGCAGCAAATGCGCAATGTTGCGATGGAAGAGCTAGCTGTTGAAGCTGTACTTGCTGCTGCATCTGTTTCTGATGTTGAAAAGTCATTCGACGACATCATGAATCCACAGGCTGATCAATAAGTCTTTGAAGAAATCATTGACTTACAGCTAAGCTGAAGTTTAAATGGCTCGAGTTACTCTAATAGAGAATTCGGGCCATTTTTGTTTTTAAGCCTTGATATTGAAGCATTAAGTACTTATATCTTGAGGCATGGCTTATTTTATTAGCTATACTTATTTTACGAGTCAGATTTCGTTGAGTATTACTGATACAGTTATATCTACTCGTTTCAATTCGCTCAAAAAAGTATTAGCCTAAACACCGATCACAGAATGTTTTTATGGGCCGCGCTAAGTCCAATAAAGTTGCTGCGAATAGGCAATAGATTCTGTGCTAATAAGGAATAAAAAACATGAATGATGGTATGATCGATCCAATCAATGCGTTAGTACCTATGGTCGTGGAGCAAACGGCTAAAGGCGAGCGTTCTTACGATATTTACTCACGACTGTTAAAAGACCGTATTATTTTCTTAACTGGTCAAGTCGAAGACCATATGGCCAATCTAATTGTGGCGCAGATGCTGTTCTTGGAATCAGAAAGCCCTGACAAAGATATATTCCTATATATCAACTCGCCGGGTGGTTCTGTGACTGCTGGGATGTCAATCTACGACACGATGAATTTTATCAAGCCTGACGTTAGTACGGTTTGTGTTGGTCAAGCTGCGAGTATGGGGGCATTTTTGCTATCTGGCGGTGCTAAAGGTAAACGTTATTGCTTACCTAATTCTCGTGTGATGATCCACCAACCTTTAGGTGGTTTCCAAGGTCAGGCTTCTGATTTTGAAATTCATGCCCGTGAAATTTTGGCGATCAAAGAGAAATTGAATCGCTTAATGGCGGAACATACCGGTCAGCCTTACGATGTGGTTGCGCATGACACAGATCGAGACAACTTTATGACTGCAGATCAAGCGTTAGAATATGGCCTGATTGATGCGGTTCACTCTCGTCGAGAGCTTAAGTGATTATGAATTAGCCGATGAATTGAATTCATCGGCTTCTACTGTGCCAAAGCTAATTTTCTTTGGTATAGTTAAAAGAAATACGATGTTATCTAGAGATAACAGCAATTGAATGAGGTAGCTGAATGTCAGACACTCCAACAGACGGCGATAAGAATAGTAAGCTACTCTACTGCTCATTTTGCGGTAAGAGCCAGCATGAAGTTCGTAAGTTAATTGCCGGTCCATCTGTCTATATATGTGACGAGTGCGTTGAACTTTGTAACGATATTATTAGGGAAGAAATCAAAGATATTGCGCCTAAGCATGACGCGTCTGATAAATTACCTGTGCCAAAAGAGATCAGAAATCACTTAGACGACTATGTGATAGGGCAAGACCACGCTAAAAAAGTCTTGTCTGTTGCGGTTTATAATCATTATAAGCGCCTGCGCAATCAAGGCGGTAAAGGTGATGTAGAACTTGGCAAAAGTAATATTCTACTAATTGGTCCAACGGGTAGTGGTAAAACCCTTCTTGCAGAAACGCTTGCACGTTTACTTGACGTTCCTTTCACAATGGCAGATGCGACGACATTAACCGAAGCTGGTTATGTGGGTGAAGATGTTGAAAACATCATTCAAAAGCTTCTGCAAAAATGTGATTACGACGTTGAGAAAGCACAGCGTGGTATTGTTTACATTGATGAAATCGACAAAATTTCAAGAAAATCTGACAACCCATCAATTACCCGTGATGTGTCAGGTGAAGGTGTACAACAAGCTCTACTAAAACTGATTGAAGGCACGGTTGCATCTGTTCCACCACAAGGTGGTAGAAAGCACCCGCAACAAGAATTTTTACAAGTAGATACTTCTAAGATCTTGTTTATCTGTGGTGGTGCGTTTGCAGGCCTAGACAAAGTCATCGAGCAGCGCAGTACAAAAAATACTGGAATTGGCTTTGGTGCTGAAGTTAAATCTAAAGACTCTGAGCGCTCATTAAGCGAGACGTTTAAAGACGTAGAGCCTGAAGATTTAGTTAAGTACGGCTTAATACCTGAATTTATTGGTCGTTTGCCTGTAGTTGCGACTTTAACTGAACTAGACGAAGAAGCACTAATTGAAATCCTAAATGAGCCGAAGAATGCACTCACTAAGCAATACGCGGCACTATTTAAGATGGAAGGTGTTGACCTTGAGTTCCGTGAAGATGCGTTACGAGCGATTGCTCATAAAGCGATGGAGCGTAAAACAGGTGCCCGTGGTCTGCGTTCGATTGTCGAAGGCGTATTGCTTGATACTATGTATGAGCTTCCTTCATTAGAAGAAGTGAGTAAAGTCGTCATTGATGAAACGGTGATCAAAGGCGAATCAGACCCAATTATGATTTACGAAAATAATGGTAAAGAAAAAGCTGCGTCTGAATAGCTCAGTATGAGATTAAAAAAAGGAGCCTAGCGCTCCTTTTTATTTCTTAGTCCACATCAGATAGAAGCCAATATAGTCAAATAGCTATAACGATAAAGGGCAATAGCGAGACAAGTTTTAGGGGGAATTTTTTATACATTCCACCACGATAAATTGAGTGTCAAAACTAAGCTTTTTATCCGTTAAATTGATCTCTACTTGATGCGGATTACTATAAACTATTGAACTTTATCTGCGTTATCCCCATATAGCTCAGTATTCCCAAAATTAATTGAAGTGCGAAGAGAACATAATGACGCTTGAAAGAACGGATCGAGTAGAAATTCCAGTGCTAGCGCTACGCGATGTAGTGGTGTATCCGCATATGGTGATCCCGCTGTTTGTAGGCCGAGAAAAATCAATAAAATGCCTAGAAGCTGCGATGGACAATGACAAGCAAATCTTTTTAGTTGCGCAAAAAGACGCCTCAGTTGATGACCCAAGCACTGATGATGTCTATCAGACTGGTACCATTGCAACGGTATTACAGTTACTCAAACTACCTGATGGCACAGTGAAAGTGCTGGTTGAAGGTACTCAACGCGCAAAAATAGATGAGTTTCTAATTACAGACGAATATTTCTTGGCGCAAGCTCAGTATATTCCATCTCAGGATGTGGATGAGCAAGAGCAAGACATATTGGTTCGCAGCGCAATAAGCCAGTTCGAAGGCTATGTGAAGTTGAATAAAAAGATTCCACCAGAGGTACTAACTTCGGTGTCGGGTATCGATGAAGCTGCACGCTTAGCGGATACGATGGCTGCTCATATGCCAATTAAAGTACCTGAAAAACAAAAGGTGCTAGAAATTAACGATGTGACCGAGCGTCTCGAATATTTGATGGCGTTGATGGAAGGCGAGATTGACCTACTTCAAGTAGAGAAAAAGATCCGCTCACGCGTTAAAAAGCAAATGGAGAAATCCCAGCGTGAGTACTATCTGAATGAGCAAATGAAAGCAATTCAGAAAGAGCTTGGTGAGTTGGATGATGTACCTGACGAATTTGAAGCTCTGAAAAAGCGTATTAGCGAAGCGAATATGCCGCAGGAAGCGGAAGAAAAAGCGCTTTCAGAGCTTAACAAACTTAAAATGATGTCACCTATGTCTGCGGAAGCGACGGTTGTACGCTCGTACATTGAGACGATGATCAACGTACCTTGGAAAAAGCGCTCAAAGGTGAAAAAAGACCTAGCTGGTGCACAAAAAATACTCGATGCCGATCATTATGGCCTTGAGAAAGTGAAAGACCGCATTATCGAATATCTAGCGGTACAGCAGCGCACCAATAAGCTTAAAGGCCCTATCTTATGTTTAGTCGGTCCTCCAGGCGTTGGTAAAACCAGTTTAGGTCAATCTATCGCGCGTTCTACTGGCCGTAAGTACGTACGTATGGCGCTCGGTGGCGTGCGCGACGAAGCTGAAATTCGCGGGCACAGACGAACTTATATTGGCTCAATGCCGGGTAAACTGATCCAAAGCATGTCGAAAGTTGGCGTAAAGAACCCACTTTTCTTGTTGGATGAAATCGATAAGATGTCATCGGATATGCGCGGCGATCCTGCATCTGCTCTACTAGAAGTGTTAGACCCAGAGCAAAATAGCAACTTTGCAGACCACTATTTAGAAGTGGACTACGATCTGTCTGATGTGATGTTTGTTGCGACTTCTAATAGCTTTAACATTCCAGGTCCATTATTAGACCGTATGGAAGTCATTCGTCTTTCTGGTTACACCGAGGACGAAAAACTAAATATTGCCAAGCAGCACTTAATTCCAAAGCAAGTGAAACGCAATGGATTGAAAGAGTCTGAAATCAATATAGAAGACAGCGCGATCATTGGTATTATCCGTTATTACACGCGTGAAGCGGGTGTACGTAATCTAGAGCGCGAAGTATCTAAGTTGTGCCGAAAAGCAGTTAAGAACATCTTGCTAGATAAAAATGTTAAGCAAGTTGTGATTAACCAAGAAAATCTTGAAGACTTCTTAGGTGTACAACGTCACGATTATGGCAAGGCGGAAGACGGCGATAGAGTTGGTCAAGTTACTGGTCTTGCATGGACGGAAGTAGGGGGTGACTTACTCACTATTGAATGTGCGGCAGTACCAGGTAAAGGCAAACTTACTTACACTGGCTCGTTGGGCGATGTGATGCAAGAGTCAATTCAGGCGGCAATGACCGTGGTGCGCAACCGTGCCGACAAACTACGCATAAATGATGATTTCTACGAAAAACGTGATATTCATGTTCATGTTCCTGAAGGTGCAACACCGAAAGACGGCCCGAGCGCCGGTATTGCGATGGTAACAGGCTTAGTATCAAGCCTTACTGGCAATCCAGTACGTGCAGATGTTGCGATGACAGGTGAAATTACCTTGCGTGGTGAAGTTCTGCCTATCGGTGGTCTGAAAGAGAAATTATTGGCAGCACACCGTGGTGGAATTAAACGAGTTTTAATACCGAAAAAGAACGAGCGTGACTTAAAAGAAATTCCTGACAATGTTCTTGAAGGGCTTGATATTCATGCGGTGTCATGGATTGATGAGGTATTATCACTGGCGTTAGCGCACCCAATAGACAGTTTTAGTGTGGAATCGCAAAAAAACTAAGAAAAAAGCCAAAAAATTGAGTGAAAAGGCTTTTCAAATCTAAAAGGTGTGTTAAGTTAGGCACTGTATTTAAGCCTACTGGTTCGGAAGCCCCGTAATCACTAGGCTTGAGAAAGATTTCGAGAATTAGAGAGTCGCTGTGATGTCTCTAAATGAATAGCAAAAGTTACCAGTAAGAAGTAACTTTTGACAATAACTATGGAAGAGGATGATATTGTGAATAAATCTCAATTAATCGATCAAATCGCAGCTGATGCTGACATTTCTAAAGCGGCTGCTGGTCGTGCGCTAGATTCATTCATTGAGTCTGTAACGGGTGCACTAAAAGACGGTGACTCTGTTGCACTTGTAGGTTTTGGTACTTTCTCAGTGCGCGAGCGTGCTGCACGTTCTGGTCGTAACCCACAAACTGGTGAGACTATTCAAATCGCAGCAGCTAACATCCCATCTTTCAAAGCGGGTAAAGCGCTTAAAGACGCAGTAAACTAATTCAATTTGAATTAGGCGGTGCAGAGTCATCGCGAACTGCTTCAAGATAAAAGGCGTATCTGCTAAGATACGCTTTTTTTATACCATCACTAATCTGATTGGTGTAATGCTTAACCCAAATCTAGCAAACACAAAGTGCTTTGGTGCTTTGACTTAGATAAGAGAAACAATAAATGCTTGAAAAGATCAGAGAAGGCTCGCAAGGCCCGGCGGCTAAAATCGTATTAGGTTTAGTCATCTTATCTTTTGCGTTAGCAGGGATCGGTGGTTACCTAGGTCAAACCACAGAGCAGCCTGTCGCAGAAGTGAACGGAGTAAAGATTTCACAAACTAAGTTTTCTCGTGCCTACTCAAATGAACGTGCACGACTAGAACAACAGTTTGGCGAATACTTTGCACAGATTGCAGCCGATCCTAATTATATGGCGCAAATTCGCCAAGGTGTTGTTGACCAATTAGTACAACAAGAATTACAAACCCAACTAGCCAAAGAGCTTGGTCTTCGTGTGAGCGATGAGCAGGTTAAAAAAGCGATTGTTGAAATGCCATATTTTCAAATTGGTGGAGAATTCAGTAACGACCGTTACTTACAAGTTATCCGTCAAATGAACTTCCAGCCAGATAGCTTCCGTGAATATCTTCGTGACGAGATGACTCGTGCGCAGTTAATCTCAGCGGTTGCTGGCACTGATTTTGTACTGAAAAACGAGCTTCAACAATCTATTGCGCTACAGCAACAAACTCGTGCTATCGACTATGCGGTATTGAGCAAAGAGTTGGTGAAAGATGAAGTATCAGTATCAGATGAAGAAGTTCAAAACTACTACGATTTGAATCAAACTCAGTTCCAAGCTCCAGAACTGGTGGCGGTTAACTATATTGAGCTAAAAGCTGAAGATCTGGAACCTGCAGAACCAGTGACTGAAGAAGCGTTAAAAACGTATTACGAAGAGCAAAAAAACCAATATCTTGAACCTGAAAGACGCCGCGTGTCACACATTCTTGTTGATGCAAGCGAAGATGCTGAAGCCGCTAAACAAAAAGCGGATGAAATTCTGGCTGAATTGAATAATGGTGCTGATTTTGCCGTTGTTGCAGAAGAAAAATCTGACGACGTGGTGAGCGCTGAGCTTGGCGGTGATCTAGATTGGATTGAAAGAGACATGATGGATCCGGCGTTTGAAGATGCAGCATTTGCGCTTGCCTCGGTAGGTGATGTATCTGAAGTAGTTGAATCTGAGTTTGGTTTCCATATTATCAAGCTAACAGACATTCAGCGCCAACAGGCACAATCTTTTGATGACGTAAAAGACGACCTTCGTGCAGAGCTTGAAAAAGCAGCTAAGATTGATGCGTTTTATCAAAAGCAAACCCGTGTAGCTGAACTTGCTTTTGAAATGGCTGACTCGCTACAAGATGCTGCCGAAGCCGCAGGCGTTGAGATCAAATCAACTGAACTGGTAAGTCGTAATGCGCTTCCTGAGCCACTGAATTCACCAGCGATAAGCAATACTATCTTCACGCCAGAGCTGCTAGAAGACCGCGTAAACTCAGAAGTGTTAGAAGTTGCACCAGAGCATATCGTGGTGGTTCGTGTTGCTGAGCATAAAGCGGCAGCGACTAAGCCACTTGAGGAAGTCAGCGCGCAGATCAAAACGCAGTTGAGCAATGAAAAAGCGTCGACATTAATTGCAGAGAAAGCACAGTCGCTATTTGAGCAACTACAAAGTGGTTCTACTTTAGCTGAGATTGCCAAAGCACAGAGTATCGAAGTGAAGAGCGTGTCTGAGCTTAAGCGTCGTAGCTACGACGTACCACCAGCTATTGCAGCTGAAGCATTTAAATTGCCTCAGCCGGGTGTGGCAGAAACAGAATCTGCACTTGTAGAGCTTGGTAATGGCGATTCGGCATTTGTGGTGCTGAAGTCAGTCACCACGCCTGAAGTTGATGGCAAGGTTGATGCGCAGCAGAAGCAGTCAATAACCGCTTCTTACGCAAACAAAAACTATCTTGAGCTACTAGCAGCACTTGAAGCTAAGTCTGAAGTGAAAAGACCACAGTTACAGGTCACAGAGCAGCAATAATCGTTTTTAGATAGCAGAAAGGCGCCAACATGGCGTCTCAGATTGATAATAACCCCCACTTTTTAAGTGGGGGTTATTTTTCAATTGCAGATAGCATTCCTCCAGCTTTATTTTTGTGTTTTTGACCTCTCATTATAGTACTTGCCTGTCAAATGTAATTTATGAAAATGTAGCTCAAACGCTGTAGTCTTAAGTGGTTAATTTAAAAAATAAAATATTTACTGTTCCGATATTGACAAATGTTAACCCCCCTATTTAGAATTACCGGTTTTCAGTACTTTGTGCATTAAATAGGAACTTTATGAAATATAGATATAGCGCATGGATTGTAGCTTTATTGCTATTAATATCAGGATGTAACAGTGACAGTAAGACTGCTATAGAGCCACCTGTAGAGAGAGGTCAAGGAGATAACACTTCAACTGACAAAGATGGAGCTGATACCGATAATTCAGATAAAGATAATTCCAATAGCGACGATTCAAATTCAGAAAATACTAATTCTAATAACTCCACGAAAGAAACAAAAGAAGAGGTAATTAAGCGTATCCTGAGTGCACAAGGAGCAGAAAATATTACTTCTCTTGCTTTAAAAGACTTTGAAATTGCCGAATTTGGATGCGTGACCGCTGCAAATCTATCTGTAATTCAGGGATATTTTAATACAACACAAGATGAATTACAGTTAACGACTCTGAGGGATAGATTATGTAAAGTTGTTGAGCTTTTCGAGCTAGATAATAAATCTTTACTCACTCCTAGCATGCTGAAGGATGTTGGACTTCGGGGGTTGTTTTTTCAAGATGGTACGCTAGATCAGTGGGCTTATGACGAACTAATTTTAACGATACCTGAGCGCAACTTTGAGTATGCTGCACTTCAAGAGGCAGTTGAGGATTTCCATCATAATCAAAGCTCTGTTTGGCCTAAACAGATTAATATTTCTTTCGATGATGGTGGCGCACTAAATTCTATCTATGAACACCTTGACTTGTTTGATAAATATAACGCAACATTTACCTATTATGTTAGCCACTATTCCACTATTGATCATGAAAAAGTAGCGGATATAGAAGATAGAGGCCACGAAATCGGCCATCATGGGGTAATACACCGACATGCGAAGATTTACTCCGAAGAGAATGGTGTTCAGAAGTGGATAACAGACGATATTACACCACAACTTGACGCGATGAGAAGAGATGGCTTGACAGTGACCTCTTATGCGTACCCATTCGGAGCTTATACCAAAGAAACTGACCGTGAGATTAAGAAATATTTCACCCATGTAAGGAAGTTTGCTTCGTGGTCTTCTGTTGTTTACAGGGGAGAACGTAGTGATAGACCGATAACCACGGGACTATCTATAGATTCACATCGCTTTGATTTGGATAAGATCCGTAATGCGATTGATACTTTAAAAGGCGGAGAAACGCTATACTTAGCAACGCATGTCATTGGCAAAACGGGGAACGAGTGGTATATCACTCCTGAAAACCTTGAGAAGGTGTTGGCTTATGCAAGTGCGAAAGGTTTAAAGTTTTGTCACACCAGTGAGTGTATGAACTTTAAGGGTAACGCTAATAACTAGAAAGATGCTTTAATAGGGCGGCATATGATGGCCGCCCTTTTTGTGTTTAAAGTAAAGTCAATACAGTGCTTGCAACCGCTAATGAAGACTGATAATTCTGGCCAGTCACTATGCGGCTATCTACCTTGATAAAAGATTCATTCCGCTCTCCATACTCAAAACTCCCTCCAAGTTCTTCCACTTTAGGTTGAATTTGAAAAGGAAAATGCTTGAAATACGCTCTATCTGGATTTTCAAATGCGGTAGGGTAACCGGTGATTTGCTTTCCTTTGATAAGGTATTCGCCATTTTTCAAGCGCAAATTAACGATACCAGCTGTACCGTGGCATACCGCGGCAACAACACCTTGGTTTTGTTCATATATATGCATAGCAATACGCTGTAGAGTAAGGTTTTCTGCTACTTCATACATGGCATTACTGCCGCCAACATAATAGATTGCCGCATATTGGCTAGGGTCGATTTCAGCTGGACGCATTGTGTTGCTGAGCGCATACATATAGTCAGGTTGGTAAAGGTACTTTTTATGTTCGCCATTTGAAGTATTTATATAGCTCAGGTTTAACGCGCCACCTTGTGTGCTGACGAAATCAACGATTAGCCCTGCTTGAGTAAATACGTCATAGGCACTGAGCAGCTCTTGGAAGCTTGTGCCAGCAGGCAGCTGACTATCGCCGTGAAAGGCCTTGCTTGATGCGACAATGAGCACTCGGCGACCCAAGTTCGTTACTTGCTCGGAAGTTAGCGTGGTTTGCTGCGCCGATTTACTGATGATTTGCCACGTTCCAGCTATTTTCTTTAAGAGTAGGTGGTCGATGTACTGCACGTTTGATTTCAATATATCGATGCGGATTTTGGCCTGTGCAAGGTGATCATTCACACTGATATTTAGAATTTTGGCGCGCCTGCCAGTGTCTTTTTTCGAGCCTTTATACCAACTCAAATACTCTTTCAACGGGACTTGCCACATCGCTTGGTCTGACTTTTCTAAAATAAGCATCGCATCTGGATGAAATGCTTTTTTTATCTCTTCTGGCTGATTATTGGCAGTACCGCTAATGTAGTGGTTCAATGTAGCGGTAATATTTGCAGTTTCATCCTCAAAAGCGACAGCGTTGCTGATTTGGAAAAGTAGTAAAAATAACAATGTTACTAGTTTTGATAGGGTCATAAGTTTCTCCTGTAATGACTCAGAAGAAACATAAACTTATTTAATTAAAGCAGTCACCTAGAGTATATTCTAGGAACCTGAGAGTATGTTCTCGGAGTGCTTAAAGCTATTTGGAGAATGCCCTGTGAGCTTCTTAAATGCGGCAAAAAATGTGGACGCAGAATTAAAACCACACTCCAGTGCAAGGTGTTCCAGCGGCATGTTGGTGGTCGGAAGCAAGTGTTTCGCATATTCCACTCTCAAGCCATTGAGATACTGTTTAAAGTTACAATGATAGTGACGATTCACTATTTGCGATAATTTATTGTGGCTCGTGCCCAATCGTTTGGCTAATCTGGGGAGCGTCAAATCTGGCTCGGTAAAAAGCTTGCCTTCCGTCATTAGCGACTCAAGTTTGGCTATGAGCTGATTGTATTCATCGTCGCTTATGTGCGTATTGGCATATTTCTTTTCATTAGCAGTTGGTTTTCGTAGTAATTTGGGTGCGAAAAGAATGCTTAGATAGAGCACAAGGCTGAACGTGAGTGCTCCTGTGATGTAAGAAGTGAGTGACGAAAAGAAATAAGCTGCCCAAATGAGCCAGCAACCGCAGATCACAACCAAAGATAAATGAGACTCAGTGTTGCCATTGGCGTTTTTAGTTGCTGTTAGGCGGTAAAAAGTATAAGAACTCACCAGTAAGTAACCCAGCCAAAAATAGGATGTGCCTTTGTAACCCCACGTTTGCCAAATTTCAGGGTGAAGCTGATAGGGCATAAGTATACCAAATCCAATAATAAAACCGCTTAATGCCAAAAAATGTATTGCTAGATAACGATTTCTGGTTTTACTGTAGCTTGCGAGTACAAAATTAAGCAGGCAAGGACCGAGCAAAAAGTAGGCACTAAGACCTATTTGCAGAATCGTTTTATCCAGCTCTGGGTTAAAGTAAAAAAGAACTGATTTACCAATTCGAATACAGAGTAAAATGAGAAGCACCGATACCCAGCGCAGAGCCTTTGCCGCCTGAAATTTTATTAGCAGTAGGGCACTGAGAATAAAGCCGTTAAATACTCCAACAAGTGAGAAGAAAAATAACAGATGGGCATTAAAATCCATTTCTCACTCCCCTCGAAATTAAGCTGATAGCAGCTTCTGCATGGTTTTAGATTTTGGTGTATTGAACACACATTCCGTTTCGCCATATTCGACGACTTTGCCGCGATTTAATACCAAAATCTCATCACTCATATGGCGAACCAAACTCAAATGATGCGTAATAAGCACATACGCAAGTCCCGTTGCTGCTTGTAGTTCTAGCAGTAGGTTCACGGTTTGGGCACGTACGGATGGGTCTAATGATGACAGCGCTTCATCTAATACCAATACTTTAGGATCTAAAATAAGGGCTCGCGCTAAAGCAACCCGCTGTAACTGCCCACCACTAAACATATGTGGATAATAGTCTATGTGTTCACCAAGTAGCCCAACGCGGCTGAGCGTGATACGAATTTTCTTATAGCGCTGCTCTTCAGTGAGTTCAGTATTGTACTGCAGACAATCATCAAGCATATCCCCTATGGTGAGACCAGGGTTAAGCGAGCGAGTTGGATCTTGAAAGATAAGGCGAATGGTGCGGCAGTCATGATTACGAATACCTGTGTCTTCTACAATCTGGCCATTCAGTAATATTTGCCCAGAGTCGGCCATATCAGCACCGGCCAGTACTTTGGCGAGCGTACTTTTGCCAGAGCCTGTCTCTCCTATGATTGCTAGCGTTTGTCCGGGAGCAAGCGCAAATGACACATCTCTGAGTACCTGCAACGAGCGGCGCCTGAATAGTCCTTGACGAGAAGTGTAGGACTTGTTTAAAGACTGTACTTTTAAGACGGGTTGCATTTTTGCTTCACCTTAATTAACGGAAAGTGACAAGCATAACTATGACCATGCGAGCGACTTTGTCTTGGCGTGACGACACATTCTTTTTGCGCTTGAGGGCATCTCGGCCCCAAGCGGCATCCTATGGGTAAATGCTGTAACGGGGGAATAGTCCCTTTTAAAGCATAAAATGCTTCTTTATGGCCGAGCCCTTGACCAAAGTCGGGCAAACTCTTAACCAGCGCTTGGGTATAGGGGTGTAATGGCTGTTTAAAAATAGCCTGAGTAGGACCTGCTTCAACCATCTGCCCGCAGTAGAGCACATGCATTGCATGGGACCAGTCTGAGATCTCTTCCAGCTCATGTGAAATCATTAATATCGACATGTTCTTAAGTTGATTTAATGCTTTGAGCAATCGAAATACTTGCGCGCGAGCGGTGCTCTCAAGTGCAGTGGTCGGCTCATCGGCTATCAGTAGTTGGGGGCTTCTGGCTATGGCCATCGCAATCATGATCTTTTGACACATTCCTTCTGAAAGCTCATGTGGGTAACTGCTGCAGATCTTTTTATCATCTCGGATCCCAGC
Source organism: Pseudoalteromonas sp. S2755 (assembly GCF_005886535.1). Lineage (GTDB taxonomy): Bacteria > Pseudomonadota > Gammaproteobacteria > Enterobacterales > Alteromonadaceae > Pseudoalteromonas. The sequence goes on from NZ_PNDS01000023.1 coordinate 49,456, forward strand.
TTTGTGCAAGAGTGCTCGGACCTTTTCTTTTCGAGCTTTTCTACGACCAAAAAAACCACCTTTTAAGACGCTATCAGGGATAGATTCCGCGACTTGATCGAAAATAGTGGCGGTTGGGTCAAGGCTTCGACTTGGCTCTTGGTAAATCATCGCAATGTCTTGGCTGACTAGCTTTCTGCGTTTCTCTGAAGACAACCGCATAAGGTCTACACCACGCCAGTGCATGCGGTCTGCGGTTACCGTCCAGCGCTGATTGAGTACCCCCACAATAGCTTTGGCGATTAGACTTTTACCAGAGCCTGACTCACCGACAAGCGCATGTACTTCGCCTTCTTTAAGGCTAAGGTTGACCTTATCAACTGCGCGAATAACGCCGTCTTCTGTATGTAGTTCAATGGTGAGGTTCTTAATGTCTAGCAATTGCATTAATCTGCCTTACGTTGTTTCAGCGCTTCTCGGAGCCCATCACCAACCAAGTTGGTGGATAGTACCGCCAAAAAGAGTAATACACCTGGGAGGCCTACAGTCCAAGGCGCGAGATAAATTAAACTTAAGTTTTCTTGTAGAATAGCACCCCATTCAGTAGATGGAGGCTGCGCACCGAGCTTTAAAAAACCAAGTGCCGCAATATCCAAAATAGCAGTCGACAGCGCCATGGTAAAAATAACCACGATATGCTCATAAATGTTAGGCAGTATGCCACGGACGAGCAGTTTCCAGCGTGTTGCACCATCAAGCTTAAAGGCGATGATATAGTCTTTACTCAGCTCAGTGACCACTAAGTTTCTAATCGAGTGGATATATTGTGGTAATAGCGCGAAGATAATCGCCCACACTGTATTCATCAAACCTGGCCCCAATATAGCAATGATGATAATGGCCAGCAGTAACGAAGGAATGGCGAGCGTAATATCCAATAAGTGATTAAGAAAGCTGGATTTTAAGCCTCGACTGGCGCCAGCGAGCGTACCAAGTACGACGCCGAGCGCTGTGGTAACCAAGGCCGCAATGATAGATAAACCAAACGTGTAGGTCGCCCCGTTCATTAAGCGAGATAAGATGTCTCGCCCCAAATCATCTGTACCGAGTATAAAGCGCACATCGCCATCATCATGCCAAGAAGGTGGCAGTAACAGGGCATCAGCATGCTGCTGGTTAACACCATATGGCGCGATCAGCGGCGCTGTTAAAGCCAATACCGTCAAGGCAACAAACAGCCACAAACCCACTAGTGCAATGTGGTTTGAGCGAAATTTACGCCATAACCTGAATAAAGGTGAGCGATTAGACTCTTCGGTAAATAAGTTAAACTTTGCCATGAGCCTGATTCCTTGCAAGCGGATCGAGTATCGAGTGAATAAAATCAGACAACATGTTGGCAATGATAACAAAGAAAGACACCGCGAGCAGTCCCCCTTGGATAGCGGGGAAATCACGTTGATAGATGCTTTCAATTAACCATCGACCGATCCCAGGCCAAGAGAATATTACCTCTGTGATCATAGCAAGTGTGATGAGGGTGCTAAACTGGAGGCCAATTTGTTTTATCACTGGCAGTAGCGCATTTCTCAGTGCGTGATGAATGATCAACTGGCTGCGGTTAAGGCCTTTTGCTCTAGCTGTTTTAATATAGTTTTGGTCGAGGACTTCGAGCATAGAGTCGCGAGTAAAGCGGATTAAAACTGTCGTTGGGTACATAGCCAGCACAACGGTTGGCAGCGCTAAATGATGAAGTGCATCCCAAAATGCGGCACCACCATAGGGAAACCCTTCAAGATAAATATCAATCAGAATAAAATGCGTGACGGGCTGTATTTCATAAAGTAAGCCTATTCTACCGGACATGGGGAAAAGCCCAAGACCCAGACAAAATGCCATAATAAGCAGCAGTGCTAACCAAAAAACTGGAATGGAAAACCCCATCAAGCTTAATGAGTTAATGAGCTTATCTGGCCACTTTTTGTGATAGGCGCTGGCTATTACTCCACTTGGTACACCAATAATGACTGCAACCGTCAACGCATATAAACATAGCTCAAGCGTTGCTGGAAATAGGTGTTTCACATGAGAAAGAACAGGTTGGCCTGACGACAAAGATAAACCCCAGTCGCCTTCAAACATACGAGCCATAAACGCGCCATATTGCACAAAGATATTTTCTTCAATTCGGTATTTTTCAACTAGTGCCTGCGTTTGGGCATAGCTTGAGTTGACTTCGCCACTAAAGTTAGTAATTAACTCGCCTGGAAATAGATAATTGAGAGCGAAAGTAAATATCGTTAGGGTAAACAACATAAAGCAAAGCAAGCTCAGTCGTCGATAAGCATATTTTGCAAACATGTTAGTTTCTCCTTGCCTCTGCGAGCGAAATACCACCAAATGGACGTAGTGAAACGCCTTTGATATCAGAGCTAGTTGCTTGGAACCTTAGTCCGTGAGCAATTGGAACGAGAGGCAGCTGCTCAATTACCATTTTTTGTGCCTGCTGATAATAGTATTTTCTTTCTTCCATATCGTTGGTGTCTAACGCTTGAGTGAGCAATAAGTCAAACTCCGGATTACACCAGTTGGAAGGGTTTTTGCCGCTAAATGTTGCAGTACAACTTAATAACGGGCTGAAGAAATTATCTGGATCAGGGGTATCTGCTGCCCAGCCTAATAACACGCTATCGTGCTCATGGCGGCCAACGCGCTCAATAAAGGTATTCCATTCGTACTCGACGATTCTGGCATTGACGCCAATATCACGTAAATCACGCTGAATAAGCTCTGCCATTTTCCGTGCGTTAGGATTGTAAATTCTCGACACTGGCATGGCCCATAAGGTCATGGAAAAACCACCCTCAAGGCCGGCTTGTTTCAAATACTCTTTGGCTTTTTCAGGGTCATATGTTGGCATTTTTTGCTGCGCTTCAAATGCCCATGAAGAAGGGGGAAGCATCGAGCGGGCTAAAATCCCGTTGTTGTAAAATACCGCTTGCATGATTTTTTCAAAATCTATGCTGTGTGCCAGCGCTTTTCGGACCAGCGGATTATCAAATGGTGGCTTTTCGGTGTTGAATGCCCAGTAACCTATATTCAGATTAGCGGCCTTTTCAACTTCTATGTCTTTTCTTTGCTCAAGCACGGTGAGTTGTGTGGCACTGGGGTGCGCCGTAATATCACATTCTTTAGTTAGCATTTTCGCGATGCGGCTAGTACCATTGGTGGTGATGTCGTAGACCAATTGTTCCATATGTACCGGGTGTTTCCAGTAATCCTCATGGCGATAATATCGGATCAAATTATCACGTAAAAATTCACGGTACTTATATGGACCTGTGCCAACGGGCTTTTGATCAAAGTCTTGTTTGTGTTCAAGTTCTATAAGCTGATCGGCATATTCTTTAGAAAGAATGACGGCGAAGTCTGTGGCGATATTAGACAAAAAGCTACTTTCCGCGTTGAACAGATCAAAGCGAACGGTATGTTCATCCACCTTTTTCACTTGGCGGATCAGTTGGTCGAGTCCAATACTTTGAAAATAAGGATAATTTGCGTCACCAACAAAGTGGTACGGATTGTAAACATCAAATAAACGGTTAAATGAGAATACCACATCATCGGCATTCATTTTTCTTGTTGGTGTGAAGTAGAGGGTATCGTGAAATTGGACATCGTCCCTCAGGGTAAAAGTGAAAGATTTACCGTCTTCGCTGACCTGCCAAGACGTTGCCAATTCTGGTAAGAATTCGCCGCTTTCAGGATCAATACTGATCAAGGTGTCATAAAGCTGATTGGCAATAATATCAATCGTAGACCCTGTTGTGGTCACTTGTGGATTAAATGACACAGGGTTTGCTTCTGCACAATATACTAAGCCTTGTGACTTATCATTCACTTTATTTGGTGCCTGATCCGTACAGCCAAATAAAGCGGTACACAGCACACCAAAAAACAATTTACGCACCACTATGCCTCTTGTTTTTGGTTTTGGTCCAGTAGGTTGTATTTTTTCAAATAACCTCTCAGTTGATGATACGTCAAACCAAGGTTTTGTGCAGTTTTCTTTTGATTAAATTGACTAAATTCAAGCGCTTTTTGTAGCATTGTAATTTCATAGTCGTTGGAAAGCGATTTCAAATCACAAGGGAAGTCAAATTCGAGGGTTGTATCTGCCCGCTGTTCATTACTCGGTTGTGCCACAGGTAAAGGCTCAACTTTATGAGTGGTTGAAGTTGTTGGCTGGGCATTTGGCGCTTTGATCCGTTGACTCGGCCTAAATGGGCTTGCAAAGGGGTCAAGCACAATATCATGAACCGGAATTTGGTCGTTGCCATGGCGATATAAACTACGTTCAACTACATTTTTCAGCTCACGGATATTACCGGGCCACGGGTAATCAAGCAGCTTTTCGATGGCTTTACGGGTAAAGCCGCTAAATAACTCCCATCCTAAATCCCGAGCCATATTTATCGCAAAATGTTCGGCCAATAATAAGATGTCTTCTTTTCTTGCTCTTAATGGCGGTAAGGTGATGACGTCAAATGCGAGACGGTCTAATAAGTCGTGTCTGAACTCTCCTGCATCGGCGAGAGTGGGGAGATCTTCATTGGTAGCGCATACCAGTCTAGTATCTACTTTTACGGTTTGCTTGCCGCCAACTCGCTCGAACTCGCCGTATTCAATTACACGCAAGAGCTTTTCTTGCACCATTGCAGAGGTATTGGCTAACTCATCTAAAAACAGTGTGCCACTGTTAGCACGTTCAAATCGACCTTCATGGCGCTTGCTTGCACCAGTAAAGGCACCGCTCTCGTGACCAAATAACTCACTCTCTAAGAGGTTTTCGTTTAGGGCTGCGCAGTTTAGTTTGACGTATTCCTGATCCCACCGCTCAGAGAGATAATGCAAACGCGCCGCAATTAACTCTTTACCTGTGCCACGCTCGCCAATAATAAGCACTGGCTTTTCTAAAGGAGCGAGCTGTGAAACCTTGTCTAGCACAGCTAAAAAGCTGTCAGATTGGCCTAATAAATTATCCTGTTGGCGAAATCGGCTCATATTGCCTAACTCTTAGTGGTTTTTACTAATAACTAGTGTATTTCAAAAAAAGGGATAACTAAAGGACTTTTAAAAATAAAATAACCTTATGATTTTATTGTGTTTTTAAATTTGTTAAAGTTGGCAAGCTATTTGATACATAGACAGTAAGCAATTTAGCTATTAACCAAAGAGGTAACCACTATGGGAATTTTTTCTCGTTTTGCAGACATAGTGAATTCTAATATCAATGCTATTTTGGATAAAGCCGAAGATCCAGAAAAAATGGTTCGCCTAATTATCCAAGAAATGGAAGATACACTAGTCGAAGTAAGATCGACCTCAGCAAAAACACTTGCTGAGAAAAAGGAGTTAACACGCCGTCTAGAGCAGTTAAAAGCACAGGTAGATGATTGGCAAACCAAAGCAGAGCTTGCACTAAGTAAAGAGCGTGAAGATTTAGCACGTGCTGCTTTACTTGAAAAGCAAAAGTCTGCGGAGGATGTTGCAGCCCTTGAAAAAGAGCTAGAGCATGTAGACACGCACATTGAAAAGCTGCAGCAAGAAGTCAGTACATTACAAGATAAACTGGCCGACGCAAAAGCGCGCCAAAAAGCGATTGTACTGCGCCAGCGTTCAGCTGAATCTCGTTTAGAGGTGAAAAAGGCACTAGACAGCAGTAAAGTAGATGATGCACTAAATCGCTTTGAGCGTTATGAGAGCAAAATCGATGGCCTAGAGTCGCAAATCGAATCTTACGATTTAGGTAAGAAATCTTTAGCGGATGAGATTGCTGATCTGCAAAAGAACGAAAAGATTGACGATGAGCTTGAACAGCTGAAAAAGAAAATGGCTGAAAAGTGAAAATAATCGCACCTACTGTCAGGGTAGGTGCTAACCAACTACAATAATAACAGCCAGGTTGAAGGCAGGAGAAGATTATGTTTGACGCAGAAGTTTTGATGGCTCCGTTGATTATTTTTATGGTCATCGTGGCACCACTTTGGTTAATTTTGCACTACCGTAGCAAAAAGCAGGTAAGCCAAGGGTTAAGTGAACACGAGCATCGTCAGCTTATCGAATTAGCCAATAAGGCAGAAAAAATGGCAGACCGTGTTGAAACGTTAGAAGCTTTACTTGATCAAGAGTCACCACAATGGAGACGCAAGTTATGAGTAGACTAAAGCGAGAGCTATATCGTGACCCAAGTCGTGGCAAGGTAGCTGGAGTATGCGCTGGTCTTAGTGATTATTTCAACATGGAGTTATGGCTTGTTCGGATCTTATTCATCACAGCCGTGCTATTATCTGGTGGTCCATTATTTATCGTGGTGTATGTGGCTTGCTGGTTTATTCTAGATAAGCGTGAAACGACGCCAAATCGTTCACCTGATGCGAAAGATGAAGATAAGGTATCTGTGAAGTTTAAAGTGTGGCAAAAGGGTGAACCGCCAAGACAGGCACTTTATGACCTAAAAGACAGGCTATCACGACTTGATGGTCGCATTCAGAACATGGAACGCTACGTAACTTCACCTGAATTTACGGTTAGCAGAGAAATTGACAAGCTATAAGGCGGTATTGGCCGCCTTGGCATTTTCTTGAGGGGCACTTTTCTATTTATGACTACGTCACGCTTTCGAACCCCATCTTCCTTAGATAAATTAAAACAACAAGCCAAAAAAACGCTCCACCGCTCTTTTGATAAGCACATAAAGCTTGCCGTAACTGGGTTTAGTGGCAGCGGGAAAACCGCATTTATCACGGCTCTTATCAAGCACCTGACTACCCAAACGAGCACCGACAACTTACCGTTTTTAGATGTCGTGAGTGAAGGCCGTCTTGTTGCGTGTCGCCCTGAGCCCCAGAAGGCACTGGTGGTGCCCACTTTTGACTATCAACAAGCAATAACTTGTTTGTTGGAGGAGCCGCCAACATGGCCTGCGTCAACCAAACGTATCAACACCTTAACACTGGCGTTTAAGTATCATAGTGAACGCGGACTCAAACAGCACTTAGCGCAAACCCATACACTATACCTTGAACTATATGATTACCCAGGTGAATGGTTAATGGACTTGCCACTGCTTAAAATGACTTTTCCCGAGTGGTGTGAGCAGCAATTTGCATTATTAAATAAGCCTAAATATCAGCCATTTGCACAAACGTTTTTACAGCTCCTCGAGCAGTTTGATAGTACTGCAGCGGTGGATGAAAGTAAGCTGAAAACGCTTGCACAAAGTTACCATGCGCTTTTAGCGCAGCTGCAGCGGGACACTCGTTTATCTAACTTGCAACCTGGCCGAGCGTTGATCCCGGGAGACCTTGAGGGAGCGCCAATATTGCTGTTTTTCCCAGTACAAGTTCACCCCAACGACATTACCGAACATTCACAATATCAACAGCTTGTGGAGCGTTTTGAAGCCTATAAAAAGCAAGTAGTGGCGCCATTTTACAAAGATTACTTTTGCCAATTTGACCGCCAAGTCGTGTTAGTTGATCTATTGGGTAGCCTAAGTGATGGCTATGACACACTGAAAGAGCAAGAAGTTGCGTTAAAGCAGATCCTCGCCATGTTTTCTCATGGTAAAAGTGGCTTTTTGTCTCGTTTATTTAACCCAAAAATAGATAAGGTGCTATTTGCCGCCAACAAATGTGATGGTGTCTTGAACGAGCAGCAGACCAATTTGACAAGGTTGTTAAATGAAATGCTGGTGGACAGTGCCAATGAGCTTCGCTTCAACGGGGTAACCGTGGATACGATGTCTCTTTCTTCGGTGAGAAGTGTTGAGTCAAGGGCGGTGAAAGAGGGGACGCAACATGTGCAATGTATCTACGGCAAACCAGTCGGCGAGCAGCAGTTTATTAATTATGTGCCACCAACCCCGCCTGATCATGTTCCAAAAGCGCAGGCTTGGCCCCAAAATGGGTTTGAGTTTTTAGCGTTTGAGCCGCTACCCGCGAGGCAAGGAAACTTATCGCATATCAGGCTTGATCATGCTTTGCAGTTCTTAATTGGAGATAAATTAAGATGACAGATCAGACAAAATCCTACCAAGGTTCGGGTAGGCGCTTAAACATCGACGCTGAAAGCCAAAATGAGTCTCACCTGGGTGGAGAAGGTAAAGTTCTCGGCAATGAGCTGATTGTGAGCGAGAACCTTGATACTGTGCCTGAACCCGAATTACCGAAAATTGAACGTATCTACGAATCGCCTTGGCGATTTGGGTTTAAGCAGTGCTTTTTACTCGCGCTATTAATACTTATCATTGTGGAAGCAGGACTGACCTTGATAGAGAGCTATGAGCAAAATATTCTGCTGTTTAGTCTATACACTACCGTGTTGTCTCTTGGTTTACTTGCGCTATTTAAGTTCTTATTTTCGGAAGTCATCGCACTTAGCAAGCTTAAACAACATCAGCAAATTAAACATGATGCCCAGCGCTTATTACAAAGTGACCAAATCGGCGAGGCGCGAGCCTGGCTTGCGCCACTACTAAAAGCGCATCCAGAGCAAAAGGTTGCCGCATTTGCAGAGGCATTACAGCCTCACCACACAGACAAAGAAGTCATCACTTTATATGAAAAAACTTTGCTCCGAGGTCAAGATGCTGAAGCTAAAAAGCTAATTCAGGAGCATGCAACAACATCGGCGCTCTTAGTTGCTTTAAGTCCACTTGCACTTGTGGATATGCTGGCAGTGCTTTGGCGCGGAGTCGTGCTGGTGGAAAAGATCAGCAAACATTATGGTATTCGATTAGCGTATCGCAGCCGCATCACCTTGTATAAAATGTTGTTGAAGCAAATGGTATTTGTTGGCGCAAGTGAGCTGGTAAGCGACCTTGCTGCTACCAGTGTGGGGGCTGAATTACTTGGCAAGCTTTCTACCCGTTCGGCACAGGGCCTAAGTGCCGGGATATTCACAGCACGCTTGGGGTATAAGGCGATGGAGCTTTGTCGACCATTGCCGCGCTTGGAGCACAAACAAAGTCTTTTGAAAAATGCGATTAGCTCAGTTGTTGATGTGCTATTAAGGCGTAGCAAAAAAGATTAAATGGAAACAATTTTATACACCTTTTCAAGTAAAGCAGGCTAGTTACAATAAGTGAACTAGCCGTCTCCCCATCTGGCATGCTTGTCTATTTTTTTAAACTGCCCTACATATTGGTTATTACACAAAAACGACGCTAATCAACTCACTACCATGTTTATTTGGTTGGCAATAATAAAATCAGCAGGCAAGTATGAAGAAATTAAGAGATGACAGTCAGTGTATTCACGGACCCAATCATTTTGACGACCCACATGGGGCGCTAACCGCTCCTTTGTATCAAACCTCAACATTCCACTTTAAAGATGCAGCGCAAGGAGCCGCACGGTTTGCCGGTGAAGAGCCCGGCTATATCTATACTCGCTTAGGCAACCCTACGACGCGAGAGCTAGAAGAAAAAGTAGCCCGACTCGAGGGAATGGAAGATGCTGCGGCTACCGCCACTGGCATGGGTGCCGTTTCTGCATCGGTGCTGAGCTTTTTGCAGCAAGGCGATCATATGATTGCATCAAGCGCCTTGTACGGCTGTAGCTTCGCACTATTTGCGCATATGTTGCCTAAATTTGGTGTTGAGGTGTCATTTGTTGACTTAACCGATGAGCAAGCGTTACGTGGTGCGGTACAGGAAAATACAAAACTATTGTTTGCCGAAACACCGATCAACCCCAACATGACGGTATTAGACCTGAAAATGTTAGGGAAAATCGCGAAGCAGCATGAGCTCTTGTTTGTCGTTGACAATACCTTTATGACACCGCTTTTACAAAAGCCTGTGAATTATGGTGCTGATCTTATTGTGCATAGCGCAACCAAGTACCTAAATGGTCATGGGGATGTGGTAGCTGGACTCGTCTGCGGTTCAAAAGAGCACATAGAGCTTATCAAATTAACCGTGTTAAAAGACATTGGCGCTACAATCAGTCCTCATGATGCTTGGTTAATCAATCGAGGATTGAAAACCTTAGCTTTGCGTGTACAACGCCACTGTCAAAGCGCACAAACGGTAGCTGAGTTCCTAGAAGCGCACCCTAAAGTGAATAAAGTCTACTACCCAGGTTTACCTTCGCATCCTGGTTACCAATTTCTTGGTGAACAGATGAAAGGAGCAGGTGGGGTAATTGCTTTTGAAATCAACGGCTCGCTAGAGCAGGGTGAACAATTTATCAATGCGACTGAGCTGTGTACGTTAGCGGTAAGTCTAGGTGACCCAGAAACGCTCATTCAACATCCGGCATCAATGACACACTCTCCTTATACACAAGAGGAAAGGTTAGCTGCGGGAATTTCTGATGGACTAATTCGGATTTCAGTGGGGCTTGAAGATGTAGAAGACATTATTGACGATCTGAAGCAGGCGTTTAACAAAATATAACTGTAATTTAATTTTTACAAAGGGGCTGGGTTTAGCCCCTTTTTATTGTGTGTGTAATTATAATTTTACGGCTGTGTATTCTTTAGTTTACAAAAATGCTTGTTGTGCGAAATGTGATAAACGTGCTCCCTATTAAACTTTCCTTCACTTTTACTTAGTATCAAAGTCACAAGTTGAAGCGCTCCGAACCATCAACAGGACGGCAATTGAAATTGCAAGATCATAAACTCGGGGTGAAGTAAGTGAGAATGTAAAATGGCTAAAGCAAGTAAATATGTATCTAAGCAGCCAGATGAAAATGGTGTTATCGCTTGGACAGATGAAGAGAATCAAATTTGGTCAGAGTTAGTTGCACGTCAGCTAGCGTGTATTGAAGGCAAAGCCTGTGATGAATATTTGGCAGGCCTTGAGAAAATTAACTTACCAAAAGACCGCATTCCACAACTAAGTGAGTTAAACGAAGCACTAGCGAAAGAAACGGGCTGGCAGGTAGCGCCAGTGCCGGCACTGATTGATTTTGATGAGTTCTTTCGATTGCTTGCCAACAAGCAGTTTCCTGTAGCGACCTTTATTCGCTCAAGAGAAGAGTTTGATTACCTGCAAGAACCAGATATTTTCCATGAGATTTTTGGCCATTGTGCAATGCTAACGAATCCAGCATTCGCCGAGTTTACACACAAGTACGGTCAACTAGGCTATGCCGCTGAAAAGAAAGATCGCGTATACCTTGCACGCTTATACTGGTTTACTGTCGAGTTCGGTTTGATGCAAACCGAGCAAGGTCTACGTATCTACGGTGGCGGTGTGCTATCAAGCCCAGGTGAGACTCAATATGTTTACTCCGACAAACCAGAAATTAATCCGCTTAAAGTGTTAGATGTGTTACGTACACCTTATCGCATCGACATTATGCAACCTGTTTACTATACAATTAACTCAATCAACGACTTATTTGAGATCTCTAAAATGGATATCATGTCGCAGGTTGAACAAGCAAAAGAGCTAGGGTTATTTGAACCTAAGTTTCCGCCAAAAGAAAAACTAGCAAGTTAAGGAATTATCAATGTCTGATTTAAGTGCACAAAAATGTGAAGCGTGTCGTGCGGATGCGCCTAAAGTATCAGATGAAGAACTAGCGGTTCTAATCAAACAGATCCCTGATTGGGTACCTGAAGTACGCGATGGTATTATGCAGCTTGAGCGTGTTTACAAGTTTAAAAACTTTAAACAAGCAATTGCGTTCACAAACAAGGTGGGCGATATGGCTGAAGAAGAAGGCCATCACCCAGGCCTACTTACCGAGTGGGGTAAAGTGACGGTAACGTGGTGGAGTCACTCTATTAAGGGTCTTCATAAAAACGATTTTATTTGTGCCGCTAAAACCGACGAAGTATTCGCAGCACAGTAGGTCGACATTTATGTCGACAAATATCAGTAAATATCGACAAGTCCATATTTCGACCTACAAAATAAAAACGGCGCTGAACAAGCGCCGTTTTTATTCATCAGTTAGGATACAAGCCAAGAAAAGGTTTGTCTTTTCAGTTCTAACCAAATACAACTAGCGTTAGCAGAAATAGATTAGCCTATTTTTATCCCACCCTCAGGTTATGTAAATGTAGGGCTAATTATGCCGTTAGTCCACAAGATAGCGGTTGCAGCAAGAATGATGACTAACAGCACTAGGCCACAAGTCACAACCGAGCTGGCATAAATAAACCCACGCTCTTCAGGAATATGCATAAGAATAGGCACGCCCGTATAAAGCAGGTAAACGGAGTACGCTAATGCAACCATCCCAACCGATACGACAAACCAAAGCTCAGGATAAAATGCCGCAAATGCCGACATAAACATTGGCGTTGCTGTGTAAGCTGATAACTCTAGAGTCTGTGTATAGGTTGGCGTTGAGCCAAAAGTGATGGCCATCCAGTGGGCGAGATACGCCAGAATAAAGACGCCTGCAATTAATGCGCAGTACATTGCAACACCAATTAATATTGCCGACTCATGAGTTAAATAGACAGCATCCCCAGTACCAACACTCCAGCCCAAGTAAACTGAAGAATAGTACCCCATAATGCTTGGGATCAGCGCAACAAGTGCAATATGTGACAAACTGTAAAACATACTTTCGTGACGGTTATCAATTGTTTGCCACTCTTCGTGCGGGTGAGCATATAAGCCCCATAGATGATTAAAGATCATAGTTAGCCCCTCAAATATAGGTTTGTACTATTTTTGTACAATTCAATTAAGTTATGAGAGATGAGTTAATTTTTGTCAAGAAAATGTAGTTGAATAGCAATATTACTATTTTCAGAATGATCTAAAACTTCTTGGGGAGTAGCCTAGTGGTGCACCTTGCAGCGAGAAGTTATGATAAAATGGCGCAAACACATTAGTCTTTTGTTGTTATGTTAGAAAAGTACACAGATTTACTTACGCCTATTAACCAATTTTTGGGCTATGAACCCCCGCTAGCTTGGATTGAAAAAGCAAAACAAAGCGAGCACTTACCATTATTACGTATCGATTATATGCGCGGTGAATTAACGATTTGGTTTTGGACATTACTAAATCATTGTACAACGATTTTATCCATACATCGTATTCGTAAAGAGTTATTCCATAGCGCTAAATTTACAGATCTGGAGGTGTAGTGTGGACGAATTGCTGAAACCTATCTATGCGTTTTTAAAATGCGAAACGCCTGATGAATGGATAACCGAGGCTACAAAAAAAGAAAATTTAACTGTAGTGTTAACAGATCATTTAGTGTGTGAGTTGAAAGCAGCCCAGTCTGCAATGTTCTTAATCAGAAAGTATGCTGTAGATAAAGCTAGTGGTGATGCACTGCTTGAATGGTTAAAGCCGTTCGAAGCACTTATTTATAAGCGTGAGGGAGATTGGCGTGAGTTAGCTGACAAGAACAAGCTAACCAAGTCGATGATCCCGAAGTCAAATACTCCGTATGGTCAAGACCTTATCGATAAAATGGTAATACTAATTAAAGAAGAGTTACACCACTTTTATCAAGTACTCGAAATTATGGATGAGTATGGCATTGCGTATCAAAGCATCACGCCATGTCGCTATGCCAAGGGCATGTTGCGTAATGTGAAAACTTTCGAGCCTGATGCGTTGGTAGATAAGCTTATTGTTGGTGCGTACATTGAAGCACGCTCTTGTGAGCGGTTCGCTAAATTAGCACCACATGTAGATAAACGTTTAGGTGATTTCTATATTTCATTACTTCGCTCAGAAGCTCGCCATTACCAAGACTACTTAAAGTTGGCACAAGAAATTAGTGAATTTGATATTTCTGACCGAGTTGAATTTTTTGGTACTGTTGAAGCTGAGCTAATTTCCACCCTTGACGGTGACTTTAAGTTTCACAGTGGTAAGCCTATTACATCTTGCACTGGTGCTTAGAAGTTATGTTAGGGCCTGTCGATCTTTCAAGTTTGTTTTTGCAGCAGTTTGATTGGTATTTATACAAGGCAGAGCCAGCGTAGCATAGTCATTCTATGTAAGTCTGGCGATAAAGACTTTGTGCTCCTGCAAAGTCACCTTACCCCACATCCTTGTGGGGCAACACAGAAGAAATGCTAATCAAGCGCTGCCCTTTGGGTTCATCTGAGTGCGCTTTGTTCATTGTTGCTCAACTTTTGCCTAGATTACTAGGCGGCAAGTCGAGCGTCGCGACCAAAATACA
>NZ_PNDS01000229.1 GCF_005886535.1 Pseudoalteromonas sp. S2755
TTTTTTTGTAGCGCGCTTGAGCTTATAGTAGTCGAAATAAATCTCGACCTACAAAACTCGCTGAAGGGAAGGAGTTTACCTCACGCTCTTTTAACTGCTCGCCGCGTGAAGCGGCTCCGACGTTTTAGCTTACAGTGGTCGAGATAAATCTCGACCTACAAAACACGCTGGTAGGAACGAGTTTACCTCGCGAGCTTTTAACTGCTCGCCGCGTGAAGCGTCTTCGACGTTTTAGCTTGCAGTAGTCGAGATAAATCTCGACCTACAAAACACGCAGATGGGAGCGAGTTTTCCTCGCGATTTTTTTAACTGCTCGCCGCGTGAAGCGGCTTCGACGTTTCAGCTTATGCTGTCGAAATAAATCTCGACCTACAAAACGCACTGGTGGGAACGAATTTACCTCACGAGCTTTTAACTGCTCGCCGCGTGAAGCGGCTCCGACGTTTTAGC
>NZ_PNDS01000230.1 GCF_005886535.1 Pseudoalteromonas sp. S2755
AGGTACCTACATCCATATAGGCAAGGCAAAAATTTTGCTACTTAGTTGTTCTATATAAGAAATTTTTAACACAGTTAGCGTCAGATTTGCTCCTTCAAATTGAGCAAGTATTTAGGTAGATTGGTATAAAGTAAACAAACTCGGCGGCCTTTCATCGTACCAAGGGTGCGCCAGTAAATAGGCATCCACGGCTCGATGTTGTTTAAAAACAAAACAACTCTTTGGCGAGCGCATCCATTTACTTTTTAGGATATCCACAGTTTCTGGCGCAACATCATGATACGCCTGATTTTGTAGCGTTAAGATCTCAGGCCACGACGCATCTTCGATAGCGTAAGAAGTCATAATTTACTCACATACAGCACAGAGACTAATTGCATCCTATACGCCACCATTTTGGCCTTTTTGAAATATAAGAATGGGATTTGGGTTCTAGGGTTTTACGACTATTGGCATCAAAAACGCCGAGCACTAATGCAATGATAGGCGCGTCATCTATTGCACCTAATGTGCTACCACACTCAGGGCAAAAAGCGCGCGATGAATAATCCGATGAACGCCACACCTTAGGCGCACCGCCAGGCCCATCCCAGCTTACCTCTTCACTTGCGAACTCTACCCAAGCGACAGTTAACGCACCACTGTGTCTTTGGCACATTTTACATGAGCAGGTATGAGGGTTACGAGGGACGCCAATCGCGGTAAAACGGATCTGCCCACATAAACATCCTCCAACAAAATTGACAGCCATCCTTGTGTTTCCTTAGTATTTTGCCATTATCTTAAACTAAGTACGATAGTAAATTACCGTGCCTATTAAAGTTCCAAGTGAAACACAAAACTGAACACTAAGCCACTGAATTTGTGAAGAATTAGTTAGGTATCTATAAGTTACGCACTGTTACCATCGAAGCTATCGTGGTGCTCGCCGGTAAGTTCATACTTCAATACGCCAAGCTCCTGATAATAATGCAAGATATCGATAAAAGATTCGTATTCTCTTTGCGGTGAAACCGTCAAGGCAAAGCGCCCATCATCCAATTGCTCGCTCTCCACGCCAGATAGAGTAAGCTCTTGAAGTAGCTCTATGTTTTTGGCATTTTCTAACTCGTTTGTAAAGCGGATCCGCAAAGAGTGGTACTCACTTCGAGCCACAATCTCGATGACATCTAAAGAACCTTCGCTATCTGGTGCAACCAAAACGTGGTCGCCGTAGTTAACACCAAAAGCAAAAAGCGGAGCGCCTTTTATCTGATAAATGTTATCGCCTACTGCCATAGCAACAATAAATTCTTCAGCAC
>NZ_PNDS01000231.1 GCF_005886535.1 Pseudoalteromonas sp. S2755
AATAGCGAGCGATTCCCCTCGCCTTGCTTATTACTGTTTTAGACTTATTCGCAGTAATTCGCTACATACGTTAAGTCGTTAATGTGCTCTGGGGCATCCATAACAACGGTTGCTTGTGCCGTACTTGGGTCTAATGTGTAGATCTTCGCGTCTTCACCTGAGTTACGACCAGACACGTATAATGTGCCATCTGAGCTTACTGCTAAACCCGATGCCCAATTTACACCATGCTCGCCAACAAGGTCTAAAGTCATGTCGCCTTTATCTAGTGTGTAAAGTGCTTTACCTGTTAGTACGTAAATCACGTTTGTATCTGCTGAATATGCGATATCACCGTGTGAGAAGTCGTCACCTGCATAGCTTAGTTTACCAAGCACTGTTTTTGCGCCTGTTTGCATGTCAAACTCATAAAGATAAGTTTTGCTGCTTGCAAGTAATTTAGTACCGTCTGGCGTTACAGCTGAACGGTATAATGGCCATGAAACCGCATTAGCAGCTAGAGTCTGCTCTGCACTATCTAATGACACCTTCCAAAGCGATGAAGCTTTAGTTGTACTGTCGTTTTGTTCCATGAAGTAGAGTGCGCCATTGTACGCAGCAATGTTTGACGCTGTGTTAGCGACGCCATCAACGTATTCATAGGTACCGTTAACCATGTCGAACTTATAAACATAGCTATTGTTGTCTTCACCAAAGTTATTGATGCCATACACACCAACTTTACAGGTTACTGGCGGCTCTGGAGGTGTAACTTC
>NZ_PNDS01000232.1 GCF_005886535.1 Pseudoalteromonas sp. S2755
TGGCGTTCACTCCCCCAGTGATTGTTAAAGCGGTATTCGACAATGTTGATTTTTTAATTGCGAGGAAAGTATGGTGTGGTTTATCCAAGCGTTTAGAAAAGACAACACGAAAGCCACCACGGATCTCGATATTAAGGTCCGCATTTAAAGCCGAATCAAGGTTAATATCAAGTAATTCTCCTTGATCCAACCAGCGGCTAAACATATCGAGATTTTGGGCGATTATATCTGACCACCTAAAATTGGCGCTCACCGTTAACGCCCCTGCCGTTTCCATCATTAATGCATTGTTAGGTGCAAGTGACTTAACATCCTCAACATCGAAAATAACCGGCATAGTTGCAAGGTCTCGGCCTAAGGCAAGCCCCACAGCTTCCTGTGGTTGATGGCAAAGGTAGGCTGCTAGTTTACATTGTGCCTGCCCATCTGTATTGATACCAAGCAGCTCCGCTTTGGAGGCATCGGTGAGATCAAAGTCAATGTGTGTACTGTATTTTATCCAGCACACCTCATCACTATAGGTAAGTGTTGTAGTAGGTTCGAGATCTGCATTTACCTCTTTTTGCTCACCAATAATACCGTCTTCATCGATGACTGTGCTCGCGTTGATAAGCTCTATCTTAGTGTCTCCAGTAACACTTGCGGTTATCCCCTCCAATGCGAAGCTATGACTTTCTACTATTTCCCCGCGCCAAGGTAACAAATCACCATGATAGTCTTTAAGTGGTGTGAGGGTAGTCTCGACAAGCGTTTGTAAGCCCGCCATATTCAGTTCAATCGTCATCGAATTTCCTTTTCATCTGAAGTGGAATTATCTAACCTAAGCTCCGATTAACTATAGCTGTAATTTAACCCTGAGAGGATAATTTCAGACCAATAATCCCAATCACTATCAACAGCAAACTGAGTAGCTTAAGTGATGACAACGGCTCTTTAAAATAGACAAAGCCAACAATAATCGACCCTAGCATACCAATGCCAACCCAGACAGAATAAGCAACGCTAAGCGGTAAAGTTCGTAGTGCAACACTGAGAAAGTAGAAACTTGCGGCCATCGCCACTAAAGTAATAATTGAGGGAACAGGCTTCGTAAAACCGTTGGTAAATTTCAAACCAATAGCCCAAACGACTTCCAATAAACCTGCAAAAACAAGTAGCAACCAGCTCATGACAACTCCAAAATGGGGTCGTCCCCGCCAGTAAAAAAAGCTCTGGAGGTCGTCCACCAGAGCGAGAGCAAATTAGCACGCCCGTGAAGCTAATTCAAGCTTCACGGCAGACAAACTAAGACTCAATTAAAATTATAAGGGTAAGACTGCTACAAGTTTTATTATTCATCGTGTCCAGCTCTAAAGACGTAACACTAAAGGCTACAAATCAAATCAATACATTACTCACGTTTGCCCTTAGGTGATATCACTTCGCATGTTGGCGTACAAAGCTATCAAGCGCCGCAACCGACTTAATCACATAGAGTGTTTTGGTTTGCGTGCTTTGCTCTAACTGCGATAAGAATTTTTCATTCCAAAATTGCGGGCAGCGCCTTAACGTTTTAATACTGGCAATCGTCCCTTTAAACACTGAGCTACCATCTGGCCAGCCTTCAGGCTTAGTGATCATGCTTTTTAAAAGACGTTTTATCACAAACCAATAACTCACTCGATATGGTAAGTCTATGTAGACTAAGGTATCGGCTGCATCTAGGCGCTGTTTAAACGCATCTAACGGACCAAAGCCGTCAATGATCCACGCATCAGTATTCAATATGTTTTGATGTGCTTTATCAAAAGCGGCTCCGTCAACAAACTCGCCATTTGCTTGGTAGAGCATCGAGTCTAATAGATATAACGGGATGCGTATTGCCGCGGCCAGTCCTTTACTCACCGAAGACTTGCCGCTTCCCGGTTTACCAAAAACTGCTATTTTCTTCATGTAACCTCCTTGCTGTGGCCCCACAAGGCAGATACAAAAAACCCACCTTACTTTGGTGGGTTCATTAAAAAGCACACAAAACCACCACTCCTAAGGAATGGTAATAATTCGTGCACTTGTGAGAAATAGTTTTATATTCATACCGATACTTTCACGTAATGATTAGGGCCTGTTTATCTTTC
>NZ_PNDS01000233.1 GCF_005886535.1 Pseudoalteromonas sp. S2755
AATGATCTATTCAATTTGAAGGGTGAAATAGCATATTAGCTTCGTTAAAAATTTCTCATTTAGAACTACTAAATAGCAAAATTTTTGCCTTGCTCCTAAAGCTATTTCCCCGCTTCAAGATAGATCATTTACTTAATACAACTGGTATTATTAATTTGGTTTTTTGAAAAACCTAAACGCAATTAGCGTTAACGTTTACATTCGCATTGATACGGAACGTGATAAAACCCACCCAACAAATTGTCGGTGGGAATAGAATTGAAATTCAGGTGAGGCTATTCGTCGAACCACTCACTCAAGTGGTAATTAACGGAACATTCATGCAGATCACTAGGGCGTTGTTTGTTGTAGATGAACATTTACGTCTCCTAGGTGATAGT
This sequence comes from Pseudoalteromonas sp. S2755, assembly GCF_005886535.1. GTDB lineage: Bacteria > Pseudomonadota > Gammaproteobacteria > Enterobacterales > Alteromonadaceae > Pseudoalteromonas. The sequence goes on from NZ_PNDS01000233.1 coordinate 381, forward strand.
TAAAAGAATGAGTATTAAGCAGATGTAAACAACCCGCTTAAAAAATATGGCATGCAACGCCTACCTTTTCAACTTTTATTATCAAAAAATCAACAAAACAATCATCGAATGACGTCAATTACGAACTCTCAACATAACAGCTCGGCTTTCTTGGGCAGCTTTTTCCTCGAGTACAGATCACCCGAACAGAGCCCTCAAGCCCTCGTTCAATCCACTGGATGTTTAAAATCTTGGCGACACGGAGTAATTGGGTTTTCATATGATAGGGCACCACGCTCGCGCCACCATGGCTAATACAAGCTTGTTGCAACTCTCCAATCAAGGCGTCAGCATCAATCCCTTGTGCATTAATTGCAGGATTGAGATCCAGACCCGCGCACAGCACCCTTGGACGATTCGCTACATCAACGATTTTTACTGACTCACAGCAATACAGACGCGGTTTGCCATTGACATTCAGGATCGAAAGCTGAGCACTGGCACTATGACTATCATCATGAAATTTACGAAATACGGCCCAGTGCTGACACGGATCGGCGACGCTACGCATATTACCCCAAGGTAAAGGAATACCATTGCCCCGATATACCGCCTTGAGTTTACCTGCTTGATAAGCATCAAAATAATGCCAATGTGGATAAGGTGAAACCGATGTCATTCTGCGCATTGCGACGGAAGCCGAAATACCAAGTTGCTCATGGACGCGCACATCGTAACCTCGGCTTTCGAGTAACTGCCGAAATGGTGTACGGGGACACAATAAGGCCCCTGCGAAGAAGCTCGATTCAAAATCCTGCCACGCGCTCAAAATATCTTGGGCATTTGGAGTATCATGATCGGGGTTATCGTTACTCTTCCGGCTTTCTCCAGTAGTGAGTACACATTCTAAACCTTCACTATTGTGAAGCACGGCATGGCCAATATGAACAGCTAAATCGTATTTCATTCTCGCGGGATGTGCGTGCAACGCGCGATTTATAAACACCATGTTTGGCTCTTTGAAATAAGAAGTGATCATCCCCTCTCCGTCAGGCGAGGATGGCTCAAACCACTCCACATTTCGACCTTTTGCTAGCAAAATTGCCATGAGGTCATCACAGCTGAGATAGAGATTTTTACCTCCCACTTCATCGGCTGCTCGTTCTAAATCGGGAAAATGATTTTGATGGTGCTCTTGATGGGCACGGATCAAAAGGTGTGCAAACTGCCTACCGCTGATCCCCGCTTGGGATAGCATTTCTGGGATCGCAATTTGTAATATCTCTTTGGCAAATAGAAAGTTGGGCTCTAAAGCCATCCCCACTATCCCACCGAAATTGCCTTTATCTGGCGCTATCTCCGGTGCCTCTGGTTGACTATCTAAAAACCATTCAATCGGCTTTTGAAATACATTAGAGAAGTTTTCGAGCATCGCTTCGCTTGGCGTACGCTGTCCTCTTTCAATCATTGACAAGTAGGAAACGGAAGGCGCGCTGGCGGGATCTTGCTTTACGCATCGAGCCGATAAATCTTCTAAAGTCAGATGGTTACGCTTTCTTAGATTTCTTATTTTAGTACCCAAAAAGTGGGACTTTCTAATTAAGCTTGCAACTTTTGCCATGATTTCACACCCCATTTTTGTGAAATTCACACTGTGAAATTCTTTTTGTGAAATTATTTGAATATTTAACTTACACTCAAAATGTACACGAAACAACCAGAATATATTTCCCAATTTATGACAACATGAACAAGTGAGGTGGATCATGGCAGCGCAATTACAACCGCATACAGAGCAACCAATTGACGATACGAAAGCGCAACAGTCAATGCTGGCAAAACAGTATCTTGATGAACAATGTCCTTTAGAATTTGGCTCACACATGGAGGTGACAGACTATGTGGTTTACTACAATCACCTGCTTGCATTTTTTGCTAACGGCACCCATTGTGGTTTAAAAAATTGTAGCCAATTCGTCGCGCTATGCGGTCACCGTGAAACGCCAGAGGCTATTTTATTAAAACAGGACGATGGTTTACATATTGAAATTACCTTCAATCGCACCGGAATGCTCGGTCAATTTGATAGCGCCCATATTGAAGATATTATCGTAGAAACACCACTGGCGTCTGTGATTGGTAAAAAGACTAAAACCCAGCTACAAAAACTGTGGATGAGCTTTTATCACGGCGTGCAACAACCGGCAGGAAAAGCCTGTTACCGTGCCAAAAATGGGGATGATTATGAACTTTGAGTAAACACTCGATAATTTGTAATCAAATCGCTCAAACATTCAGTAAGTTTTAAGCTAAGCTAATTAAAATACCGCTCTTTTTTCGACTGAGCACATGACTAAATTGCTTAATTTTCTAAAAAACATTAACTGGATGCTTTGGGCGCTCATACTTGGCATTTTTGCTGGTTTAGTTTTCGGTGAACGGTTATCATTTTTAAAACCTATCGGTGCAGGTTTTGTAAACCTGATGCAAATCACCATTCTCCCTTATATTGTCGTCAGCCTTATCGTGGGTTTAGGGAAATTTAATCCCGAACAAGTTAAAAGCATTCTTGCAAAAGCGGCGCTAGTCATGATCTCCATTTGGGTGGTAGGTCTTGCTGTGATCTGGTGCTTTATTATGACATTACCTGCGCATGATGCCGGGACCTTTTTTTCCCCAGCACTGGTCGCCGCAGCGCCCGAAGTAGACTTCGTTAAACATTATATTCCCGCTAACCCTTTTGCTTCTATGGCAGAAGGTAATGTACCTGCCTTAGTCATATTTTGTATTGCACTAGGTATGGCGCTTATTTCCAATCAAAAGAAAAACCGTTTACTCGATGTGTTAGAGGTCGTCGGTCAAGGTCTATCGGTGATTTCCAAGAAGATTATTGCCATCTTCCCTATCGGCATTTTTGCGATGACAGCAAGTACCGCAGGCACCATGAGTGCAGAAGAGTTGTCTGAATTGCAAGTGTACTGGGTTGTCGTTTTATGTGTCGGCGTGTATTTAATGTTAGTGCTACTCCCTATGCTTGTCGCCGCACTTACCCCAGTTAAGTACCGCGACCTTATCATGGTTATGCGCAATGCATGGATCACCGCATTTAGTACCGGCAACGTTTTTATTGTATTGCCTGTGATCACCGAAGGGATCAAAGATCATTTACGCAAAATTAAGCAAAGTGACGAAAACTCTGATCACATCGCGGAGGTGTTAGTTCCTATCGCTTATACCTTCCCAAGTTTAGGAAAACTTACTACCCTTATTTTCGTCTCTTTTGCAGCATGGCTTACCGGCAACCAAATCAGCATCGAACAAATTCCTAATGTGTCTTTGTCGGCGATGTTAAGTTACTTTGCTAATGTACATATCGCGATTCCCTATTTACTCGATACCTTGCGTGTCCCGGCTGATACTTATCAGTTATATTTATCAATGTCAGTACTCACCGCAAAAGTAGTTTCACCGACCACTGTGGTATATATCTTCGCATTTGTATTTTTATGTATTTTCATCAACCGCAGGCAATTACACCTAAAACGCGTGCGCTCGGTTTATTATTTAACGCTTCTATCTGCACTACTCCCAGCATTTATGTTGTTGAGTTTTACAGCAAATAATTACCTCGGTAAGCAAACTAAATCGGCCGATGAGGCCATCGCTAATATGGTGATCTCGGATACCGTCCCTGCTCATGTGCTTAGCTATGTCCCTAAAGCATACCAAAGTGGTGAGTTATCTTTGACGAATATCGATGTGATTAAAAAACGTAACCTGCTGCGTGTAGGATATCTTATCGATAATGTGCCATTTAGTTACTTTAATCAAAAAGACCAGTTGGTTGGTTTTGATGTCAGCCTCGCACATAGGCTCGCATCCGACCTTGGGGTTAAAATCGAGTTTATTCCTTTTAAAAAGCCACAACTGGCAGAGTATCTAAACAAAGGATATTTCGACATTGCAATGTCTGGCCTTGAAATTAATATTGCCGACTTACAAAGCGTGCGCTTTAGTGACAAAGTTTTGGAACTGCAACTGGCGCTCTTGGCCAAAGATCATGATTTAAAGAAGTTTGCTGACAAGTCAGCCCTACTTACGCTTGACAAGCTGAATTTAGCTCACGTTGAGTATGCTCCGCTACTCAAACAATTGGCGCAGCAAAACCCTAAGGTAAAAGTATCCAGCATTAACAATCTGCAAAGCTATTTTAAGCACCCAGAGAAATATGACGCCTTAGTGATCAGCGCAGAGGCGGGCTTTGCATGGAGCATGTTCTACCCTGAATTTGGCGTCGTGGTGCCGGAAGGAGCGAGTTTGAAATATCCCGTTGGATTCGCTGTTGCCAAGCGCAATCAAGATCTACTGAGTTATGTAAATGCTTGGCTGATTATCCAGCATACCAATGGCCGTATTGAAAAAACCTATGATTACTGGATCTTAGGAAAAGGTAGTGTACAAAAGCAAACTCGCTGGTCATTAATGGATGAACTGGAAATCGACCCAAACACACTTATTGATAAACTGAAGTTCTAATTAAAAAACGCCGTCAGTTAACACGTTAACTGACGGCAAGTCTACTCACTGGGCGAGCTAGCTTTCAAGCTCACTTTAACCTTAGCCAAACCACAAAATAAAACAAGTTTTTAACAAAAAATTAATTTAAAAAGACTTTCTTGTTTTCCTTCTAATTTACTTCCCTCCCAAGTACGTATATTTATTGTTCAGCTTTACCTAGTATGCTAGCTTTATTCTTGGACCTATTTTGGATCACTCAAATAAGGATTTAATTTATGAGAAAATCTTATCCAAATTTAGCTTTGCTTGTGATTTCCACGTCATTTGCAGTAAGTGCTTCCGCATCGATTGAAAATAAGAATAAAGAGCCAATAGAGCGTATTGAAGTATACGGTGAAAAGCCGAGATATATTTTAAAGTTCGAGATGGAAGATGCTAAAAAGGACTTTTATGATTTGTACAACAAATTAACTGAAGACGATTCATTTAAAACAAAATGTGAGAAGAAAGCGCGGCTTGGGAGCAAAATTAAATCTTTCGGTTGTGAAACGCGTTTCACAAAAAGTAGCTTTCATAATATCACCAAACAGCACATACAATTAAATACAGATCTTAAACATCCTGCTGCCGCCTTGCGTTACCTCTCAATGCCAGACATATCCGATGTTTATTCTGTCACCAATACGAAGAGAAAGGCACATAAAGAAGACATCTTTAAGCAAATCAACGAAAACCCAGAGTTAAAAGAGGCTTTCATTCATTTTGCAAAGAAATATACAGCCTATGAAAGTAAATAACCTGAGCTGCGGATAATTAATGCCTTTCTAGCAGCCAGTTTTAGCGCTAACTGCGTTGG
>NZ_PNDS01000234.1 GCF_005886535.1 Pseudoalteromonas sp. S2755
GGCTGAGCTAACCGCAGCGCTTGATACCAATAAACTAAACCAAGAGCAACTTAACAGTTCTATGGCGCGTATCGCCAAGCTCAAGACAAAGCTGCCACAATCAAGCGCTTCTTTGGCCATTGCCAATTCAACACTGGGTAATCCAAGCCATCGTCGCTTAGAAGCAGCGCTTGCACTAGCGGCTATTACTGAAGTAAAAAACGATGGTGTATTGCCGCTCAGAGATAACGCACAAGTTGTTCACCTTATCATGCCAGATAGGCAAAAATGTTTTGCACTTGAGCAAGCATTACAAACATACAGTAAAAACTCGCTCACACTTTCTTGTACAAGCCTACAAGCCTACGACCCAGACATTGCACATGATGCAATTAAACAGGCCGACGTGATAATCGCCGCACATGCATCGCCACCGCAAAGTGCGGTTGAAATTGGCGGCATGGACGATGTGAAAAAGTTACGAGAGCATGGTGTGGCGCGTAATGTGCAACCTGAGGCGCTGAAAGCATTACTGCAATACGGTCAAAAACTGGGTAAAAAGCAGCTATTTATCAGCCTAAGAGCACCATACGAAATTAGTACCTTTGGCCCTCTTAGTAACGCAGTATTAGCAAGTTATGCTTATAATGTAGACGTAAATCGTGATAAAAAAGTAACTGGGCCTGCCTACACGGCGCTGGCCAAAGTGATTTTAGGAATAGCGAAAGCGGAAGGTTCACTGCCTGTTACAGTAAACCACTAATTGGAGGAATCTATGGATCCCAGTGCTTCTTTAAGTGCACCACATGCAATAAGAAAAATGATCAAGGATGGTGATTATACGGGCCCTACTAAAGGGTTTGTGCCTGGGTTCACACAATGTAATGTGATTATTTTGCCACAAAGCGAAGCATATTCATTCTTCCGTTTTTGTGAGAGTAATCAATCCGTTTGCAAGCTGATTATTCCGCCCAGCGAGCCGGGTAATTTCAACTTTGACACGTTGGGGAAAGATATAGACATACGCTACCACCTCCCCAAGTATCAGATTTTAAAACATGGCCAGCTCGCCCAAGAATGCCATAACATAGAAGAGCACTGGCGCGACGATTTAGTTACCTTTGCTTTTGCCAGTTATCTTTCTTTTGATAACTTACTCGCGCAGTATGGAATAAATCCACCATCGGCGAACCCAACCACACCTTTACCAC
>NZ_PNDS01000235.1 GCF_005886535.1 Pseudoalteromonas sp. S2755
GTTTATCGCGAGGTAAACTCGCTCCTACCACAAAAATTCTATCTTTGAAATCGCATCTACAAGGCATTAAAAAAGGCCGCCAAAGCGACCTTTTTTATGTGTGTTACGACAATCTACAGATTACTCTTCGATTGTTGCTACAACACCAGCACCTACTGTACGGCCACCTTCACGGATAGCGAAACGTAGACCTTCGTCCATCGCGATTGGTACGTTTAGCGCAACAGTCAAGTAGAAGTTGTCGCCTAGCAGTACCATATCTACGCCGTCTGGTAGCTGGATGTCACCAGTTAAGT
>NZ_PNDS01000236.1 GCF_005886535.1 Pseudoalteromonas sp. S2755
CGGGCCAGCTTTGACGATAAACTCAGGGTAGAGCTTATCTTCGGTTAATGGTCGTTAACGAAGTATGCTCTCACCCTAGTATGGTGATAGGCATTTTAATTTTTGAACTGAAATTAAAGTGGATAAAAAATCCGTTTGTTTTTTTTAAATTAATTTATGAACACTAAGGATTCGATAGTTATCTTTTAGACAAAAGACGGATTAGTTAGTGATTCGAAAGATACACAACTTGCGGCTAGGCTTAAGATGGATTGAAATGCACAGATAAAATCTGTATTTAACCTGAGGTTTGGATTAGAAATGAGCTACC
>NZ_PNDS01000237.1 GCF_005886535.1 Pseudoalteromonas sp. S2755
AAGGACATAATTAACAAGAAGATAGTGATAATGTGGGCGTTATTAGATCAGAAAAGAGGCGGGTGTTAAAGCCTTTTTACAAAGTGTGATCCCGCCGTGACTTCTCATTGGACTAGTAGAAGAGGCCCTCCGATCTATTGGGAGTGCGTTGTAATTGCGAAAAATAAGAGTAAATACTATGGCTTATCGGCAGTTATTAGGGGCGGATACCCGATTGGGATCAACTTACAAAATTATTATTAGAAGTGTTTAATCATATATCTTTGAGTTGATTATTATTCAATTTACGAATCAATTATAGAATGCTAACTTTTAACTTTAATTAACATAAAAAGGATATATTTAATGAAAAGTAAAATAACAGCCTTGTTTTCTGGTTTGCTTATGAGTGTACTTATATCAGCCTCAGCAGTTGCTTTAGAGAGTAACACGGTAGAGAACGATTATTCTTACTGTGAGATACAATTTAATATTTGTTTACTAAACCAAAGCCGATCGCATTGTTGGCAGTTTTATCAACGCTGCTTAAATCAATAGCTCGTTAAGTGCCATTACCAAAGCTAGTGGTAATGGCTACTAACTCACCATAAAAGCGATAATTATATTATTCCTCCTTATCGAATCCTCCTTTAAACACCTTCACAGTAATCATAAGCATACACATTTTTACTGCCGTTTAATTGTGAAGTTCTTTTGGCTCAATCTCGCATATATTTGGCGACCTAATTTCAAAGGACTTTGTGAAATACAGAAACATGTTCGTTTACACTGGGTTATTGGATTCAACTTTAGTTTAAAAGGGGATGTAAAATCCAGTTACCTTGCTTGTTAATTTATTGGGGGCGGATGAGAATGTTATGTTATGGTATAACTTTTAGACAACGTAGGGTTTAGTCATGCTGACCTTAGCGCCATTCACTGCAACTCATGTAGCGGCAGTGAAACGAGTACGCCTTGCGGAGGAGCAAGTTAAATTTGTGGGTACCGCTGAGTCTTTTTTAGAAGATCAAAGTGAGACCACCCATTTGCATATCATAAAGATGGCTGATGAGATTATTGGTTATTTTAAACTTGATATCGAATATTGGAGTACACATCCGTTTTGCCCAAAAAATGGTTTGGGTTTAAGGGCGTTTGTAATAGATTGCCAGCGACAAGGTCAGGGTTTAGGAACATTAGCCGCAACTACATTAGTCCCTTATGCGCAGGCAAGATATCCAGAGTTTGAGTCAATATATTTAACCGTAAATTGTAGAAACCCAGCGGCGATTACCTGTTACCTAAAAGGTGGATTTGAAGACACAAATGAAAAATACCTAGATGGCCCCGCTGGCCCTCAACATATTATGAAAGCATCTTTGTTCAGAAAGCACAGTAGTGCAATATGACTTTGTACTATGTAGCAATCGTGATTTATACCAATTGAATTAATTCTCTAATCAATTTGAAGGGTGAAATAGCATATTAGCTTCGTTAAAAATTTCTCATTTAGAACAACTAAATAGCAAAATTTTTGCCTAGCTACTAAAGCTATTTCCCCGCTTCGAAATAGATCATTTACTTAATACAACTGGTATTTGCTTTTCAGT
>NZ_PNDS01000238.1 GCF_005886535.1 Pseudoalteromonas sp. S2755
CTTGCCAGTTGATGTCTCTTAGGTATTTAACTGGGTCGCCTTTGCCTAGCTTGCGTAAAACGGCAAGCGCAGCAGAGAGGGATTCTCCGGTATTTTTTTAAGATAACTTTGACTAGGGTTGTGGTATGTCTTGGGCCTTTATTTAGTCGCTCCTGAATATTGACGTTTTATGCTTAGGTTGGCCGAATTCAATCAATCCAGACTGAGCATTATCTTTATCGACAGTCCTGTTATTGCACTGCGCTTTTTACCGCTAATAGCTGATATAAAATCCAGGCATAAAAAAGCCGCAGTTGGGCTAAGATTTTACGGCAGTTTTGGCCTACACCCGCAAGCACCGCATTCAGTTTGTCACCGAGCTTTCCTTTTAAGCGGTTAAGCCCTAAGTGACTATCTTGTTTCATGTGCCCGATGATTGGCTCTATGGCATTGCGTCGCTTGAGCTTCTTTTTAATGCTCGGTGTCACTCCGCGCTTTTGCCCAGCAATATACACATCATAACGCGTTGCTAAATGTCCTCGATAACCCCTATCTACAAAACAGCTGTATGGTCTTTTATCCGTGACATTTTCTACTATTCTCAACGTTTCCCATAACGTGTCACCATCATAGGGATTGCCGTGTATTGCATGAGCGCACACCACAAACTGCTCTTTCAAT
>NZ_PNDS01000024.1 GCF_005886535.1 Pseudoalteromonas sp. S2755
ATAATCAATTTGAAGGGTGAAATAGCATATTAGCTTCGTTAAAAATTTCTGATTTAGAACAACCAAATAGCAAAATTTTTGCCTTGCTACTAAAGCTATTTTCCCGCTTCAAGATAGATCATTTACTTAATACAACTGGTATAAAGACTAAACCCAGAGCGGGTTACTGAAAAAGATTTATAGCGTTAACAAAAATGTGTGGCTATTTGGCCACACATTTTACGTCTACTGTTAAGTCATTTTGGTAAGGTCTTGGCTCTAATGGCATCTTATCAAAGCCTTGGACGCCACCAAGTAATGTCAATTGTGGGTTACTGCCTTGGCATAAGCGTTTGGCATGGCGCAGCAAAAATACGCTTTGTTGCCTAAAATGCGCATAACTATCTGGCTTAATTGCCAGTCGAAAGTGGTCATCGTTATACGTGGTTTGCTCATAATGTACTTTGTGGTCAAAGTCATAGAGCTTTTCAGGTTCGCCTCGTGGAACCGGTGTATATTGGCATGCCGAGAGCAGTGTTGCACTTACAATTAGGGAACTTAGCTTTAATGAATTTAGTCTCAATGATAACTTACGCATAACCATCCTTTTAGTCTGCTACATTACTAGTATATCACATGGGAGATTAGCCACTTGCTTAACCAACTTAAAAAACTATTTCAAAGCTTGCAGGAGTCATCACCGAAACAAGAAATCGACTTTAATACCGCGCTTGCTGCGTTGCTGGTTGAAGTGATGCGAGCGGACGGCAAACTACAACAGTCGGAGTTCGATAAAATTGCGGAGCTACTCAAAACTCGTTGTGAATTGCCTGAACCACAAGTCAGTGCACTGATAACGCAAGCACAGCAATTGGTGGAACAGGCAGTAGATATGTATTCTTTTGCCAAACAAGTGAATAACCACACCAGCGACATTGAACGCATCGAGGTTATTGAGCTATTGTGGCACGTTGCTTATGCAGATGGCGAACTCGACAGCCATGAAGACCATATCATTCGGAAAATAGCCGGGCTGTTTTATGTTGCCCATGCCGATTTTATCGCAGCAAAGCTTCGCGCACAGCCAGAGTGATCGGTGCGCTGCTTTATACTAATCAATTGCTAATGGCTAACTAACTCCGTTTGGCAGCTACTGATAGCTTCTTTGATCATAAAGTTGACTAAGGTAGGAGAGATTTTATAAAGGTTGGCTATTTCTTTCTGTTTGAGTCTCCCATGACGATAAAAAGAAAGAATGTTTTGATGGCGGCGAGATAGCTTTCCAATTGTATCGTTGATCTTTCCACTCAGCTGCTCACTTTCATATTTAGATTCAACATCTATTTGGTGGTCAGTCAGTTGGTCAAAGTGACTGGCCTCAATATCAACTAAATTTTCACGATTGAACTTTCTCAACATATCGATAGCGATATTTCGTGCAACTTGATAGCAAAAACTAGTTGCATTTTTGACGGCTTCATTCTGGCTTGTAGACATGCCAGCTAACCGAATATAGGTATCTTGCAAGGCATCTTCAGCTAAATACGGACAGCGTAAAATACTGGATAGGTATACAAGTAATTTTGACTCGTTTTCAGAGATAACACGCGACCACTTAACCGCAAATTGAGACACAGCTACTTACTCCTTAAGCATTTCAAAAATAACAACAACGCAAATGATAATAATTATCAGTTATTCTATTTTTTATAAATGAGGGCTGTCAAGTGCAAAGTTTACTTTTTGTGTTTTATTTTTTTCTTATGATTAACAAAAGTATTGGTTTTGGGGATTTAACCATCAACGAAACTGCAATGCTGAGCGCCTAAGTTTCATTTTGAGTGAAATAAAACTAAATAATTTTGCAGTTGAGGCGTCATTGCTAGCAACTTCGTTTATTTACAGTCTGGGTAAAAGTTATGAGCTTTGATAATGAAAATAGCACATTTAAAGTATTGATTAATCATGAAGAACAATACTCTCTTTGGCCAAGTTATAAATCAATTCCTGGAGGATGGCGTGAAGTAGGTTGTGAAGGAGACAAGCAGACTTGTCTTGATTACATCAATCAACATTGGACTGATATGAGACCACTGAGCTTACGTCAAGCTTTAACAAGCTGATTGCCCTAATTACCTGTTATCCATTTAGTATCGATGATTTTGTAATTTTTATGTTGCAATAGATCAGCCTATTTATCCGATTTTTTCGTTAGCAGGCGTTAGAACGTGGCTGGATACCATTCAAAACGTCGGTGATTTACGGAGTAAACTATGTCCGCCATTACAATAACTGACCATCTTATACATCATGCTGAAACCCAGCCTAATCAACTTGCGCTGGTTTGTGTTGAGCGCAAATTGACTACGCAGTGGACTTATCAAACGCTACTTGAAAAAGTGATGCTTGTTGCCAGTCATTTTCAACAGTATGCAAAACCAGGAGATAGAGCCCTGATTTTGATGGAAACTGGTATTGAGTACGTAGCCAGCTTTTTAGCCTGTCAGTATTGTGGGATCACTGCTATTCCTAGCTTTCCTCCTGAATCGACGAAGCCACAACATCTCGCGAGAACCATAGGGATCGCCAAAGACGCCAGTGCGACTTTAATTCTCACCACTGCCCGCTTCAGTGAGACGGTACAAGCACTGACCGAACAAACTTCTGGTGCGTCCATGCTAAGTGTTGATGAGCTGGAAGAGATAAATATATCAGCTCAACGTGCCAATACAGCGCCAAGTGACATTGCATTTTTGCAGTACACATCAGGTTCAACAGCAACACCTAAAGGGGTGATGGTCAGTCATGAGAACCTAATTGCGAATGAGCGAGCGATTAGTGAGCGGATGGAGACGACGAGCAGCGATGTCATGGTTAGCTGGTTGCCGCTATTTCATGATATGGGGTTAATTGGAGGTTTACTACAACCTTTATTTATGGGCTTTCCTTTGGTATTGACTTCTCCTCGTTACTTTATGGAAAGGCCTGTAAGGTGGTTGCAACTACTAAGTCAGTACAAGGGGACTATCTCTGGAGGCCCTGACTTTTCATTTCGATTATGTTTGGAGAGAGTAAAGGAAAAAGTGTTAGAAGAGCTCGATCTTAGTCATTGGCGAGTTGCATACTCTGGGGCTGAACCCATCAGACACGATACACTCATTGACTTTGCTGAGCGCTTCTCTGCTTGTGGTTTAAACAAGCAGGCTATATACCCGTGCTACGGACTCGCTGAAGGAACATTGATGGTGACTGGCAGTCATGCCAATCAAGGCGCGTATGTGACGGCATTTGATAGCGCTAAATTAGCCGCAGGTATTGCAAAGTCGGTTCCAAGTCAGGACTGGAGAAATACAGAACATTATCGCCATCAAGTCGGCTGCGGTATCGTCGCCAGTGAGCATTTCTTACGTATTAGCGATCCGCAAACTCATCAGCAACTTGCAGATGGTTTGATTGGAGAAATATGGACTGCAGGTCCCAGTATCGCAGTAGGATATTGGCAAAACGAAGAAGCGACACGAGCCACATTTATCGAGCTAGATGGCAAGCGTTGGTTAAGAACAGGTGATGTGGGTTATATCTACGATGACCAACTCTTTATCTCAGGAAGAGAAAAAGATCTAATCATCATGAATGGCCACAATGTCTATCCCCAAGATATCGAAAGAGTGATTGAAGCTGAATTGAGCTTTGTGCGTAAAGGTCGAGTGTCAGCATTTCCAGTTCCAAGCGCGGAAACTGGAGAAGGGATTGGCCTTGCTATCGAGACCACGAACAGCTATCGAAACACTGTTGCGGCGGAGCTCACTGCTGAAGTAGTAAGAAACTTTATTAGTACGCAATTCGGCCACAGTCCCGAACTCGTGCTACTGCTTGATCAGGGCACATTGCCGAAAACATCTAGCGGAAAATTGCAGCGTAGCGCTTGTCTTAAGTTATATCAAAGAGCGCAGTTGGTGCCATACGGTGCTTTCGATAGCGAAGCGTTGCGCAATCTTGGGCAAGTAGAATGTACGGTAGAAGCATGGTCTGATTTTGAACAAGCGATCGCTAAGTCGTGGCAGCAGGTACTCAACTATCCAGTGACAAATAACCGAGCTAACTTTTTTTCTTTAGGCGGGAATTCACTAAAAGCGGTACGTTTAATTGCGTTGGTTCAAACACAGTTTGATTGCCAACTGGAGACGACTTGTTTATTTAATGCCCCTGAATTTGGTGATTTTTGTGAGCTTGTCAAGCACAGTAAGGCGCAGAACAAGAACAGGCATCAGTTACTCCCAACGCATCAGATAGATCATCCTTTGAGCGCCCAACAGCAAAGGCAACTGTTTTTATGGCAACTGCAGCCTGAAAGCAACGCCTATCATATTGGGGCAAAAACCACTTTATTAGGCCCAGTGTCAATTGAGCATGTAGAGCAGGCTTGCCGTGTGGTGTTTGCCCGCCACCCAATCTTGAGACAGCAATTTATGAAAAGTGAAAATGGGCAATGGCGACAGGCTGCGTCATCTCGTCCATTGAACTGGTGTGTTGAAGATATGTCACATTTATCTCAGCAGCACCAATCCAGTTGGATTGATAAATGGTATCAAACTCCCTTTGCCCTTATGGAGGGAGACTGTTTCAGGGTTGCACTGGTGGAGATTGCGCCGCGACAGTTTACTTTATTGGTAGCGATGCATCACATTGTGGGGGATGCATGGTCCTTCGAGCTGTTAATAAAGCAAATAGCTGATATATATCATGCGCTTGAAAAAGGCACTGAAGTAAATATCGAGCAGAGTTTACTGCAGTACGGTGACTTTGCTCAATGGCAGCAAGATTGGCTCGAGAGTGCGGATGCAAAACAGCAACAGGCATACTGGCTCGCACAGCTATCAGGTGATGGGGATGAGGAGCTTATCACTACGCAGCGTGAAAAAACACAGCAAGGGTTACAATCTAGATCGCTATGTGAGCAATTAGATTATCGCCAAGTTCAGCAACTCCAAGCCTTTTCACATCAGCAAAGTGCAAGTTTGTACATGTTGTTGTTAGCATCTTTGCAGGTTACGTTTTATCGTTTATATGGTAAATCAAAGCCACGAGTTGGCGTTCCTGTCGCAAATAGACGCAGTGCCTCGACTCAAGAAATGTTAGGTTTTTTTGTTAATACGCAAGTGCTTACTGCAGATATTAATCCTGCCATGACGTTCGGTGATGTGATAGCTCAGGTAAAACAGCGAGCGCTAGAGGCGCAACAGTATCAAGATTATCCATTCGAAAAACTAGTCGAGTTGTTAAATCCAGATCGCAAGCTTGGGCACAATCCGTTATTCCAATTTATGCTTAACCACGTTGAGTACCAAGCCAACCCTTGGTGTGAAAGTGAATCTGTGGAAGCAAGTACTGTGGAAGCGCTCAATCAAGAAGTACAGTTTGACTTTAGCTTAGATTCTAGATTATTTAATGAAGGCCACCTTGATTTAGAGCTTCAGTATAACGGTACTCTGCTCTCAAAAGCGCAGATGCAAAACTTTATGCAAAGCTGGCTCACCCTGCTACAACAGGCAATTCGACACCCCAATGAAGCGATTGCAGAGTTAGTGATGGTGACACAAGAGGACGCATTATTAGCACTTGGGAAGGGCAAAGCGAGCACTGAAGAAAAAATCGACTGGCTGTCGCAAATTGCGCAACATGCGAATGTAAGCGCGGAAGCAACTGCCATTATTTATCGCAATGAAGATTATAGCTATAGCTGGCTGTGGCAACGCGCATCGAGTGTTGCACACAAACTTTCCGCTGCGGGCGTTGGAGCGGAAAGCGTGGTGGGGATCCTGTTACCTCGAACGCCTGAGATGCTGGCCTGTACCCTAGGATGCCTACTTGCTGGTGCGGGTTATTTACCATTAGATGCCAATTTCCCTGACACCAAATTAGCGTTCATGCTAGAAGATGCCAACTGTTGCAAACTCATTAGTGAAGATGTCTCAACTAACTCGGTATGGCAGGGCGATGTTTTTACACCTACAGAGTTATTCAACACCTTAGGACTGGCGGATGAAATAAAGGATGTTGGTGATATTAATCATTTTGCTGTGGCGTATCTAAATTATACCTCTGGCTCGACTGGAACACCTAAGGGAATAGCGATAGAGCATGGGGCGTTGGCAAAATATATTACGTCTGCAATCGACTTTATGGCGTTAACTGCAAAGGATGTGGTGTTGCAATTTGCGACTGCAAACTTTGATGCTTTCGTGGAGCAAGTGTTCCCAACTTGGACTGTGGGTGCGACCTTAGTACTTCGAGAAGATGCATTATGGGATGCACATACGCTTTATATCCAGGCGCAACGACATCGAATTACCGTCATGGATTTAAGTGCGGCTTACTGGCGTACGATCGCCGCTTCGTGGGCGCAACAAGCTAAACATCATGGTGCGCTGGCGCTTCCTTATCTTCGTCAGGTGCATTCAGGTGGTGAAGCGATGTCGACAACTGGCGTCGCTGATTGGCGGGCTGCAGGGTTAAGTCATGTCACATTGCTGAATACCTATGGGCCTACAGAGATTGTTGTAGAAGCAAGTGTATTTGATTGCACCGTACTTGAACCATCTGCCAATGTACCGATTGGTAATGCTATCCAAGGGCGACAGCTTTATGTATTAGATAGTGCATTACAGTTAGTGCCACAAGGTGAAGTAGGCGAGTTGTACGTTGGTGGTGATATTTTAGCGAGAGGTTATTGGCAGCAACGAGGATTGACAGCGTGTAAGTTTATTGCTGATCCATTTAGCCAAAATGGCGCTCGTATGTACGCTACCGGCGACTTGGTGCGTTGGCATGGAGAGCAGCTGGAGTACATAGGTCGTCAAGACCATCAGGTGAAAATAAGAGGGTTTAGAGTTGAGTTATCAGAAGTTGAAGCACAACTTTGCAACCTACCTAGCGTTAAACATGCGGTGGTACAGCTGAGAGATATGCAAAACGCAGCAAGTTTAGTCGCTTATGTTGAGGCTGATGGTGTAACCGAAGCTGAATTGAAACAAGCGTTACAGCTGCAATTACCTCATTATATGATCCCTGATGCGATTTTGGTGTTAGATAAACTGCCTCTTTCTGAGAGTGGCAAATTAGAGCGTCATAAACTACCGGATATCAAAGTGCTGCAGAGCACTGAGACACCTAAATCAAACGCAAGTGAGTTAGAACAGCAGTTAATCAAAGTATTTGCTCGCCACCTACAACGAGACTCTATTGCAGTAGAACAAAACTTTTTCGACTTAGGTGGCCACTCTCTGTTACTGATGGCGATATACGATGAACTCAAGCCTGATCATCCATCATTATCATTAACGGATCTATTCCAGTACCCAAGTATTGCCAGCTTAGCGAGTTATTTGACGACAACTGTCAGTGCGCAAACCACATCACTGCCAACGTCAAATAATAAAAAACAAAAGCAAGCTATGAGTGCCTTTGCTGCCAAGAAGCGTAAATCAAGAGAAGTGTAACTAATGACAGAGCAAACATTTAATCCTTTAGATATTGCGGTGGTGGGAATGGCTGGGCGCTTTCCTGACGCCGATAACGTTGAAGCATTGTGGCAAAACGTTCGCAATGGTCATTGCGCTATTGAGACCTTGACAGAAGAGCAGCTGACGGCTGCAGGGGTCAGTGAAGCACAGCGCAGCCACCCTGATTATGTTAACGCCTCCATCCCATTTGCAAACAAAGCTCAGTTCGATGCGGAGTTTTTTGGCTATACGCCAAAAGAAGCTACACAATTAGATCCTCAACAGCGGCTATTTCTGCAAACGTGTTGGCACGCTTTGGAGCATGCAGGCTTACCCGCAAGTGGCCAGTTCACAGGCGTATTTGCCGGTTGTGGTGTGCCAGCATACTTACTCAAACATTTATTGCCGCAGCAGCAAGACAGTGATATCACTAGCCTCTTAGCGCTCACCAATGGCAATGAGAAAGACGCACTGGCTACTCGCATTAGTTACGAACTTGATTTAACTGGACCCGCGGTAACGGTGCAAACGGCTTGCTCAACCTCTTTAGTCGCCGTACATATGGCCTGTCGAGCGTTGCAAAACTATGAGTGTGATGCAGCCCTTGCAGGTGGGGTGTGGCTCAATTTACTCGACGAACAAGGGTATCTTGCCCCCGCTGGTGGTAGCTTATCAACCAGTGGTAAGTTGAGTGCATTTAGCGAACACGCCGATGGCATCTTGATTGGCAGTGGTACTGCTGCTGTGGTATTAAAACGTGTGGAAGAAGCGATAGAAGATGGCGATCACATCTTAGCAGTGATTAAGGGATCTGCTATTAATAATGATGGTAGAGACAAGGTTGGCTATACCGCGCCAAGCGTTACGGGACAAGCTAATGCGATACGTGCCGCTTTGGAGTTTGCAGATGTAGAGCCGCGCTCTATCGGTTACATTGAGAGCCACGGTACTGGCACAAAGCTTGGCGACCCAATTGAAGTAGCAGCACTATCACAAGTTTATCAGCACACTGAAAAACAATATTGTGCCCTTGGCTCAATTAAAGCAAATATTGGTCATTTAGACTCAGCGGCTGGTGTGACTGGTTTAATTAAAGCTATTCAAGCTTTGCGCCACAAAGAGATCCCGCCAAGCATTCATAGCTCGCCTCAAAATAGTAAAATTGACTTCGAGAACAGTCCGTTTTATTTACCGAAGCACGCGCAAACATGGGATTGTGATGGTCCTCGCCGTGCTGCAGTCAGCTCTTTGGGAATGGGAGGGACCAATGCACACGTTATTTTGGAAGAGTATTTACCTGCTACTAGCGAGATCGAAAGCGCCCCCGCGCCATGGCACATTTTACCGCTTTCAGCGGCTAATACAGCCAGTTTAGCCAAGCAGCGTCAACAACTTGCAGAAGTCATAACGCAGAATCCACAGCAATTGACGCTTATAGCTGCACAGCTGCAGCATAAAAAGCGTAGGCTGCCTGCAAATCAGGCCATTGTCGCAAAAGATGAAGCGCAGGCAATTGAGTTGTTAAATCGTGAATATGCCGATGAGATAGTCAAGAAAGCAGAGCGGATAGGCTTGTTGTTTTCAGGGCAGGGCTCACAATATGTGACGATGGCACAGCCTTTATATCGTCATGTTATAGAGTTTAAGACTCACTTCGATGACGTACTAGCACGTTTCCCAAGTAAATTACGTGCAGAACTAGAAGCGATATTTTTCCCCTCCGATGAGCAGATATTAGCTGCCAATCAACTCTTAAATCAAACTAGGGTGACGCAACCTGCATTGTTTGTTGTGGCTTATGCTATGGCTAAATGCTATCAAGCGCATGGAGTACAAGTCCATGCGATGCTAGGTCACAGTATTGGTGAATATGTTGCGGCTTGTTTAGCGGAGGTGATGTCTGTAGATGATGCCATTCATCTCGTTGTTGCAAGGGGGGAAGCGTTACAGCAAATGGCAGAAGGCGCGATGCTTTCTGTTATGGCAGACGCTGATACTATTGCACCTTTCCTCAATGCTGAACTGGATATTGCAGCCTATAACAGCCCGCAAAATACGGTGGTGGCAGGAACCAAAGCGGCGATTAAAATGCTGCAAGGTGAATTGAAAGAGAAGCAGGTCAGCTGTACCCGTTTACACGTCTCACACGCATTTCATAGTCATCTAACTGAGCCTGTATTAGCAGTTTTTGCACAGGCGTTTGCAAAGGTTGAGCTAAAAGCGCCGAAAATTCCTTTTGTTTCTAATATTACCGGGGAATGGATCACAGATAGCCAAGCAAGCTCAGTACAATATTGGCTTGATCATATCCGTCAGCCAGTTGATTTTGCTAAAGGAATTCAAACACTGGCGCAAACATGTCAAGTATTAATCGAAGCAGGCCCCGGTGATACCTTACAAAAACTGAGTAGTCAAAACCTTGGTGAGAAAGCACTAGTCCTACACTCAATTGCCCATGTAAGAGACCTAAAATACAGCGTGCCCCCGTTTGCGAAAACCCTTGCTACATTGTGGCAATGCGGTCAGCATGTTGATTGGCACAAAGTTACGAAATATCCCCATGGTCAAAAGATGCTTGCACCAGAGTATGCATTTGCAAACACAAGTTTCTGGCAAGCGGCACAAGGCAACCATGATGCTGTGATTGACGCGCAGGTCTCTGAGCCTGAACTATTAGCTCCAGTGTGGCAACAGGCGATGCAAAACCTTGCGCCAAGCGCACCTTTGAGTGGTCAGCGCTGGCTAGTCGTCTGTGATGACAGCCCATTATGTGAAGCCTTATTGGAGGCGTTGAATGTAGAACAAGTTTCTATACTACAGCTTTGGCATGGTAATGATTTTGATCAGCAACAAGCGCAGGTTTATCGCGGTAATACTCAACAAATAGAAACGTTTGAGACCATTATGTCGCAATCTGGTGATATTGTTCGCGTCGTTGACTTAAGGTTACTTGGGGCAGATAACCTGGCGTTTACTAGCCACTTGGCGCTATTGCAATGGGCTTCTGAACATAAAATAGGGGTAAGTTTAGTTGCTACTGGACTTTTCTCTGTGTTGGGCAATGAAGCGGTATCACCATCAAAGGCGACGATTTTAGGTGCAACTCGAGCCTTGTGTCATGAAGTCCCTGAGTTGTTGGTACAGGTAGTTGAAGTCGCAGAGGTAGAGTCATCAACAAACAGTAAAACCTTGGTTTCAACAATACTGAAAAACTTAGCACAGAAGAGCAGCTTAGAGATTGCTGTGCGTGGTAGAAATGCTTTTAGCTTGTCACAGCATGTAGTACCCGAGGTGGTAACAACAGCATCGGGAGCGGATAATCCAGTTACCTTTATTACGGGGGGATTAGGAGGTGTAGCGCTTATTCTCGCGAATAAACTGGCGCAGCAAGGACATAAAATCGCGCTGTTGAGCCGCCGATCCATACCCACTGCGCAACAATGGCCTGAACTTGCTGTTAATAACGAAGACCCAAAAAATCAGGCATTATTTACTCAGTTGAACGAGCTAAAGGCACTCGCGCCAGACCTGATGGTGTTGCAAGGGGATGTAACAGACTTGCCTACATTAACCAATGCCATAGCCGAAGCAGAAGCGCAGCTCGGTCATATCAGTCACGTTGTTCATGCAGCCGGCGTAGCCGGAGGTGGTGTGTTATCTCAGTTAAGCCCGCAGCAAGTATCTGAAACCTTAGCTGCAAAAGTAGCGGGTGCCAATAATCTATTACAGGCATTCGCGCATCATCAACTAACGAAAATGATATTTTGCTCGTCGCTCGCCTCTGTGCTTGGCGCCTTTGGGCAAGGTGACTATTGTGCTGCAAATGCGTATCTAGATGCGCTGCCTTATCAAGCTTTACCATTCCCGGTATGCACAATCAACTGGGATGGATGGGATAACATAGGTATGGCTGCTGGGCAACAAGTGGCGAGTGGCTTGGGGCTCAATCGTGAACAAGGTGCGGCACTGTTTATGCAAGCCATCTCTGTTGACTTGCCACATCTCTACGCTGCAGCCATGAACTGGGCACAACGAGAAGCTAAGTTGCAAGAGTTACTCACTGCAGCAGCGATTGCCAATCCTAGCACTAACAGCGTGCAACAAGGAAAATCTCGTCCTGTTATGGATGTTGAATTTGAAGCGCCAGAAAGTGAGCTTGAACAACGTCTTGCAACACTATGGAGTGAGTCACTTGGCTATAGTGAAGTGGGTATTTTTGATAGCTTCTTTACACTAGGTGGTGATTCGCTTATTGCAATACAAATGATAGCGAAGGCTAAACAGGCTTTCGCTGTTGAGATAGCTCCAGCTGCATTTTTTGAAGACCCAACTATCGATAACCTAGCGTTTCTTATTGAAGAAGCGCTGCTCGCAGAGATAGAAAATCAATAACTAAAACGGGTGGCTATCACCCGTTTTTTGTATTTACTTCACCTGTTACTTAAGTCCGCCTTACTTACCCTATTCGTCAATGAATGATTTGATTTTTAAACAGTACTTATTAAAAAGGATAATTATGAATTCCAATATGCTGCTCATCCCTTTGTTGTTATTTGGCCCATTGGCCTGTCAGGCTGATCATTCGGCAGCGCAAAGTAATATAAAACACACTTCAAAACTGAAAGCCAAAATCACTCGAACCGAATTTGGTATTGCCCATGTTAGAGCCAGCAACTTACGTTCATTAGCTTTTGGTTCTGGGTATGCTCAAGCGCAAGACCATGGCTGTGTGCTTGCCGATAGCTATCTAAGAGTTCGAGGAGAGCGTGCTAAGTATTTTGGGCCTGATCACTATCAAGCTGGTGATAACCGTCATGTAATGTCTGATTATCTATATAAAATTGCTGATATTTATGGGCAGGCTAAGCTCGCTTTTCCGACGTTATCCAAAGATACTCAAGCTGCTGCAGAAGGGTTTGCTGCCGGCTTTAATTTGTATCTCACCGAAGTGCAACAAGGTAAGGCAAGGTTAGAACCAACTTGCCAAGGTGAAAGCTGGGTAAAGCCCATAACGGCTGTTGATGTACTTGCTAACATTGCCGCTGCGGGAAGCGGCGCGAGTCTTGGTCAGTTTGCTACCGCAATTTTACAAGCACACCCAGAGCAAGGTAATGCTTGGCTGCCCAGTGCATCAGAACCTCTAAAGCTAACCTCGCCGTTAGCTGCAGTCCCTGACGGCGACAAGCTTATGACACAAGGCTCAAATGCTTGGGCTATCGGTGCCGATTTTAGTGATGATGGTAAAGGGATATTAATGGCAAATCCGCATTTTCCCATGACAGGACAGATGCGTTTTTGGGCCTATCACGCCAATATCCCTGGCGAACTCGATGTGATGGGAGCATCATTGCTGGGCTTTCCGGCGGTAGTGAATATTGGCTTCAATCATAATATTGCATGGAGCCATACTTACTCAGCATCGACACAAAGTGTGATTTACCGTTTAACATTGGATAGCGCAACCCCACTTGGCTATGTGCTAGATGGTAAATCTAAACGGATTGCGGAAAAGGACATCGTTGTTGAGGTATTGAGTGCATCGGGTGAGATGCAATCTTTACATAAGCCCGTATATAAGGCTGAGGGCGGGATGCTGATTGAAATCCCAGGTGTATTAGATTGGACAGAACAGCACGCGTATATTTTAAAAAATACGAACTTAGATAATTTTGCTGCAATCGATCATTGGCTTGCGATAAATAAAGCGCAAACTTTGCAGGAATTTCAACAAAGCTTTAAAGATCATAATGGCTTAATGTTCAATAACGCGATTTATACAGATAAAGATGGACACGCATTTTATATTGATGCTGCCAATGTACCGCATTTATCATCAACAGCGCTTCGCTATTTGAATGAGAATATACAGGCAAAACAGTATTTTGAAAAATTTAGAGTGCCAGTGCTACCCGGTGATGATTCCGCTTATTATTATCAACAAAGTGTACCGTACGCAGAAAAGCCTAAGCTTGCACGTAAGGACTATGTGCAAAATGCCAATGATTCATATTGGCTTGCAAATGCCAGTGCCCCTATTGCCGAAGCTTCCCCTCTTTATGGTCAGCACAGGGTTTTACAAAGCCGTAGAACGAGATATTCTTTGGCGCAAATAAGTCATCCAATTGGTGACGAGCAAAAGTTTGATGCGGATGAAGTCACCGCAATTCTGTTAGCCAATACCGCACAAATCAAGCCGATCATTGATACTGTCATTGCAGCGTGCGAGCAAAGCTGGCAAACCAAAGAGGTTACAGTCAATGGTCAAATTTTTGCACTAGCCCCGACATGCCAAGCTCTTAAAAAGTGGGACGGGCGTTTTGAGCAGTCTTCATTGGCTGCACACTTGGTGAGAGAATTTGTCGCAAGAGTCAATGACCGAGAAGACTTCGAGGTTAGTTTCAACCCGCAGGATCCAGTAAATACCCCACGAAATATCCGTATCAATGAAGCGCTTTTCAAAGAACTAGCCATTGCTGGAGAAATTATTCGCCATGCAGGCTTTGCACTGGATGCGCCGCTTGGTGATATACAGTTTTTTGAACAGCACGGGAAGCGCTTTGCTTGGCAGGGAAATATGAATGTTGAAGGTGGACTTAACGTGTTCGCTACGCAAAATCGCCTCGATCAAACGACATTTGCTCCGATTGTAACGGCGTCAGTGATGACACCGTATAACGATAGGCCGTTGTGGAGTGGGTTATCGCAACGAGGCTATGAGTTGCACTTTGGTTCAAGTTGGATGATGGTTGTTGACTTCGATGAGTCAGGGGTGAAGGCAAAAGGCTTGTTAACTTATTCTCAATCACAGCATCCAAACTCGCTCAATGCGAATGATCAAACACAATACTATAGTGAGCAAAATAAACTGGTAGCACTACCTTTTCGCAAAGCTGAAGTTGCGGCAAAACACGTTTCTACGCAAATCATAAAACAGTGATAATACACTGAACATAAAAAGGGGCTTTGCAGCCCCTTTTTATGATTCAAGATTAAGCGAATTGCTATTAGAAGCGATACTTCATGCTTAAGTTATATGCACGAGGTTCACTATACTTTTTAGGAACGAATCCATACGTATCGTAAAACGTTTCATCCGTGAGGTTGCTGACACTCAATTTAAAGCTTAACTGCTTTGAATGATCGTACTTGATATGAGCATTTACTAGCGTTTGACTTTCTTGCTCTGCGCGTACTGCCCCGCGACGACCACCTGCTGGGAGGCCAAGATCAACACCAGGCACACTTAAAATATCTACTTTTCGGTCTGTATCCCATGTTGCATTTAAGCCGAAGCTCCACGCTTCATAGGTATATTTAGTGCTAACATTAAGCGTTTGTCTTGGTGCGTATAAGTTGATGTCTTCACCATTCTCATCAACTACATCAAAGTCACTGTAGCCAACATTAACCTGCCAATCTTCTGTAATGTTGGCATCTAATTCGATTTCAAAGCCATCCGCTTCGGCACCATCTACCGGGCGATATCTTGCAGGTCGCTGATCGGCATATTCCGGAATAACAACGCCAAAGTCTTCCTTCAAGCTGTCAAAGTAAGCCATGTTTAAGCGTAAGCGGTTATCAATTAAGTTGGCTTTAAACCCGACTTCGACATTACGCGCAGTAATAGGAGTGAGTTGCTTTAAGTTGACGTCGACTTTGTCTAGCTGAGGCTCATACGCATCGGTATAGCTCACATACGTACTGACCTGTTCATTGATGTCATAGACGAGGCCTAGGTATAAGCTTTCCCCAGTTTCGTCACCCTTATCGCTAGAGAATCCACTCCAAGCGAAATCTCGCTCATTGGTGCGCTCGTAATCGAAAAACTTGATACCCGCAATGGCATGTAAATCATCGGTTAGCACGAGCTTACTACTAATCGCTAAGCTTTGCTCTTTAGTTGTCTTATCCCAATAACCAATAAACTGCTTGTCCGTAGCGGTTAAATGTGATGCTGGATGAAGGTTATTATTGATGGATTGCAGCGGATAGAAGATAGTTCGGGTATTTTCATCTAACTCTTCATAACGATCATCCGTAGACTCAAAGTCAGCGTTTAGATAAGTTACATTCACTTGATGAGCGCGGTCAAACAGCTCAAATCGGCCAACCAAGCCTAAAATAAAGTTGGTACCATCAACGGTTTCAACCCAACGGCGATCACCACCTTGCAAACCAAGTCCGGTTTCTTTATCTGGATTACCACTGAAATAGGTCATAGTAATGTCAGCTTCCGTTTTGCTGTACTGTGCACCAAAGTTCAGTTCCCAATCTAAGTTGATTTGATGAGAAAGCTTGAAGTGATAACTTTGATGGGTATTACCATTGTAACTATCCGGGGAAGAGAGGTTGGTTTTTTTATCTACCTCAACAGAAGAACCATCAGAATAAAAAATTGGCAGTCCCCATGGTGATAGTTTTAGCTCATTATCTTGATAGTGCACGGTAAATGACGCTTCGGTATCTTCAGAAAAGTAATGGTGCAGCTGAGTGTAAGCAACGATTTTATTGCTGTTCTCTTTGTCTACGTAACTATCTTTGTCTTCATACGCGAGAATAATACGGCCTGCGAGCGCTTTATCATCGCTAAGAGCACCTGTGGCATCAACGTGTGTGCGAACTTTATTCCAAGAACCAAATTCCGCACCCACTTCAACAAAGCCATCGCGATCCGGTTGTTTGGTAATAACATTTAATGTCGCTGAGGGTTGTCCTGCTCCCGCCATTAAGCCAGCTGCACCTCTGAGTACTTCAACGCGATCATAGACTATGGTATCAAGACGACTTTCCTGGGGACCTGCGATAGAAGTCGGTAGGCCGTCTTTAACAAGTGCATTAATTAGATAGCCGCGAGAAGTAAACTCGGTATTGTCACCGGCTCCAAACTTATAACGAGAGATACCCGTTGTTTGAACCAGCACATCTTCCAAATCGTCTAGTTCAAAGTCATCCATGTACTGGTGACTTAGCACAGTAACAGACTGAGGTGTTTCCTTGATACTAAGATCTAGGCCAGTGGGGCCTGAATTACGTTTAATGGGCTGGCCCACAACATCGATCCGCTCAATGTTGTTACTGTTTTTTTCAGTGTTGGCCTGAGCGTTTGGAGAGAAGTATACCAGTGACAGCATGAGCGTTAATGCTGTTGATTGATGAGCTTTGCTTCGCATGGGTTTTTCCATTCCTGATTTTGTTATTTTGGCAATAATTGAGCGCACTGAGTGCGCTTCCCCAAGGACGAAAAGTGGAAACAAAAATTTAGTAAAAGGAATCATTTTTATTTGCGACTGTTTTTTTCATTTTTTCACTCGTCTACTTGCCAAGTAAAAGTGGCAGTTGCATTGTCCTAAATTGGAGACCGAAAGTGGAAGCACCAACGAGAAAACGCCAACGAAAAGCTAGGCTACACTCGACATCAGCCCAACAGCTAAATGACTTGATAAAACAAAGGGCAAATACAACTCAAATGAGTTTACTGAGCCGCACTGAATTGCAGGCTAAAGCACCGTTAACAGCCGCACAGCAAAGGCTTTGGTATGCCTGGAAAATAGCACCAGAAGATAAAGCTTATAATTTGGCGGGCTCTTTGTATTTCGATGGACAGTTAGATGCTGAGTTGGTGAAGCAGAGCTTTTTGGTACTGCAGGCTCGCCATGGTGCATTACAAATCCAATTTACAGAAACGCTTGAAGGTGTTTTTCAGCAGCAAAACCCTCAACTGACGTTTGAATTTGTTGCGCTGTCGCAAGCGCAATCAAGCCAAGACTTGATCACTGAGGCGCATACGCAAGCAATGCGGCCATTCGACTTGTTGTCGGACCCGTTACTACGTGTGGTATTGAGCACACAAGATAGGCGTTGCGAACTGTTAATTGTAATGCACCATATCATTACCGACGGTACTTCAATGCAAATCTTGTTTGATGAGTTTATAGATGTGTATCAATTGATTGCCCTTAACAAGGAGCCGTCTACTGAGAAAAAAGTCGACTATATTGACTATGCTTTGTGGCAATCCAAGCAAGAAAATAGCGCGAAGCTCGAACAGCAAAAACATAACTGGGTAGCACGGCTACCGAAGGGGATAGAAGCAATCACCTTACCGGCAACGGAGTCAGCAAGGCGATTAGACACCTATACAATGGCGACGCATAGTATTACTTTATCAGAAAGCGTGGCTGAGACGGTTAGCGCAGCAGCAGAGCGCTTTGGTACGACGCCTTATCTTGTGATGCTTACAGTCTTCCAAATGACATTACAACGTTATAGTGGTCAACAGGATGTGTTAGTCGGCGTGCCCGTTGCAAACCGACATTTAGCCGAAACTTTGGGTGTGATCGGGTTTTTTGTCAATACTCAAGTCAGTGCCCTACAAATTGAAGATAGCGATAGCTTTGCGACACTGATAGCGCAAGCAAAAGATCATCATCACTTCGCGCAATCTAATCAAGATTTACCATTTGAACAGCTTATCGACGCGCTAGCCGTTGAGCGAGTCAATGGCACACATCCGCTCTTTCAGGTGATGTTTAACTATTTACGTCGTGATAAACAAAGTGCCAAAAAGCTAAATAATATTGCGTTAACCCATACTCAAGCGCATCGCTTTACTATGCCGTTTGATTTGCACTTAGACATTATTGATATTCAAGATGAAGGCGTTCAGTGCCACTTTTATTACGCTAAGGAGCTATATCAAGCGGGTTTTATCGCGCAATTGCAAACTGCATTTTTGTCTGCGCTTACTCACCTTAGTGCATTAGCTGCGGTGCCCGTGACACAGGCAAGTTTATGGCAAGGTGATGTTGTGAGTCGATTGCCAAGTGGTCCGCGTGTTCAAGCGCCAGATGATTTGCTTATTCAGCTACAGCGATTTGGCCATCGGCAGCCAGAAGCGATAGCGGTTTCAGGTGCATCTGGGGCACTCACCTACAAAGAACTGGTACAACATAGTGATAAAGTTGCTGCAATACTGCAAGCGCAAGGCCTCAAGCCACAAAGCTTAATTGGGCTGAGAATGTCTCGTGATATCGCATCATTAGTGTGTATTTTTGGTATCTTAAAAGCAGGAATGGCGTACGTCCCCATTGATGCTTCATTGCCTATATCACGACAGCAGTATCTTGTTGAGAATAGTCAACTTGCACTGGTGGTGAGCGACGTTGAAGCCATACCAGAGATAAGCTGTGAGCAAGTGAGTTATCGGCAACTAATGACTAAATCGCTCACAGGTACGGTGTTGTCATCACGTCATGGTAAACAACTTGCTTACGTGCTCTATACATCGGGTTCTACGGGATTACCAAAAGGAGTAGCTGTCACCTTAGCGGGATTAAATAACTACTTAGCGGACGCAAGCTCGCGTTATATGCATGACTGTCAGCGTGCGGTAGTGAGCTCGACCTTGTCTTTTGATGCAACGATCACGAGCTTACTGGTGCCTATCTACGCGGGTAAAAGCGTGCAGATGATAAATCAAGATGACGCATTGCTAAATCATGTTGCGGATAGTATTCAACAAGCAACTGAAGATACCTTATTTAAACTCACACCTGCACACCTTGATGGTCTATTAAGCCTTGGCCGTGACATCGTTTCGTCGTGCCATCATTGTTTTGTTATAGGTGGTGATAAGTTGATGTCTGGTACTGTGAGTAAGCTTCGCCGACAGCTAATCAATAGCCGATTCATTAATGAGTATGGTCCGACAGAAACGGTGGTAGGGTGCTCCGCATATACAGTGACGCCAAAGTCGTGTACCGACTATACCGTTCAGCCTATCTCCAATGCGCTAAACAATACCGAGCTCTTTGTGCTGGACGAATACTTAAATCATTGTCCTGCCAACGCGGTTGGTGAGCTTTACATTGCCGGAGCAGGGCTTGCTCAAGGTTATGTTGGACGTGCTGATTTGACCGCTGAACGCTTTATTGCGAACCCATTTAGCGATGATGGCAGCCGTTTATATCGCACAGGAGATATCGTGCGCTACGAAGCGGATGGGACTTTGCTGTATCTTGGGCGCAGTGACAGTCAGGTTAAAATTCGCGGTTATCGTATAGAGCTTGCGGAAATAGAAGCGCAGCTTTGCGCGTTGCAAAACATCGATGAAGCAACCGTAATAGTTGATGAAAGCGTAAACTCCTCACGCATTATCGGGTACGTTGTGGCCAGTAAAATTAACGAGCAGGAAGTACTTTCTCAATTAGCAAAGCAGCTACCTCAATACATGTTGCCATCCACCATTATTGCTTTAGAGTGCTTACCACTTACTGTAAATGGCAAAGTCGATAAAGCGGCATTACCGAAAGTGGATCTTCAAGCTGATATCAACTTTGTTGCACCACAAGGAGCAGTAGAGCAATTGATTGCTGGGTTATGGCAAGCCCAGCTTGGTCTTGATCAAGTGAGCCGACACGATAGCTTTTTTAAACTAGGTGGAGATTCCATTATTGCACTACGTTTTATCGCTGCGCTTAATCAAGCGCTTGGCTACAGCATAGCGCTTAAAACGCTGTTGCTTAGTCCTGTACTGTCGCAGTTTGCAGAGGCGGTTGAACTTGAACAAGGTACTATTACAGCGTTTGAGAAAAGGCCTAAGGATCTCCCTGTAGTGGCATCACCGGGGCAAAGAAGTTTGTGGGTTGCGCATCAGCTTGCGGCAAATAAGGGCCAAGCCATGAGTTACAACATGTTTGGTGGAGTTGATTTACGCGGTAACTTGGATATAGACAAATTACAATACGCGTTAGATAAGTTGGTTGAGCAACAATCTGCGCTGCGGACGCGGTTTGAAGAAATAGAAGGTGAAATTAGACTAGTGACTGTTGCTCATAATCAAATTGTGATTGAACAACAGGATTTAATTGCATTGACTGAGAGTGCAAAAACGCATGCGCTCGCAGAACAACAGCGACAACTGTCAGCGCACCAATTCGACCTTGCAGCACTTCCCCTTATTAAAGTTAAGGCCGTTTGGCTTGCGTCAGACCATCTACGTTTGCTGGTGAATATGCATCATATTATTTCTGACGGTTGGTCCATTGCGATTTTTATTGAATCCTTGAGTCAATTTTATGGTGATACTGGTCAAGTGAAGGGGGCGGAAATTCCCTATGACTATGCTGATTTTGCGTATTGGCAACAGCAGCGTTTACTAAGTGAAGAAGCGACAAAGCAACAAAGCTACTGGCGCAATACATTACGTGATGCACCTGCGCTTTCGTTATTTCCTGCGCATAAGCCTTTATCTGATCATGCTAGCGATCTGGGAGAAGAAGTGCGATTGGTGTTATCTGTTGAGCAAAGTGAGCAGCTTAGGACGTTTGCCAAGGCACAGAATGTTTCTCTAAACTCGGTAATGATGACCGCGTACTTATTGTTCTTACAATGTGTGACCAAACAGCAAGACTTAGTGATCGGAACTGATCTTGCTGGCAGAGAAGTACCGGAGTTGGAAGCTATCATAGGTTATTTTGTGAAAGTGCTCCCTGTTAGAACCCAGCTATCTTCAGCCGCCACTATGGAAGAAGTACTGAAAGAAGTGCACCAGGCGTTAGCTGCGACGATGGAACATCAATTGATGAGCTTAGATGAAATAATTAAGCAAGTGAACCCACCCAGAAACCAGTTTAATGCACCGATCCTACAGCAACTATTTGTGATGCAAAATGCGCCAAAGCCAAGTTGGCAAGTGAAGGGGGCCTTATTTGCCCCCGCCGATATTGATTTGCCTAAGTACAGCAAGTTTGCCAATGCGTTATTTGTTACCCCTAACGACGAAATTGAATGTACTTGGTTATATCGAAAAGCACTTTATGATCAACCCGCTATGGCGGCTTGGCTAGAGCAATGGAGTCAGCTTCTATTATCTCTTACAGCAAAGCCAAATACGGTGATTAGCGAACTCTATCGTTCAATATCATCTGCTACAAACAATAAGCCAAAGCTTAACAAGTTTGCCAAATTTAAATCGCGGTAAGTGATTACTGAGTGATAACGATGAAAGCCAAGTGAGTAGACTTGGCTTTTAAAATGAAAAGTAAATTTCAATAGCGCTATACCGTCTTACTGATACTTTGGCCGCCTCGCGGTGTCAACTTTGAAGATAGGCATGGTGTAAATATGCAAGATGATTTTTTAGCGGATATTGATAGCGATATATTGAGTTTACTGTTAGAGCAAGATGCCAGCGAAGGGATCCCTCACCTATCCGGCCATACCGCACCCTTATCATATTTACAGCAACAGCTTTGGACGCTGCAAGCATTAGATGCGTCGAATACAAGTTATCTTATGCCTGTCGTCTTTGAAGTCCATGGTCAAGTCGATGCCATCAAACTAGAGCTGGCTTTACAAGCAGTGATTGCCAATCACGGTGTATTTAGAACGCAATTTATCGCGAAGGGGAGTGAGCCAACACAAGTTGAGCTGGACAGTGCTGTTTTTTCGTTAGAACAAGTTCAGAGTGAACAATGCAGAGCTAGTTATCTGGCGAGCGAAGAATTAAATACTTGGTTAATGACACCTAACGATTTAACACAAGTGCCGCAACTCAAAGCTCAACTCATCAGTTGCGCCGATCAGTTGCAAATTCTTGCATTAAGTTATCATCACTTAGTTTCTGATGGTTGGTCTAATAACCTAATTTTGGCCGATTTAAAACGCGCCTATCAGGGACTTTCCCTGTCTAAACCTGCACTACGCTATCTTGATTTTGCACATTGGCAGCGCAGTGAACTGTCCGACGCGCATCCTGCTGTCGGTTTTTGGCAGCATTATTTAAGTGCTCCGCGACAACCTGTGCGATTACACCAGCAGCGCATCACGTCTAATAAGTTAAGCTCAGAAGGCGCGCGTCAGCAATTTACGCTCAATGCACCGTTAGGTGTGGAGCTTAATGATTTTTGTAAACGAAATCAGGTCACGCCGTTTGCATCCTTGCTGGCGGTATGGCAGTTACTGCTATCTCGCCACCATGGGAATGATCAATTTGTTATTGGGGTCCCCAACGCGGGTCGCTCGCAAGAGCAAGTACAAGACATCGTTGGCTGCTTTATTACCACACAAGCCTATCGCTGTGAGGCCCATGCCGCTCGATCTTTTCTTGATATTGTGAAACGAATACAAGGACATGCACTTACTTGCATGCAATACAGTGATGTACCCTTTGAATATGTGTTGTCGGTGTTGCCAGAGCATCGCGCTGAGCAGAATCAAGGTAGTTTTTTTCAAGTGGGGTTTGATTGCCAACCGCAGTTACAGGGACAACTCAACTTCGCTGATTTCTCACTAGAGCCTGTCGTGGGTGGCAGTACCCAGAGCAAGTTTGCCATTGCACTATCGGTGCAAACTAGCGAGGCCAATATAGCGTGTGAAATTGAGTACGATCTCGCACAGTTTGATCTCCAATATATACAGACATTACAACGAGAGTTCTGTTTGCTGCTTACCTTAGCACTCGGGCATGAAAATGAGACCATTGGTAATTGGATTGATGTGGCCTACGAAAACCAGCGCCCGTATTTGCCTGAAAGTAACGCGAGTAAGGGTAAAACCTTAGCTCCAGTTGAAAAGTTAACCCACACCTTAATTCGCCAACAGGCACTTGCTACGCCAACGAATACCGCAATGATTTTTCAAGATCATCACTTTGATTATCAATGGTTAGAAGCACATGCCAACTATATTGCTTCGCAACTTCAAACTGTTGGTGTGCAGGCCGGAGAGGTCGTGGGTATTGCACTACCAAGGTCGCCTTATTTGGTGGCAAGCTTGCTCGCGTGTTTCAAGTCTGGAGTGACCTATTTACCACTAGACGCTAAGCTGCCCGAAGATAAGCTAACTCACATGATAGAAGATAGCGGCTGTGTTTTGATATTGGGCGAGCAATCGCAATTATCTTCGCTTCCTTTGATAGCAGAAGATGCATTAGTGTGCTCGGATACATCTGGTTGGTTTGCACAAGACTTAGCTATTGACGTCCATCCTGAGCATATTGCTTATCTTAATTACACTTCTGGCTCGACGGGTCAAGCGAAAGGGGTGGCGGTAGCACATGGGGCGCTTAGCCGTTATATATTTACGGCAGCTGATTTTATTAATCTTTCGCAACAAGATGTGGTTTTACAGTTTGCGACGGCGAACTTTGATGCCTTTGTTGAGCAGGTCTTTCCAACCTTAGTGGTTGGCGCCGCACTGGTTATTCGAGACGATAGCTTGTGGGATGCACAACAATTATTTGAGCAGGCCAGTAAACACCGCATCAGTGTTATGGACTTAAGTGCCGCTTATTGGCGCCAAATAGCTGAAGATTGGTGTTATTTAATGCCCAAACACAATTGGCGCTTACCGGCTTTACGACAGGTGCATTCCGGTGGCGAAGCCATGTCAAAACAAGCGATCAGCGCTTGGCGACAAGCAGGCTTGGCTGACGTAAAATTGGTCAATACTTATGGACCCACCGAAATTGTGGTGGAGGCCGCAATCTTTGATTGTACTAAGCTCGATGTTGCGCATATCGACTCTGTTCCTGTTGGGACCGCTATTGCGGAGCGTAAACTCTATGTACTAGATGCAGAGCAGAACTTGGTACCACAAGGGCAAGCGGGTGAACTCTATATTGGAGGCGATATTCTGGCTCAGGGTTACTTTGGCCGAGCCGGCCAAACTGCAGCAAGCTTTGTGGCCGACCCATTTAGTGACTCAGGCAAACGTTTATATCGCACTGGAGATTTGGTGAGATGGAACGAACACGCGCAACTTGAGTTTATTGGTCGAGTCGATAACCAAGTCAAAATCCGTGGTTTCCGGGTCGAAATTGAAGAAGTAGAGCTTAAATTACGTGCGATGGCAGGCGTAAGTGATGTGGCTGTTGTTGCTCAGCAGCATGCAGGAACAACTAGGTTACTCGCTTATCTCTGCTCACATAGAACGGCACAAGACATTCAAGCCGATACCAGAGCGGCGCTACCCGAATACATGGTTCCTGCGGTCTTTACATTAATGGACAGTCTGCCGCTGAACGCCAATGGCAAAGTGGACCGTTCAGCTTTACCTGCACCCAAGCACCAAGAGCAAGCACAAGTCACAGCCTGTGTTGGTGAGGCAGAACAAGTGATCGCTGCAATCTGGTGCAAATTATTTAATTTAGAGCAAATTGGCCGAGATGATAACTTTTTTGCCCTCGGTGGCGACTCGATAATTTGCCTACAAATGGTGTCTTTGTGTCGTCAAGCTGGCTGGGAAGTAACACCTGGACATGTGTTTGAAGCGCAAACCATAGCCGGTATAGCGGCGCTTGCCGTCCAGTTAACTGAGCCAAATCCGAGCGATGTGGAAGAAGTTAAAGGGCAGGCGCCACTTTTGCCTATTCAGCAGGCTTTTTTTGAACAGCGAGAGCATGCACCACATCACTACAACCAAGCGGTCATGTTACGCTTGGAGCAAGCGTTGGATTGGCGTGTACTCCAGCAAGTGATAGGTCGACTCATTCAGCATCATGACGCCCTAAGGCTAACATTTAGCAAGGACGGTCAAGGTGATTGGCAACAATCTTTTGGTGATTATCATGAGTCGATGCTGGCGCAGGTTTTTACAATGCATCAGGTGGAGTGTGAACAGATCACTCCGCTGGCAGAGGAAATACAAGCAAGCTTGAATATTCAAGATGGGCCTTTGATGCGTGCGGCAGTGATGACAGTAGCCGACGGCAGCTATCGTGTTTTGCTGGTGGTTCATCACTTGGTGATTGATGGTGTGTCTTGGCGCATTGTGTTGGATGATTTAGCAACTGGCTATGAGCAGTTATTAAATTCTCCAGACTGGCAGCTACCAGCCAAGTCGAGCAGTGTGAAAAAGTGGGCGGAAGCGCTACAGCACTATGCTGAAGCGTTTGCTGATGAAGCTCATTTTTGGCATATGCAAACCGCATCTCCTTTGCCTTTCCCATATCAGGATGCAGACGCAAGTGCAGTTGAAGCCAACGTAGCAACCGCAGAACATCAATGTTCTGTCGAGCTCACAACACAGTTACTGACCCAAGCAAGTCGGCCATATCGCACCCAAGTTAATGACTTATTATTAAGTGCGCTGAGCGAAGCGGTGTATCGCTGGTTAGGAAAAGATGAATATGTACTTCACTTGGAAGGACATGGTCGAGAGCCTTGGCAATCAGAGATCGATTTGAGTCGCACGGTGGGTTGGTTTACCGCTATGTTTCCGCTAAAGCTATCACGCCACGGTAACTGGCTCGACACGATCACCGGCACAAAAGAGGCTCTGCGTAGGATCCCAAATAAAGGAATTGGCTATGGCGCACTTAAGTATGCCAATCTCGCCACACCTGCACACTCGTCAGAAATTGCGGATATAGAATTTAATTATTTAGGTCAGTTAGACAATAACTTTACCAGTAATGGTATATGGCAGCCTGCCCTTGAGTCTACAGGGGCAAGCCATAATGGCTTGGCAAAGGTGACGAGTGAGCTGGCGATACAAGCACAGGTCTTAGGAGGACAGCTCCAGATCCGCGCAAGTTTTGTTGAGGCTCGACTGAGCGCAGGCACAGTGAATGATTTTATGAGATTGTTCCAGCAATGCTTGGAGGAGTTGGTAAGCCACTGCGAAACAGCAACCGCAAAACTAAGTCGGTCTGATGTGCCACTAGCACAACTCTCGGACGACACATTACGGCAGTTAGATGCTGAGAAAATCAGCAAAGTTTATCCTCTTTCAGCGATGCAAGAAGGCATGCTTTTCCACGCTTTGTACAGTGACAATAGTGCTTACATAAATCAAATGCAGTTCGCTGTAACCGGTTTAGATATAGACGCATTTAGCGCTGCTTGGCAACGAGTGACAGATCGCCATGATGCGTTAAGAGCGGGCTTACTCACTCAGGTCACGCCGCCACATCAATATGTTGTTGCATCACACCAGGCTGATATTACGGTACTTGACTGGTCCATGAAAAGCCGAGATGTACAGGCTGAACTCGGTCAGTTGGCAAAGCAGCAAGTGGCATCAGGCTTTAATTTAGAGAAAGACATTGGCTTTAACCGTGTAGTTATCGTTCGGCTCAATGCCACGCAATACAGAGTTATTTGGACCAATCACCATTTATTCACTGACGGCTGGAGTGCTTCTCGAATGATGGGCGAATTACTGAGTGCTTATCAAGGACAAGCACTGACTGCTGTAACTGGTCAGTACGATAGTTATATTGCGTTTTTACAAGCACAAGACCAAGTGCAGAATAGCCGTTATTGGCAACAACAGTTACAACGATTGAGTGAGCCTTGCTCGCTGTTCAATCAAGCGGAAAAATCGCATGTAGCAGAAAATCAAGCCGGTCAAACAAGTAGGGTAATTGACTCCACACAGACCGAAAGCCTTCTGTCTTTTTGTCGTCACCAGCAGATCACGGTAAACACGTTGATCCAAGCCGCATGGTCATTGGTATTGAAATCCGTTCTTGGGCGTAATGCCGTATGTTTTGGTTCGGTGACTTCAGGGCGACCACCACAGCTTCCCCAAAGTGATAGCATGCTCGGTCTGTTTATCAATACGTTGCCGACCATAGTAACGTTGGAGCCAGAATTGCCCGTAGGGCAGTGGTTGCAGCAGCTACAGCGCCAAGGCATGGCTGCACGTGAGCATGAATATACTCCCTTAAGTGATGTTCAAAAATGGGCAAGAGAAGGTGGATTGGACTGCCCAAGTGGATTATTCGATACATTGGTTGTCTTTGAAAACTACCCGATAGCGGAGGCACTTCAGCAAGCTGATAAGGAATCCACGCAATTCGAGCTTGTGGCTAGCCGCGAAGAGACGGATTACCCACTGACGGTATCGATTTCACAGCAAGAGACCATCGACATTGCTTTCCACTACCAACTCGCAGCATTAAATAAGGTTGAGGCAAAGCACTTACTTGAGCGCTTTGTACTTATTATTTCGCAGCTGGCGCAAGGGGTGATGCAGCCTCTTGGCAATATAACCGCATTGAGTACGGAGCAGGAAAAGGCATTACTTGAACTTGGTGATCCCCGAAGCAGGCAGGAAACACAAAAAGTCGATATTATGGAATGCTTATACCAGCAAGCTGAGCTGCATCAGCATAGTGCACGGATCCACTTTGAAGACCAGTCACTAAGTTATCAGGCTCTGTTGGTACATAGCGAAAAGATAGCCGGTGGTCTCCAACGCCAAGGGATCCGCCGTGAAGATCGTGTTGCATTATTGATGAGGACAGGACTCGATACGCTCGCAAGTATCTTAGCCATTTGGCAGCTTGGTGCAATATACGTCCCTCTTGATTCCGACTCTCCAGATTCCCGTCTGCATGATATCCTTGCAGTGAGTGAACCGCGATTGGTGCTATATCAAGGGAAAGGGCTTGAGCACTGTGCTGTTGAGCAAATTTCTCTCAGCAGTATCATAAACTTAGCGAGCCACGCTAAGCGAGAAGTATCTATACAGTATCCACAGCAATTGGCATATCTGGTGTTTACCTCTGGCTCTACTGGCAAACCAAAAGGGGTTGCGGTCACACGAGCAGCACTATTGAGCCATTGTTTGGCAATAGCCGATGCTTATCAATACAAGGCCGCCGATCATGCTTTAGCATTTGCTTCATTGGGCTTTGATGCTGGGCTTGAGCAGGTTTTTGTGCCGTTGTTAATGGGTGCCCAACTCACGATGGTGAATGGTAAAACGCTATTACCGGAGCAGTGTAGCGAACTCATCACAGCCAAGCAGATCAATATCGTCGACTTACCGCGCGCCTATTTACAGCACTTGCCGCATCTTGATGCTGTTCGCTTGTGCATTGTAGGTGGCGAGGCTTGGCCTGTGCAAGAGCTACTTCAATGGCGTCAGCGTGCACCTCACACACAATTTATCAATGCTTATGGGCCAACAGAAACAGTGATCACGCCGACCATTTGGCAAGACAATAATGCTTCATTGCTCGATAGCGTTTATGTGCCGATTGGTTCAGTTGTTGGCGAGCGTCATGCCTACGTGTTGAGCGAAGAGCTTAACCTTACGCCGCAAGGTGGAATTGGTGAGTTGTATATTGCAGGTACGTTGGCACAAGGTTATTTTGCTAGAGCGGATTTAACCGCAGAGCGCTTTATTGCTAACCCATTTAGCGATAAAGGCGAGCGCTTATATCGTACAGGTGATCTGGTGCGTTGGGGCAAGCAAGGCGAACTTGTTTATCACGGGCGCGCGGATCAACAAGTTAAAGTACGCGGTTATCGCATTGAATTGGCTGAAATCGAAAAGCAAATCATGACAATGCCTAGCGTAAATAGTGCACTGGTCCGTCTGCAAGAAACACAGCTAGTTGCTTATGTGATAGGAGAAGATCTGGATCTTAATGCGCTGCAAACACAAGCTCAGCAGAGGTTACCTGATTATATGCAACCGGCTCATTGGTTTGCATTGGCCCAATTTCCGTTGACTATAAACGGAAAAATAGATGTAAAAGCGTTACCTCAGCCCTCACGGCAAGTAAGCCAGATTGAAAGCCATGCAATGAACACTCACGAAAAGCAACTGGCGGTAATTTGGCAGGCGTTATTAGGCGTTGAAGCATCATCCCATAGCCAGTTTTTCCATGCGGGTGGGGATTCTATTCTAGCGATGAGGTTGACCTCGCAAATCAATCAAACATTTGAATTGAATCTAGGGGTCAGGGAAATCTTTGAACGCAGTGAATTTACTGCGTTGGCACAATATGTTGCTGAGCAGCATCAAGCGAATAGGGAGGCTGAAGCGATTGTACTACAAGCACTGCCTTTCGAGCAGCAAGTGCCCGTATCGGCGGAGCAGCGCAGTCTCTGGATCACGGACAAATTAAGTGAAGAAAAAGATAAAGCGGCTTATAACATCACTACGAGTGTGAATCTCTTTGGTGAGCTTGATGTGGTAAGCCTGCAGCAAGCATTTACTCAGTTACTGGCATGGCATCGTACGTTCAGTTATCGCTTCATGGAGCAAGAAGGCGATGTGGTTGCGCTTTACAGTGAGGAAAATGAACTGAATTGGCAGTTCGTGAAACTGACTGATAGCTTAGAGCACAATAAGCAAGAGGCGACCGAGTTGCGTCAGCACTTCGAGCGCACACCGTTTGATTTAGCACAAGATGTTTTACTACGCGTGTTGCTGGTCGAAATTGCGGATAAACACTATCAGTTAACTATTAACATGCATCATATCGTCAGTGACGGGTGGTCTATGGGCAACCTGGTGCAGCAGGTTGGTGAGTTTTATTTGGCACAGGTTGAGAAACGCGAAGTCGTTTTACCTGCGCTGCAAGTTCAATATAGTGATTATGCTAAGTGGCAGCAGCTGCGCTTGGCAAGTGATGAGGCGCGCGAGGTTGCTCAGTATTGGCGAACTCAATTGGCTGATGCACCTATGCAAACCCTGATCCCTCTGCATTCACCGCGTCCTGAAAATAGTGATACAAAAGGTGAAGTTATCGACTTTACCATCGTGGCCGAGGTGCGCCAAGCCATCGAGCAGTTAGCGCAACATCAGCAGTGTTC
The DNA here is from genome assembly GCF_005886535.1 of Pseudoalteromonas sp. S2755. Classification (GTDB taxonomy): domain Bacteria; phylum Pseudomonadota; class Gammaproteobacteria; order Enterobacterales; family Alteromonadaceae; genus Pseudoalteromonas. Next base: position 30,041 of record NZ_PNDS01000024.1, read on the forward strand.
TGTCTTTAGTGTACTGCTGGCAAGTTATGCTGCATGGTTATATGAAATAACTGGGCAGCAAGATTTAGTGCTAGGCACTGATCTGTCGGGACGAGAACATGCCGACCTAGAACCTTTGATCGGATATTTTATTAGGGTACTTCCATTGCGTATCCGCCTTACTGGCGCTATGGGCTTTGCTGAGCTGTGTGCGCATGTTCAACACACCTTACTCGATGTACAAAGCAATCAGTTGTTTACCTTAGACGGCGTGATTAATGAGGTAGGTGTACAAAGAACTGCGGGGTTGTCGCCATTATTCCAACAGCTTTTTGTAATGCAAAATACGCCAAAGCCGGATTGGCCAATTGAAGGGCTCAATATGGAAGGGCTCTCCTCTACAGATACATCGAGCAAGTTTGACTCAGCAATCTTTATTGATGCTCAAAAGAGCGCGTATCAAGGTCGTTGTTATTACAAGAGCGGACTATACCGACGAGATAAAATGCAAGTTGCACTGGATAGATGGCTAGCGTTGCTTGGGCAGCTAGTGCAACAGCCCGCACTAAGTTTAGCGACGTTCAGACCGCAAATTAGCAAACAAGCGAGTCAGAATAAGTTTAAATCAACGAAGTTTGCAAAGTTAAAGAAGTAGCGAGCTCCAGATCATAACCGGTTTAACTATCTGTATAAAAATGAGGTGCGAGATGCACCTCATTTTTGATTCAAATCAAGTAAATCTTCTACTTTGTAGTAAAGAAAATAATTTGTCTTACGTCATATCGCTAAGCAGACCAACTCAAGGTAGCAGGGCGATGTTCTATTGGAGGTCCGATAGTTCATTACCGCGGATTGGTATGAGTCTATGACAGGAGAAAACGATGACGTCCACTGTGCGAAAAGGTAAATTTTCATCACTTAAAAAAGGGGTAAAACCCGCAGCTAGCGCTACTCAGGCTGCAACTTCTACGACATTTTTCCCAGGAGCTGAAGGGTTTCCTGCGGTGATCCAACCAACCAGTAAAGATTTAGACCCGTACATTTGGGCTGAAGCAAATCGAGATTTTATAGAAACTAACTTGCTGAAATATGCAGGGTTGGTCTTCCGTGGTTTTGGTCTAAAAACACCGCAGGACTTTGAGCAATTTGCCAGTGCGATCCAACCTGGGCTTTATGGTAATTATGGTGATCTGCCTAAAAAAGAGGGCGGCAAGAAGACGTATAAATCGACTCCCTACCCTGAAAACAAAATGATCCTTTATCACAACGAGAGCTCTCACTTAGAGCAGTGGCCTCGTAAACAGTGGTTTTTTTGTGAACTACCTTCTCCTGTTGGTGGTACAACCCCGATTGTCGATTGTCGTCGCATGTTATCTGTGTTGCCAAGTGAGTTGGTTAAGAAAATTGAAGAAAAAGGCCTGCTTTATCTTCGCAATTTCCACAAAAGTGTGGATGTAAGTTGGCAGCATTTTTATAAGACCGATAGCAAAGCTGAGGTGGAAGAGCGACTCCGCGCAGCAGGTATTGAATACAGCTGGTTAGAAAACGATGGCTTACAAACCAAAACTAAAACCCATGGGGTAATCGTCCATCCGCTTACCAAAGAAAGGTCGTTTTTTAACCAGGTTCAATTGCATCATATCGCCTGTTTGGAGCCTGAGGTTAAAGAAAGTCTTATTGAACTGGTCGGTGAGCAGAGATTACCTAGGCATGTCTATTTTGGTGATGGAAGCGCGATTAGTGAGGAAGAGATGGCGATCATTGGTGCCGCATACGAAGCCTGTGCCGTTCGCTTTGACTGGCAGCAAGGCGATGTCGTGATGCTAGATAATATGCTTGCTGCACACGCAAGAGACCCATTCGAGGGTCCACGAAAAATCGTTGTTGCGATGGGGGACATCTATACGCAACAAGAGTTACAACACGCAAATAATGTACAGTAAAAGGTAGTGTATCTTATGATCCAAGAATATATTTCTGCTTATCCACAAGGTATTTCACTGAGTACACAGCAGCAAAACCAAGGTAATTCATTAGAGCCACTGGCTTTTAATAGTACGCTTTCACGGCTGGATCCTCAGTATAGCGCTGAGCAGCTACAGGTAAGGTTAAACGAAATAATCGATGGCAATATTGTACTAAGTTTTGCATTTGCTGAAGTTCCAGGCTTTCGTGGGTTAAGGCAGTTACCTCAAGAGGTCGCCAAACCAGTGGTTGAGTCAGTGACGCTAGAATCAAGCACCAGCATCAACTTAGCAACATTAGCTAGTTTATATCCGCTGTCGTTAAACCCTGCATCGGGTCAGAATCTACAAGTAATAAGAGTCGCCCATCAAGACAAGGCTTACCTTTTGGTGCGCACGCATGCGCTATGTGTTGATCTTGCGAGTACTGAATACATTGCGCAGCGATTGCTAGCGCCGAGCGTTGAACATGAGGAGAGTGTTCAATACCCAGATTTCCTCGCTTGGCTTGAAGAGCTGACCAGCAGTGAAGAGTCACTTCAGGGGAAAGCTTATTGGCAGCAATATATTAGTCAACTTAGCACGGCAAAGGATCACTTCGCGTTGCCTTATCACAAAGCCCCTGAGCAAGGTACGTTACAGAGCTTGCAATGCATTGATTATGACTTATCACCAGCGGTTACTGACGGCATTGCAGCGCTGGCACAACAGTTAGAAGTCGAAGCCGAAAGTGTTTATTTGTCACTCTGGTGGTTGTTATTAGCACGTATCTCGGGGCAAAGTTTTGTCACTAGTATTGGCTATGATCCTCGCAGAATGAGTGAAGACCTAGCTGGTGCGCTCGGGGTTTATACCCAAGCACTACCCGTTCAAGTACCTGCGGCTGCGATGCAAGTACTGAAGGAATGGATAGGCCAGTTTGCTTTTACGCTAGAACAACATAATGAGTGGGCTGAATGTTTTGAAAGCCCTGAGGGCTTAGCAACAAGTAGCGTGATGACTCAATTCGCTTCTACACTTGCGAGCGTTGAAGCCACAGCTGTGACGGCTGATAATGCTGAGTTGAGTTTAACCATTGCTGATGACCGCGTTAGGTTGCAATTTAATAGTGCTGCGTATTCTCATCAAGCTGCTACCTTGTTACTGGAGCAATTTGTGTATTTGCTCGCTCAGGCACCGCAAAAGTTGGCGAATCCAGTGAGTGAAATTTCATTAGTTACGCCATTGGAGCAGCAGCGTTTTGTTGAATTGAATGCCGATAAAGGGGTAACAGCCTCTCATATCTTTGAACAGCTCGACTATTTTGCTGATGCTAAAAGTGAGCATGTGGCTTTGGTCGATGGCGCGCATGCTCTGAGCTATAACCAGCTAGTGACTTTAGTTAATAAATTGGCTCAATCATTACAAGCTCAAGCTATAAAGCAGGGTGATATTGTGCTGTTATCACTGCCTAGAGGTTGGCAGCAGGTTGTTACGCTGTTGGCCGTGATGCGAGCTGGTGCAGCATATTGCCCTATCGACCCGAGTTGGCCAGAAGCGCGTAAGCAGCGTGTACTGGAAGCTGCTAGTGCCACACTTCATATTAATGAGCAAAATATTGAGCAGTTACTACTTGATGCACAACAACTTGAGCTTGATGCGGGTGTCTTACCTGAAATAAGCTTGGATGACACCGCCTATGTGCTATTTACGTCGGGTTCGACGGGGGTACCAAAAGGCGTGGCGATTGCACATCGACAACTGGCGCAGTACTGTGCGGCCTCATCCCATGCTTTAGGCTTACAAGAGAATCAACGCTTTGGCTTAACGTCGACCGTAGCGGCTGATATTGGCAATACAACATTGTTTAATGCGTTTTACAACGGTGCAAGTTTAGTTGTAGCGAATGAGCAAGAAATGCTTGATGGTGAGGCATTTGGTCGCTTTGTGGCAGAGCAAGACGTTGATTGCGTAAAAATAGTACCTTCTCACTTGCAAGCGTTACTAGAAGTCGTACCGGCGCGTCTGCCAAGTAAATTGATCCTGGGGGGGGAAGCGGCAAAACCTGCGTTGATCCAAAAAGTGCATAAACTTGCCCCACAGGCACAGGTATTTAATCATTACGGCCCAACTGAAACGACGGTCGGTGTAATGTCACACCAATACGAAAATAATGCGCGCTTTGATGCTGCGGTACCTAGATTAAGTCATGTTTTCTCTGGCACTCAAATTTTTATCTTAGACTCCCAAGATGCACTGTGTGCTACTGGTGAGCAGGGTGAACTTTGTATCGCTGGTCAGCAATTGTCTCCCGGCTACATCAACGTGGGATCCGATGATGTGTTTGTAAATAACAGCCAATGGGCTGAGCGACTTTATCGAACCGGGGACCTCGCTCGTTATCTACCGGATGGATCCATTAGCTTATCCGGTCGCAAAGACGACCAAGTTCAGATCCGTGGGTTCAGGGTGGAGCCTAACGAGGTGGCACAGTCAATTTCTCAGCATTTGGAAAGTATCGATTGCTTTGTCGCTGTACAGCATTATGGCAACGAGGCTGTGTTGGTTGCCTTCCTTACTCAGTATTTGGATAAACAAACTACTCCGGCTGAGCTACTTACAGGGCAAGACAATTTAGCGCTGCAAACGCAACTACGTGAAGTGTTGCCTGATGCAATGGTACCGGCATTCTTTGTCAGCATAGCTGAGCTGCCTTTACTGGCTAATGGTAAAGTGGACCGTCAAGGTCTACCTAAGATTGCCGACCTGACATTGTCTACCTATGTAGCCCCGAATAGTCAGTTGGAAACCTTGCTGGCGTCAACACTGGCGAAGATTTTAGAAGTGGAACGAGTAAGTTGTGATGCGAGCTTCTTTGATTTAGGTGGTCATTCACTATCAGCCATCAAATTTGCGACGCGGATAAAGAAGTTACTATTGCTCAACATTGAGCCAGGTGTGGTCTTTGACAATCCAAGTATTCAATCTTTAGCGCAAGCACTAAATAACTTAAGTGGCGATCCGTCTAGATTGGAGAAATTAGCATTGACGCAAATCAAACTGGCAACGCTGACCCCTGAGCAGCAGGCGGCATTGCGTGAAAAAATGGGTCTGAAAGCCACATAGATATCAAAGTGAAGGCGTAGCTTTCGATGATCTTTAGACTATGAAGTGGGAGCCAGCGGCTCCCACTTTTATTTTTATGAGTATGTGTATGTCAAATAATGAGTTAGCGGATGAATTGGTAGATGGACTTGATTTGGACCTGTTGGCGCAGTTATGGAGTGAGCCTGAGGTAGAGGATGAAGTGACAGGGGTTGTTGCAACAGAGAGTGTTTCGGGTGTACTTTCATTGCAACAAAAACGCTTATGGCTGCTCCAGCAAATAGATCCACAAAGTAATGCCTACGACGTATTACGTACATATCATGCGCCTACTTCATTGGATCTTACTCGGCTGCAATCAGCATTAGACGCACTAGTCGAGTGTCATGAGATCTTTCGTACTTATTATCAGTTCGATGGCACAGCAACTCAGGTCGTCGCCTCAGCATGTAAGGTACCGCTCACTATTATTGACATAGACTCGATATTAGATAGCCAATCACTTCTTGAGCAAGCTGCTGTGAAGTCATGGTGTGATGTACCGTTTAATTTAAGTCAGGTACCACTTTTAAAAGCCGCTTGGGTGAATACGGCGGAAGGTGGGTATTTATTATTACGGAATCATCATATTGTCAGTGATGCTTGGTCAAAAACACTGATATTAAAAGATTTATTAGCTGCATATCAAGGGCAAGCATTGGTCAAACCAAGTTGCCGCTACTTAGATTATGCAACGTGGCAAAGTGAATATCTTGCTCATGACAGTGGCAAAGAAACGCTGACTTATTGGCGGGAGTACATTAAACAGCAGCCTCAGCCGATCACCTTGCCGAGCAAGGAGTCAACGACAACGCTTTCCTCTTTTCCAGTAATGCTCAGTCATCGGCTATCTGAGCAGCAAGCCCGGCAAGTTAATGCTCTGTGTCAGCGTCATGGCTGTACTTCAGCGGCCGTTTTTATGACTTTATTACAAGCAACATTAAGCCGGTTTAGCAGCACACAAGACTTTTTGATTGGCTCGCCAACTGCTGCTCGAAACCTGCCTGAACTGGCTGATGTAGTGGGTTGTTTTATGAATACGCAGCTCTATAAAAATGAAGTGCGTGCGGGAGTGACATTCATAGATGCCGTCAACCAAAACCAGCGCCATACCCTAAGACTGATAAACGAAGATCAAGTTCCGTTTGAGTGGCTTGCCGAGCAATTAGATTGGCCTGTATTAGCGGATAGGCATCCGCACTTTCAAGTTCTGTTTAATTATTTACAAAGCGACACTGTTCCAAGCAATAACATGGCGCTGGCACTACGCCCGATGAATGTTGAAAGTCAGGTTGCTAAGTTTGAATTATCATTGGACGTGAGCGTGCAAGATGGGACTATCGAGCTTTACTTCGAAGCTGATGGTGCTATGTATCGCGCGGCTTTATTAGATCAGCTCTTAACCTGTTACCTGAACTTACTGGATGCATTGATCAGCAAGCCTGAAGCAGCTATTAATGACATAACTGTCTATCAACCAGATCCTACCTTGTGTGCATCACGACAAACTAACGAAGTCACTACAGTCGTCGAATTGATTAAACAGCAGCAGCTCCCTCTGGCTGCAGTTGCATTGCAAGATGACAGCGGTGATAAGCTGAATTACAAAGCACTACTGCAACTCAGTGAGAATTTTGCAAACTTTCTTATCGAACAAGGCGTGCAATCCGAGGATAGAGTGGCGGTGGTCGTTTCGCGCCAGATAGATATGGTTGTAGCACTGCTCGGATGTATGCAGGCAGGTGTGGTCTATGTCCCCGTTGATCCCAATATGCCCCATCAGCGGCAGCAATTAATCTTTGCATCAAGTGCTGCAAGGGCTATCGTGACTAACTTGGAAGATATATTTAATCCAAGTGGATTACCGGTTTGGTCGATTGCAAAAGTGAACCGAACACGGTATCAAGACCATAAGGCATCACTGCGAGTTTGTGCTCAGCAGCTTGCTTATATTTTATATACCTCAGGCTCCACAGGGCAACCGAAAGGGGTCGCAATTACCCACGACAATCTGGTGAATTTTATCTTAGCAATGAAGTCCCAGTTTTCGCTCACGCAAGATTCAAAATGGTTGGCTCTAACTGCACTTGGTTTTGATATTTCGGGCTTAGAGTTATATCTGCCATTGGTTTGCGGTGCACAAGTTAGGATTGCAGATTCGGTATTCAGTTTGAAAGAAGGTGACTTAGAGGGAGTTAGTCATATTCAAGCCACTCCTGCGGGATGGCAGGGGCTACTGGCTAAATCACTGCTTTCACATCCTGTCGTTGGGTTATGCGGTGGAGAGGCATTACCTCCAGTGTTGGCTCAAGCATTAAAAGCCAAGCAGGTTGCGCTTTATAACATGTATGGCCCGACTGAAACCACGGTGTGGTCTTCATGCCATCGGGTACAGGATAGTATTCACCTTGGCTTCCCAATTCGTAATACACAGTTATATGTTTTAGATAGCTACCTTAACGTATGCCCAACGGGGGTTGCTGGAGAGCTTTACATCGGTGGTGCTGGGTTAGCGCGAGGTTACATGGATCAACCCGCGTTGACGGCACAGCGATTTGTTGCGAATCCTTTTTCCAGTGTAGGCGAGCGACTCTATCGCACGGGAGATTTGGTTGAGCGTAACGAACGCAACGAACTGCGCTTTCTTGGGCGGACAGATCATCAAGTGAAGATCCGTGGGCACCGTATAGAAACGGGGGAAATTGAAAGCCAGTTGTTAAGGGTGGAAGGAGTCAATCAAGCGGTAGTGGTAGCGCATGGTGATGAGGATAATAAACGGCTTGTTGCTTATGTTTGCACGCAGACGTTAAGTCGCGGCCAAATAACAGCAGCTGTCAGTGATTTGTTACCCAGTTATATGGTGCCAGAACAAATCATCTTGTTAGAAGCGTTACCGCTTAATCACAGTGGCAAGGTGGATAGAAAAGCACTACCCAAACCGTTGCAGGAAAGCCGTCAGGGTACGCAACCTCAAGGTCATCTTGAGCAAGCGCTGGCTAGAGTATGGCAGCAGGTGCTGCAGGTTAACCAAGTATATCGAGAAGATAACTTCTTTGCGTTGGGTGGTAACTCCATTCATGCGTTACGTATGGTGCATCAATGGCAAAAATTAGCTCGACCAGAGCCCTTACTCGCACAAGCTATTTGGCAAGCAGATAACTTACGTGATTTGGCTCAGCAAATTGCACTTTCTAAACAATTTAATGTTTTTGACATTTTACCTGAATCTGCATCATCGAAGTCATATAGCGATTTGCTGATATGTCTTCATGATGGCCGTGGTTTTACTATGTCATACAGACCCCTTGCGATGGCGTTGCCTGAATATATTCGCTGTATTGGTATTACCCCTGATCTTGAGTTATCACAACAGGATGACTTTAGTACTTTGGCGCATCGCTATGCGGAACAGCTCGGAGACCTTAGGCAGTATCAAAATGTTTATGTACTTGGGTGGTCTTTGGGGGGGGCGATAGCATTGCAGTTGGTTGAAGCGCTGGAGGGGAGAAATACACGCATAGACAGTGTGTTTTTAATTGATAGTTGGGACCCGTTCGAATCAACCAATACCCAGCTAGAAAGTTGGCGTGATTATATTTTAACAAGACTCTCAGAGAGTATTGCAGCTCCAAACTCTGAAGCTGAGTTTTATCAAGCGGTAGCTCAGTTTTCTTGGTCTGATGGAGCTTCGGCGACTGAAAGAGCTGACGATATCACGCGCTTTCTTCTCGAACATATTAATGTGCTTGAAGAAAGTGTTGCAGCTATGCCTACCTCCGAGATAGTGCAAACCTTAGAGCAGACTTATTTATTGCGCTGTGCTGGTCGTCATGCTCTTAACTATCGGCAAGGTGATGGTGTTAACTATTATACTGTGTGGAGTAACGAGCGTGATGTGGGAGTTGCAAAACGATTTTGTCAGCGCCTGAATATTCAACACTCGGACTATGTTGATGCCGATCATATGCAGATTATCTCACATCCCAGTGTTATTGAAACTGTACAAAAAATAATAAGCGTTGAATAAAATCAAATTGTAAATGATAACTGTTTTCGTTACTATTGTAGGTAATTAACCCGAGGTTAATGTAAAAGGGAGATTATTACCATGCAATTTGTATGTAAGCGAGTGCTTATACTTGTCAGTTGTATCACAGCACCAGCTTGGTCTGCTGAACAATCAATGACAAATGAAGACATTGAAGTGATTGAAGTGTTGGGACGGGACTCGGAAAAAAACTTTGCCACCTACACGTATTCAGCAACAAAAACGGCAGCTGATATTTTAGACCTGCCGCAGTCAATTAGTGCTGTGACAAAAGAACTAATCAAGCAACAAGGATTGATGCGGCTTAACGACGTGACACCTTTTGTTAGTGGAGCGAGCGAATTTTCGGTGTATAACGACATCACCATTCGAGGTTTTCGCAGCCAAGATGATCGCCGCCTCAATGGTATGCGAACTTATAATGATTTTTGGTCACAAACCGCCATTGCGCATGTTGAGCGAGTGGAGGTGGTTAAAGGCCCAGCCTCAGCTATTTTTGGTGACGCCAGCCCTGGTGGAGTAATCAATACCGTAACCAAAAAGCCTTTAGCGACTAGTCGTCATGAATTGAGTGCTCGGGTCGGTAGTTACCAAGAGCAGTATGTTGCACTGGATACCACAGGTGCAATCAATCCATCGGAGTCAGTTCTGTATCGACTCAATGTGGGTTATGAAGACTCTGAATCTTTTAGAAATCAAGCGTTTAATAAAAGTTTGTTAGTGTCACCTAGTGTCACTTTTATTCCCAGTGACACGCTTAAGCTTAATCTCGAACTGGTGTATTCAGACAGTGAAGGGATCTTAGAACGAGGGCAGCCGAATATCCGTGGCAATCAGCGTTTGGGCACGATACCGATTGAAGTTTCAGCAACACAGCCAGGGGATAAGCTAGATACAGAAAGCTTGATCAGCAGCTTGGCAGTTGACTATCGCTTTAGCGATGCTTGGTGGTTAGCTGTGCAGTACATGCATCAGAATAGTGATCAAGACTTAGTCGAGCATGGCATTGGAAATTATGCTGATGATTCAGACTCTATCGTCAATTTACGCTACATTGAACGTGCTTCAGAAGCACAATCAGACTCCTTTTCCAGTTATCTAAATGGCAACTTTTACCTCGGTGATATCGAACATAATGTGGTGATTGGCTATGACTATATTGATAGGTTTAGAGAATCCAGCCAGCGAGTTGCCAACAACGCGATGCAGTTCGATATTCTAAATCCTGAATACAAGCGCCGAGATACTGGTAGCTACAATGCAACTCAGCGACCTGTGTTTGGTGGTAACCTGCAAAGTGAAGGGATCTATATTCAAGACCGTATGGTATTTGGTCAATGGTCGGTACTGGCGAGCTTACGTGAAGAAAGCTTTGATCTAGATAATACCGGCGGCGGTTCCTCGAAAGATAGCCAACTGCTACCACGATTGGGAGCGGTGTATAAGCTATCAGATACCCAGAGCATTTATGCGAGTTGGATGCAGGGTTTTGAGCCTCCTCCTTTATACTCAAATAACCCTGAACAAGGTGGTCCATTTAAACCGCAAGATAGCGAATTATATGAGGTTGGCTTTAAGGCGCGGTTATTTAGCGATGATTTACAATTAACCACAGCTATCTATCAAATAACGCGTGAAAATGTCGTGCTATATGATGCTGAAGCATCAGCCAGAATCGATTTTGCTCGATATATGTATCGTCAGCGTGGTGCCGAGCAAGCGCGTGGATTTGAGTTCGATCTTAATGGTCAAATCACGGAACAACTTTCCGTAATTGCCAATTATGCTTATAACTCAGCGAAAGTAACCAAAGATTTGAATGATAGTGAAGTTGGCAAACGCAAAGAGGGCGCTGCTAAACATATGGCCACTGTATGGTCACGTTACCAGTTAGATGATAATTGGGCATTTGGGATCGGGGCGAGCTATGTGGGGGAGCGAGCAACCTCCTCTACAGGGTTAGTATTGCCTAGTTATCTGCTCTACAACGCAGGTGTGTATTATCAGGTAGATAGTTGGAAGGCCTCTTTGGTGATTGACAATATGTTCGACAAAGTACATTGGACAGGCGGCTATAGTTATAGCCAGTTGTTTCCAGGCGATCCACGCAGTGCGAGCTTAACGGTCGACTATCGATTTTAAACAGGGAGAGAGCAGTTGGCTTTTTAGCCAATTGCTCTTTTTAGGAGAAAAGAATGACAGCAAAACAATGGTTCAGTTGGCATAGTTTAAGCGGTGTTTGGTTCGGCTTGCTATTGTTCGTGATCTGTTGGACAGGGGCATTTGCGACCATTTCTTACGAATTAGATTGGCTATTCGATAACAGGGTGAGAGCGGCAGAAAGTAGTCCACAAGTCAGTTTAGCGAATGCTTACGAAAAGGTTCAAGAAACCTATCCAGACGCACGAATAGGGATCGCTTTTGCGGGTTCAGAAGCGTATTTTGCTCACGATTTTGTGGTTCGCTTGCCAGATAATCCATGGCAGCATATTTACGTTGATCCATACACTGGAAATATACAAGGGAAAACGAGCTTTTTGAATATTCAGCGGTTTTTCCGAGATTTTCATATGCATTTTTTTGGTGTGTTCGACAGCATTGTGTCTTATTACTTGGTTTTGCTATTTGCCATTCCGCTATGCGTATCCACGATTAGTGCTTTGTATTTGTATCGAGGCTGGTGGAAAAAGTTTTTTACGCTAAAGCTTAGCGGCGATACTCGCGCTAAGGTCGCAAGCTCACACAAATTAGCTGGAGTATGGAGTTTGTGGTTAGCAGTGGTGATTGCGATAACCAGTATGTGGTACTTGTTTGAGTTTGTCAGAATGGACTTGGCTGATGGTAAAACTGCGTATACAGATGTTGGTGATTTTGCTGTGAACCCCTTACCGGAATTGCAACCACAAGATAAGCCTCAGCTCTCTGTTGTGGCGCTTGCGGCAAAAGTCAGAGAAGCGAGACCTGATCTGGAAATTAGAGCGATTAGATATTCCGAAGGGTACTTTTATGTTGAAGGCCAATCCAGTGACGTATTGGTAAGGGACAGAGCAAATAAGGTGTATATGAATCCTTATACTGGGGAAGTCGTATATAGCCAAACTGCGTCTAGTCAGGGAGTATATTGGCGTTTATCTGATACCGCGGATCCTTTGCATTTTGGTAATTTTGCCGGTATATGGGTAAAAATATTGTGGTGCATTTTTGGGATTGCACTATCTTTTTTAGTGCTTAGCGGCACCTATATGTATGTTAAACGCCAGCTCAAGCTGCGCCGAAAAGAAGATCTACGAGGCGTGAAAGCTTCTTTGGTTTTCAGTTTAAGCCTTTTGTTATGTATTGCTTACTACGCCTACCATACGCTTATGAACTATGGAGTCGCAGGTCAGTTTCCTGTGCTACCAACAGGTTCGGCGCTGTTTTTGTCGATTTGGACGTTAGTCACTTGCTTTATCATTGTTGTATGGGGAGGCGCGTTACTTCACTTATGTCGCGAAGCAACGCTTATTAGTAAACCTAAAGTGTCGCACCACCATCTATAGTGATCACTTGCATGGTGGTATGTGAGCTTAGGGATGAGGCATAAAATAGCACCGAGTGGGCCATTTCTTCAGGTGTTGCAAGCTTTTGCAGTGGGATCCCAAGTTTATATTGACTCGGGAACCCTTTGATCACTTGCTCTGCGCCTGAGTTATCTCGCCACATACCTGTTTGCATTGGCGTTAACGTAGAGCCCGGAGCAATCACATTGGCGCGTATGCCATATTCAGCCAATTCTAACCCTGCAGTAAGGGTTAATTGGGTTGAGGCTGATTTCGACGCGCAATAAGCTGCCATGTTTTGGCGGGGCGTATGGCTCGCATTGGAGCTAACCGTCACTATACTGCCACTACGCTGCTGTTTGAAATGAGCTGCACACGACTTCAGGAAAACAAATACAGCGCCAGCGTTAACCTGCTGACAGTGTTGCCATTGCGCAAGTGATAATGCCTCTAGCGCGCCAAGCTCGAGTACGCCCGCAACATTAATTAAGCTGTATGGAGCGAGGTCTTGTCGTACTAATGCTGCCAGCGTATGCTCCAATGTTACGAGGTCTGCTAAATCACAGTGTATGGCTTTAAATAGTGGTTCTGTCGTTGCAAACTGCTTATCGAAACCCACGACACGAGCGCCAAGCTGCGCAAACTGCTTTGCGACACTTAGTCCTATGCCTTGTCCTGCACCAGTCACCCAAACAATTTTGTTGTGATATTCTTGCTTGAGGCTGTCATCGAAGCACATTGTTCATTTCCTCTATAACGGAGAGATAAGGCAAAGACGGTGTGTTCGACCAGACATTAGCCGCTTCCTGCATTGCTTCTGCGATAGACACAACGAGCTCAGGGGAGTACCTTGCTGGATTGTAATCAATATCAAACTGCACGGGGTCATCACCATTTAAATAGATTTGCAGCATAAAGTCGTCCGTCGTTCCAGCACTAAGAATATGGCTGCGACTTTTGACTTCGCCATAGCGTGGGTGGCTAGTAAAGGGCAAAATATTTACTGTCGGGCCGCTAACTTCAATCGCTTTACCTTGTTGTTTGCGGTCTCGTTTTAAATGCTCAACACGATAGCATTGCAATGACTTCACGCGTTTTATCTGCCCATTGATGTACTTGGCCACATCTGCCAGTCCTCCTGACGTTGGCAAAGTTAGCGGCAGTGGTAACACATTGCTTTGTACGGTGGGACATGAAAATTCCACTGGATCTTGGCGATTCATCATCACCAATCCTAATGTCACTTTAGGGCTGTTGCATTTAGCCGCTAACACTATGGCAACTACACTTAGCAATATTTCGCTGGGTGTGGATTGAACTAGATTTGCTGCCGATTGTAACGTTTGCCACTGAGTTCGAGCTAACGCGAAATGGTAGCGTTGGTTTGGTTCAGTAATCGCAGCTTTGCTATCACTAAAGCTTTGCGCCACCGGGTATTCATCAAGCCATTCATTAAGAGAGCTTGCAGCCTCAGATAGTTGCTTTTGGTAGCGCTCACTACCATGAAGATCTAGCAGTTGTTGCTGTGAAGCAAAATGGCAATTTGGCAGAGGCTTCCCTGTGTTTAAAGCCTGATAACTGCGACTTAACGCTTGATGAAATAAACCAAAGCCAAAGCCATCAAGGACAATGTGATGGGCAACAATAAAGCAATAATCTTGGCTAGGGGTGCGCACCAATTTAAATCGCATCAAGCAACCAGAGCTTAAGTCAAAAGATTTGGCTAGCTCATGCGCTACTTGTTGTGGCATAAACTCAGCTAGAGAAGCAATATCATGATCAAGATATTCGGTGATCAGCAGAGGCAGCGATTGTCCAACTACTATGCTTGGAATAAAATCGTCATTATGGATAAAGTTACTGCGCAACAAATCACTTTGTCCAAAGACATGGTGGAGTGCGATGGAAAATTGCTCGGCATCTATTTTACCTCGAAACTCTAAGCACTCAGCAACATTAAATAAGTTGCCTTGGCCACTGATCGTGTGTAGTAGCCACATCGCGTGTTGAGAAGCGGTTAATGGCAACGCCATTATTCTGCCATCCGAGATTCAATCAGCTCTACCCAAGCTGCGAGAGTAGGCATTTGTGCTAGCTCAATAAAGTTAGTTTCAATACCTTGTTGTTGCCATAATGAAATCAAGTTCATCACTTGCACGGAGTCTAGACCGTAATCAATCAAGCTTTCATGTTCATCAAACTCATCTGGCTCACAGTCGATCAAAGGCAAAATGAATGCTTTAAGTCCCGCGAGCGTCGTCAGGTCAATACTTGCTTCGCCAACCACTTCTGCTGTCGTGATCACCTTTCCTGCACGTTGGCCTATGATGTGTAGGGCCATCATATGCTCGTCTTTAGTGAAGTCTGCAATTGCGTCAGCGACAACGAAAGGCTGTATGTCACGCATAAATGCATCAATAGCTGTGGTCATCACACCAATATGGCCGTAAATACCGACAATCAAAAGTTGGTCTCGTTGCTGTGCTTTTAGCTGCGCTTCGAAATCGCATTTTTGAAAAGCGCTATATCGCCACTTTGTCAGGACAATATCCCGTTCGGTTGGCGCTAATGCATCAACTATGGGTTGTTGACTTGGATCTTGTAGTCCAGCTCCCCACATGTCTAGCAGTAACCCTCGTTCATTGCGACCTTGTTTGATCGGCTGGGCGGTATAATAGACTGGAATATCATGTTGGTAACAATACGCTTTAATTCGCTGAATGTTTTCTATCATGGTTTGTACTAGCGGATTGTCTGAACCATAAAAAGAGACGAAGTAATGTTGGACATCATGGATAAGTAACGCAGTACGTTGCGAGTCAAGTTGCCAATCCACTCGGTTTGGCGCAAGTTCAGCTGCGCGAGGTAAAGAATAGTGATTTAATTTAGGTATAGTCATTTTACTTCTCTAAAGTTGAATGGATTTTTGCAGTGCTTCAGTCTCGCTACGGAGCTGTTTTTTATCGACCTTACCCACGGGAGTTAGTGGTAAGTTATCTATAAACTTAAACTTATCCGGTACCTTGTAATCTGCAATTCCTTGTTCACGTAAGTATTTGCGAATGGCTAATGGTTTCAGCGGTATACCGGTCAGGAAAGCGCAACTTTTTTCTCCCAAGGTTGGGTCAGGCATCGCAACAATGGCGGCTTGTTGAATATTTGGGTGGCTGAGTAACAGGTTTTCAACTTCTTCCGCTGCTATTTTTTCCCCGCCTCGATTGATTTGATCTTTGACGCGACCTGTAACGATTAAATGTCCTGATGGCAGACGCTTTACCAAATCTCCGGAACTATAAAATCCCTGCTCATCAAATGCAGTTTGGTTGTGCTCAGGTGAGCGATAATATCCTCGAATGGTATAGGGTCCTCGTGTCAACAATCGCCCCTCTTCGCCATCGGGCACGGGGTTGCCGTATTCATCCACGACTCTGATTTCATCATCTTCACTAATTGGACACCCTTGAGTATTGAGAATGTGCCATAGATCATCATTGTAACGTGTGTAGTTAACAAGCCCCTCAGCCATGCCAAAAACTTGTTGTAGTTGGCAGCCAAGAACAGGTTTGACTTGTTGTGCTATCGTTAAACTTAATTTAGCGCCACCCACTTGAATGACATCAAGGCTGTCTAGGCGATATTGGCTTTTGGGGGCATGTTGTAACCATAGCTGCAAAGCTGGAGGCACCAATGCTGTGTGTGTTACTTGATATTTTTCAATCAAACTAAAGCAGCTGCTGGGGCTTGGATCTGGGGCTAAGACAACGGTGCCACCTGCAGCAAAAAAACCCAAGGCGCCCGGAGAGCTAAGCGGGAAGTTATGCGGGGCTGGCAGAGCACAAAGATAAATATGTTGCTCCGTCAATGCACAAATGTCTTTACTTGCCACCACGGAATATAAGTAGTCATTGTGAGTTCTTGGGATCAGCTTTGGTGTGCCAGTACTTCCACCTGAGAGCTGGAAAAATGCTACCTGAGTCGGGTCTAAGTCTGGCGCTGAAAATGGTCGTGATTGCAAGTAAGCTTGTTTAAGCTGGCTATTACCTTTTGGGTGATCTATCAGTGTTGCTTGTATGCTAGGGTAGTCTTTTTGTAACGATAATATGAACTGCTCATCTCGGTATAGTTCATGTGCTGAAGAAACAATTAACACCTTAGGTGCTAGCTGTTCACAGTAACTTCTAATTTCAGTCTGTTTATGGCTGAATAGTGCGCACACAGGGGCTGCGCCAAGCTTGAGAAGTGCGAATAAGCTGATATAGAATTCGGCTTGATTAGCCAACTGGATAAGCGCTGTGTCTCCTTGTTGAACCCCTTGCGCTGAGAGATAAGCAGCTAAGTGATTGCTATATTGATCAAGCTGCAAATAAGTTAAGCTCCGGTGTTCGTCAATGACAGCAGCCTTGTTTGCATGCTGTATTAATTGATCGCCAATTACACAAGTTAGCGGTAGGTCTTGCCAATAACCCTTTTCGCGGTAGCGCTCGGCTAATTCAGCTGGCCAAGGAGTAAAATCAATTTGCTTCATGGAATGTATTTCTCATTGCGTAATATGCTTGCTTGGTTTCGAGTGCGTTTAGCATGGTATTGAGTTTGGCTTCTGTTTCTAGCCATTCAGAGCGCGGGTCTGATGCAGCAACAATACCCGCTCCCGCAAATAACTTTGCGGTCTTATCGCGTAATTCTGCGCAGCGGATCACCACTACCCATTCGCCATTGCCGTGCTTGTCAAACCAGCCAATGATCCCCGAAAACAATCCTCTGCTTTGCTGCTCTAGTTCTGCTATTTTGGGGTAAGCATCAGCAGTTGGCTTACCGCAGAGTGCGGGGGTTGGATGCAATTGGTTTGCAATTGCTAAGCTATGGGTTGCTGATTCTTTTAAGACACCTGAAATGACTGTAGATAAATGCCACATAGTGGCGGTGCTCAATAGCTCAGGTTGAGCTGGAATATGTAGGGTACTGCAAAGTGGCGTCAATACTTGTTGAATGTCTTCAATGACAACAGCATGCTCATATCTATCTTTTTTAGAGGCAAACAATACACTGCGGCGGTGCGCTTCTTCCTTTGGGCAAGGATCCCTTGGAATTGAACCTGCCAGCGGGTTAGTGGTTAATTTCTCAGCTTGCTTGCGCAGTAATAGCTCGGGACTGACACCCACTAAAATTGCGTTGTCGGTTGTAGGGAATGAAAAGTGGTAGCCAGACTGACTTTGTTGTAGCAAATTCCGCAGTACGGCTTGGGAATTTATTGGCTCTGCAAAGCGCAGTTGAGTCTGTTTACTCAAAACAATCTTATTGAGTAGCCCGGTATCAAATAGCAGTTTGGCTTGAGAAACTGCGTTTTCAAATTGAGCCTGAGGCTGTAAATCGGTAATTCCTAATAGCGAGTTTGGTACGCCTTGGCATGACGCTAACTCAGCGTCAAACCAAGCACTGAATGCCGCTTTTTCCCAACGAGAAACTTGCTCTGGAATAATAATTTGCGCGTGCTCGGTTTTGCAAAATGGCAAAGCGGCAAAGGCGATAGTGTTGTCTGGCTCATTATGCATGTGAGAGTCAATTGTAGCGACCAAATCCTTTGTATCACCAATGGGTAAAGTGACGCGTTTCTTGATCCCTTGACTAACTAAGCAATGCGTACCCGTTGTAAACAGGCAGTTGTTCTCCGGGTTAAATTGCGTGGCTTTTGCATATTGTTCGAGTTGAATAACTTGGCTAAAGTCCATAAGCACACCTTGCTGATATCACAGCAGTGAAAACGAATTAATTGAAATCAAGACGAAGGTAAACAATAAAGATTTAGATTTATATCGAGTTTGTTAAAGCAACCCTGCGCAAAGTTCGCTGTTGTTGATGGGCGTCAAAGTGATGAGGATGCTTTGGGCAGTCGCGACAAAGCTTGCCATCGCTTGTTTTATGTAACAGGCAGCATGACTCCCTCAGTTGATAGGGACCACGCTCGTCACAGAGTTGCAGCTTTGGGGTATAGAAAGGGTTTACATGTTCCCCGATCTTCACTGCCTGAGACAAAGTGTGATAGTCATCGTTTACCTTAGGGCGTTCGCCTACATAATGAATGATGGTTGGAAAAAACTGCCTCAAACGAAAAGCGCAATTACTCGATAAAACATGCTCAGCAACCCCAAATTGCTGATTTAAAAAGGCATGTAACGGAGCTAAATGCGCGTCAATAAACTCGGCATAGTGCGTAGCTGTATCGTGATACTCCACGGCTCTCCCTTGATTGGGCAGCTGTAGTTGCCAGCTCTCCATGTCGATCACGACTTTATCTAAAGCCAATGGGAGTACACGGCCCAACACACTGTGCGTAAATAAAATTGAGGGCATGATACGCAGTGTGTAGTGCATGTGCCAAACTGAAGCCTGCGCCTTTTTATTTGTCACTCCCTTTGTTGAACCAAAGCGAGAGATCGCGTCACTTAAGGTGGTTATATTTTTGATTTGCTGAGCAAAAGAGGGTTTATCACCAGAAATAAGTGCAACACCTCTAGCATAGTTATCAAGCGGTGGTGACAGGTAAGGTTTAAGAATTGGCAACATAGTCAAGGTTGTTGAGTTTTTAATATAAGACGCGATCCAAGTGAATTTTTTTAGTTCAAAGTCGTCCTGTAAGGGATTTGATCATCCTTGGGAGAAATCGTGTTAGTTTTTCTGATAAAAAAGACTTGGCAGCGCTTTGTGGCCACTGCGCTGAGCAGCGTTGTATTCGGCATTATTAGTGTTTCACTGGTGGCACTTATTAACGAAATCATAAATGCCAAAGGCGAGCGTCAGACAGAGTTCTTTTGGGTTTTTGCGGCGCTGGCAATATCAGGGGTCGTGGTACAGCTAATTTCTAAATTAGTTGCTGAACAGTTGAGTGAGCATAGCCAAGCTGAGCTAAGAAAACTGGTTGCTGATAAAACGATTGAAGCAAAAATTAGTCACATAGAGTTACAGGGAGACGCGAAGATCAAATCTTGCTTAACAGAGCATAGTTTAAAGGTGGCAGGGTTTTTCATGAGTATGCCGGGTATATTGACGAATGCCATGATAGTGCTTGGTGCTTTCGTATATATGGCTTGGTTAGACTGGTTAATATTTCTTTTCGCATTACTGACCTTGGTTTTAGGTTCGGTGAGCTATAGCTTTGCAAACAATGTTGCGTTTAAAAAAATAGCGAACGCTGCAGCGATGCAAGACAGCCTTTTTCAACAGTTTGATGCGATCACTGACGGTATCAAAGAGCTTAAACTGAACCGCAGTAAGCGAGCGTTCTTCAAGTTAGAAGTATTGCACCCGGCGATAGACGCTTTAAGAAAAGAACGTATTGAGGGGGTTTCTATTTTGCATATGGCGTCCTCTTGGGGTGGCTTTTTGATTTTTACCTTCATTGGTGGGGCGTTATATTTTTTATCTCAGCAAACTGGTGAAGAGAGTCAGCGCATTATGTCTGGCTTCGCACTGTTATTTCTCTATATGCTAACGCCATTAGAAACCTTACTGGCAAATATACCCAGAGCTTTTGCGGCGCAAGCCTCAGCGAATACCATCAAAACATTAACTGATGAGTTGATGAGTGATGATGGAAATAGTGTGCAAGTCTTCAAACAGTTTAACCGTATTCAATTACACGCACTGTGTCACCGTTACTATCACGAACAAAGCGACGATATATTTTCACTGAAACCAATAGATCTTGAGTTTAAGCAAGGCGAACTCATTTATCTTGTTGGTGGTAATGGCAGTGGCAAAACAACTTTCGCTAAAGTACTGTGCGGTTTGTATGAAGCAGACGAAGGAGAGATCGTAGTAGATAACCAGCCGATTAGTGGCGCTGGATTAGATGCTTATCGCCAGCTTTTTAGTACGGTGTTTGGTGATTACTACTTATTCGATCGTCTGTTAAATGTGCCTTGCGATCAGCTGGAGCGAAAAGGAAATGAGCTAATTCGCAAGCTTAATTTACACCATAAAGTGAGTATTGAATCAGGCCGCTTTACGACACAACGTTTATCACAAGGCCAGCGAAAACGTCTTGCTTTAGTTGTTGCCTACCTGGAGGATAGGCCATTTTATCTCTTTGATGAGTGGGCAGCGGACCAAGATCCAGTCTTTAAAGATGTATTTTATCGAGAGCTTCTGCCTGAATTAAGAAACAAAGGAAAAACGATTTTGGTGATCACGCACGATGATAAATACTTCTCTTTGGCTGACAGGTTATTAAAAATGGAAAATGGCTGCCTAACCGAAGTCACCCAACTCCCAATAACTCAAACTCCTGCATTAGCCTAATAAGGTTTCTTTATACACGAAACATCAACCTAGCCGCAGTCAGTAACGCGGCTAGGCGTAGCCTTCATTAAGATCCCATCAAAACCTCTCACATTAATGGTTGACTCAGATAACAATGAGGAAAAACTACCGTTAGAGAACAGGTTGTTATTCCGAGCTCAGGCGAGATAAGTTACCCTGTATACAATACCAAGCAAACTCGGTCATGAGCATGAAAATATTCGAAAAAATTTATCATAGAGCTGCCGAGCGAAAAGGCTCTGAGGCGGCGCTAAAAGCTAAGCTTAATCAACCCTTGAGCACCGCATCACTACTGGCATTAAGTGATGATCAATGGTTAGAGGAATTTACTCGCAAGATATTTCAAAGTGGGTTTTATTGGGCGGTGGTTGATAATAAATGGGACGGCTTTAGAGAAGTGTTTTGGCAGTTCTCAATCGAGAAGCTGTTAATGATGTCTCCTGAAATGTACGAGCAACGTAGTCAGGATGAACGGATCATTCGTAATGCTAAAAAGGTGAAAAGTATTGCTGACAATTGCCATATGATTTTTGAAGTGCAACAACAGCATGGCCGCTTTAGTGAATTTGTCGCACACTGGCCTGAAGACAATATTGTTGGGTTGTGGTTGTACTTGAAAAAGCATGGCTCGAGACTTGGTGGGAATACCGGTCCTTATGCGCTTCGTGTGTTAGGTAAAGATACGTTTTTACTGAGTAAAGATGTCGAAACGGTACTGCGTGCTGAGGAGATCATCGACGGTGGCTTGCAAAGTAAGAAGTCACTGCAAGCGGCGCAGCAGTTTTTCAATGAAATGCGTCAATATAGCGGGCTTAGCTTACAAGAGTTAAGCCAAATTGTGTCAATGAGTGTTGGTGATAATATTCGCTAAAAATGGAGATGGCCGCATGGTATTTTTTCAGCCTTATCAAGGCTCTGCTCTGATCTTTAAGGAGCAACCAGCAAGATTTAATCAGCCCACATTACTACTATCCAATACGCCGCTGCTAAATAAGCTTGAGCTAGATAAATACGACACCATAGCGCTTGCTGAGCTGTTAAGTGGTCAACGTCCTTTAGGTAACATTGAGCCTACGAGCTTAGCCTACAGTGGTCATCAGTTTGGGCAATTTAACCCGTTACTTGGTGATGGTCGAGCGCATTTAATTGGTGGGGTGAAACTCGATGACGGACGTCAATACGACCTGCACTTGAAAGGCTCTGGAGCGACGCGATTTTCTCGAGGCGGTGATGGCTTTTGTGCACTAGGGCCTGCGGTACGTGAGTTCATCATGAGCCAAGCTATGGTTGGCTTGGGTGTTCCAACTACGGAATGCCTGGCTGTTGTAACCACTGGACACCATGTTTATCGTCAAGGTGAAGTACCTGGCGCGGTTGTATGTCGTGTGGCAAAAAGTCATATCCGCATCGGCACCTTACAATATCTGGCTACTCAGCAAAATAAAGATGAGCTATGGAGCCTACTTAACTTGCTGGGCGAGCAATTATTTGAGGGTTTTAAAGTTGAGACCGAACAGGATGTGCTCGAATTGTTCCGTGAAGTGTGTGAGCAGTTAGTTGATTTAGTTGTCGAGTGGATGCGGGTTGGCTTTATTCATGGCGTGATGAATACCGACAATATTTTACTCAGTGGTGAAACGATAGACTTTGGCCCCTGTGCAATGATGGAAAAGTTTGATTTTAACGCCGTGTTTAGCTCTATCGACCGTCAAGGCCGTTATGCGTTTGGTAATCAGCCAAACATCATGAATTGGAACTGTGCGCGACTTGCCGAGGCCTTATTGGTGTTATGGCAGGATGAGCAAGCGGGAATTGAAGCATTTAGTCAAATTTTGGCGGAGTTTTCTGAATCGTTTAATCGCAAGTACAAAGATATGTGGGCGGCTAAGCTTGGTATTGATGAATGGAGCGACGCAGACGACATTCTCCTTAGTGACTTACTCAAGTTGATGACAGAGCATGAGCTAGACTTTACTAATTCCTTTGCGGCACTAACCAATAGCTTGCTTGGTCACCCAAACAAAGCCTTATCCATGCCAACGGAGTTGGAGAGCTGGCAGCTGCGATGGGGACAAAGGCGGGCTCCCGATGACGTTGCGGCTAACCTGATGAGTCAAGCTAACCCGATACTTATCCCTCGTAATGCGTTGGTGGAGGCTGAGATTGCGCTATTTAATCAGCAAGGCATGAGTCAAACGCTAGAGGATTGGCTAACTGCGTTGACGTCGCCCTATGATTACAAAGACTACCCTGAATCGTGGACTAGTGCGTCTACACCGGCCCACTATCAAACTTTTTGTGGAACCTAAATGGCAGAACAGCAGCTTTCTTGGCAAGAAATTAAACGTAAAGTCCTCGAGCACAAGCGACCGCTTATTAAGGCGCATATCATCGCCTTGTTTGCCGCGTTGGTGAGTGTCCCTATCCCTTTGATGATGCCGTTGCTGGTCGATGAAGTCTTACTAGACACACCAGGCAGAGCAGTGGCTTGGATGAACTCAGTCTTACCCGAGCAATGGCATGGCCCCAGTGGCTATATTGTGGTTATTTTGTTAGCTGTAATAACTATGCGCTTGGCCAGCCTGGTGCTAGGAGTGATGCAGTCACGCCAGTTTACTATTATCGGCAAGGACATTAGTTATCAAATCCGTGAGCGTTTACTTACACATTTACCTAAAGTTCAACTGAAGGAGTACGAAAGCCAAGGTGGTGCAGCAATTAGCTCTCGCTGTATTACCGATGTAGAAACTTTGGATAAATTTATCAGTCAAACCTTGTCACGATTTTTAATCGGTTTACTCACAATTATTGGCACTGCGGCGATTTTGCTTTGGATTGACTGGATGTTGGGGCTGGTTATCCTGTTGCTCAATCCGGCGGTTATCTATTTTTCTCGACAGTTTGGCAAACATGTTAAAGAGCTGAAAAAGGAAGAGAATGCTGCATTTGAAGCACTGCAAACTTCGTTAGTCGAGACGCTAGATGCTATTTCTCAACTAAAAGCCGTTCGTCGAGAGGGTAACTACTTTGCACAGGTTAAAGTAGCCGCCAAAGATCTCAAACATTACGCGGTGCAGTCACAATGGAAAACGGACGCGGTTAACCGCTTAAGCTTTACCGTGTTTTTGGTGGGGTTCGAGTTTTTTCGTGCTGTCGCTATGTTTATGGTGGTGTTTTCTGATTTAACAGTCGGCCAGATATTTGCGGTATTTGGTTACCTTTGGTTCATGATGGGGCCTGTGCAGGAAATTCTTGGTATTCAATATGCGTACTATGGTGCCTCCGCGGCGCTTAGTAGGTTAAATCAGGTTTTTAATTTTGCGACAGAAGCACAATATCCCGCTACGAAAACCGTCTTTGATTCATCTCAGGTTGATATCAAATTTGCCAATATAGACTTCGCTTACGTTGCAGAGCAACCCGTGCTCAAGCAGGTATCTTTGCATATTCCAGCAGGGAAGAAAGTAGCGTTAGTAGCGGTGTCTGGAGGTGGTAAATCTACTTTGGTGCAATTGCTTTTGGGATTGTATGAAAAGCAAAGTGGCGAGATTCATATAAATGACACACCAGTAGAGCAAATTGGTTACGAAGCCGTGCGAGATAATATAGTGACTGTACTGCAGCAGCCAATACTCTTTAATACTAGCATCCGTGAAAACCTAGCAATGGGGCGTGAGGTATCTGACCAAATATTGTGGCAGGCACTCCATGTTGCAGAGTTAGCCGATACCGTACTTGCGCTGTCCGACGAGTTAGATGCACAAGTTGGTCGAAACGGGATCAAATTGTCCGGAGGACAGAAGCAAAGGTTAGCCATTGCTAGAATGGTTGTTGCCGACCCTAAAGTAGTGGTGCTGGATGAAGCAACCTCGGCACTTGATATTGAGACTGAGGCAAAAATTCATCGCAATTTGCAAGCGTTTTTGGCTGATAGAACGACTTTGATTATTGCACATCGACTGAGCGCAATAAAACAAGCCGACTTAATTTATGTGTTAGATGATGGTGAAGTGTCCCAGTATGGAGAACATAAGGAACTGTTAAAGGAACAAGGTCTGTATCAAATCCTATTTGGTCATCAAAATTAATTCATAAATAGCAAAAATTCCTTATGTAACGTTAAGTAAACATTAATAGACGAGCTAATATTATCTATGCAACGTAATCGGTAGACGCATTTTCTGATAGACTATCCGAGTCGATACTCAATGCGTAAACTAACAGAGATGGGAAGGAATGATGAAAATTAAAACTTTGAGCTTACTAGTTGCGATGGCAGTGACAGCCAATGCAAATGCGAACACTACTGAGCCTACAGAAGGCGTATATCTAGGTGTGTTTGGTGATTACTATGATGCTGACTGGCAGAATCACCGTGATATGGCTGGTCTGGACGTAGAAGATTCTACTGGTTGGGGTGCTGAAATTGGCTACCGCTTTGACAAGTTTTGGAGTGGTCGTATCGAATATGCAGATATGGACTTTGATCTTGGTGGGATCAGCAACGGTTCAATGGACGCCGAGCGTTACGGTATCGACGGTTTGTACCACTTTGATGGTGGCCCATTCTATGGTTTAGTGGGTATCAAAAAGATGAACCTAGATGTAATCTCAGATAACACTTTTGCTAACGTCGGCGCAGGTGTTCGTCATTACTTCACCGATCATTTGTTCGTGAATGCAGAAGCGGCAATTTACCAAGGTCTAGAAGCAGGTTTTACTGATGTTGGTGGTAAAATTGGTATCAACTACTCATTCGGTAGCGTTGGTAAATCGGAAGAGGTTGCGCCAGCCCCTGCTCCTGTAGTTGCAGAAGCACCGCAAGACAGTGACAAAGATGGTGTTGTGGATAGCGAAGATAAATGTGCTAACACACCAATGACGGATGCTGTTGATGCCTCTGGTTGTACTTTGTACGAGACTAAGGAAGATAAAGTAAGTCTGCTAGTCCGCTTCCCGCATGACGATGCAACTTTCTCACAGCAATATGTTGATGATATCAACGCGGTTGCTAAGTTCTTGAAAGAGCATAAAAATGCAGATGTTGTGATTGAAGGTCACGCGTCAGCTGT
Organism: Pseudoalteromonas sp. S2755; assembly: GCF_005886535.1. GTDB lineage: Bacteria > Pseudomonadota > Gammaproteobacteria > Enterobacterales > Alteromonadaceae > Pseudoalteromonas. The sequence goes on from NZ_PNDS01000024.1 coordinate 56,082, forward strand.
GGGTGATGCTGATTACAACCAAAAGCTTTCTGAGCGCCGCGCGAAAAACGTTGCTGAGAAACTCGTTGATATGGGTGTAGATTCAATGCGTATTACCACGGTTGGTTACGGTGAAGAGCGTTTGAAAAATCCAGCAAACACGCTAAAAGCACATGCGGAAAACCGTCGTGTAGAAGCGCACGTTTCTTCTAAAGAGAAAGTAAAAGTTAAGCGTTAATTTTCACTTAGCTTATGCAAAAAGGCTCCTTCAGGAGCCTTTTTTGATCCAATTGTTAGTACCTTTTCGCAAAATTAAAATGATTCTCGTTTGACTGATATTCATCAAAATATACTTGTTCCGGTATGCTTATTCATTGTATTTATAGTGACTATAAGGCGAGGTATCGTATGCAAGATTTTCATCTATACTCAAAGACCTTATAATTGTTCATTATATTTTATGGTCAAGGGAATGGTTCAGCCGATTGTATCAATAATCGCAGCCAGATCATTTACTTGTCTGTCCACGTCACCAAGAGGGCAATATTGTGCTTCAAGAATATCGTAAACACGTAGAAGAGCGTGCCGCGCAAGGTATCGTGCCTAAGCCGTTAGACGCGCAGCAAACTGCTGACCTTATCGAATTACTAAAAACTCCACCTGCAGGTGAAGAAGAGTTCATCGTTGATCTATTTATCAACCGTGTACCGCCAGGTGTAGATGATGCTGCTTACGTAAAAGCAGGCTTTTTGGCTGCAGTAGCGAAAGGCGAAGCGGAATCTCCACTTATTTCAAAAGAATATGCAGCTGAGCTGCTTGGCACTATGCTAGGTGGTTATAACATCGCGCCAATGATTGATCTGTTAGACGATGCAGCACTTGCACCTATCGTTGCTAAAGGTTTATCTCACACGCTACTGATGTTTGACGCATTCTACGACGTAGAAGAAAAAGCAAAAGCGGGTAATGAGTTTGCTAAGCAAGTGATTGAATCATGGGCAAATGCAGAATGGTTCCTTGAGAAGCCAGCCGTTGCAGACAAAATTTCTGTCACTGTATTCAAAGTAACAGGTGAGACAAACACAGATGACTTGTCTCCAGCCCCAGACGCTTGGTCTCGTCCTGATATCCCATTACACGCACTAGCTATGCTTAAAAACGAGCGTGATGGTATCAACCCAGACAAACCTGGTGAAGTAGGTCCTATCGCACAGCTTGAAGCGCTTAATGGCAAAGGTTTGCCTCTAGCATACGTGGGTGATGTTGTTGGTACGGGTTCATCTCGTAAATCTGCAACTAACTCTGTACTTTGGTTCATGGGTGATGACATCCCATTCGTGCCAAACAAGCGCGTTGGCGGTGTGTGTCTAGGTGGTAAAATTGCACCTATCTTCTTCAACACCATGGAAGATTCAGGTGCACTACCTATTGAACTTCCAGTTGATGAATTGAACATGGGCGACCAAATCGACATCTTCCCATACGAAGGTGTAGTTAAGCGTCACGGTACAGACGAAGTTATCTCGACGTTCTCACTAAAATCAGACGTAATTCTTGATGAAGTACGTGCTGGTGGTCGTATTCCACTGATCATCGGTCGTGGTCTAACTGATAAAGCTCGTGCTTCACTGGGTCTTGAAGCTGAAGATATCTTCCGTAAGCCTAAGCTAGTAGAAGATTCTGGTAAAGGCTTTACGCTTGCACAGAAGATGGTTGGTAAAGCATGTAATATGGCAGGTGTACGTCCAGGCCAATACTGTGAGCCAACAATGACAACGGTAGGTTCTCAGGATACTACGGGTCCAATGACGCGTGATGAGCTTAAAGACCTTGCTTGTCTTGGCTTCTCTGCTGATCTTACTATGCAGTCATTCTGTCATACCTCAGCTTATCCTAAGCCAATCGATGTAAACACACACCACACACTTCCTGATTTCATCATGAACCGTGGCGGTGTATCGTTACGTCCAGGTGACGGTGTTATCCACTCGTGGCTAAACCGTATGCTACTGCCTGATACGGTAGGTACAGGTGGTGACTCGCATACTCGTTTCCCTCTAGGTATTTCATTCCCTGCAGGTTCAGGTGCGGTAGCATTCGCAGCTGCAACGGGTGTAATGCCGTTGGATATGCCTGAGTCAATCCTTGTTCGTTTTAAAGGTGAAATGCAGCCGGGTATCACATTACGTGACCTAGTACACGCTATCCCTTACTATGCAATCCAGCAAGGCCTATTGACGGTTGAGAAAAAAGGTAAGATCAATGAATTCTCTGGCCGTATCCTTGAAATCGAAGGTGTTGAGCACTTAACAGTTGAGCAAGCGTTCGAACTATCTGATGCATCTGCAGAGCGTAGTGCGGCAGGTTGTACTGTTAAGCTTTCACAAGCGTCTATCGAAGAGTACCTAAACTCTAACATCGTGATGCTTAAGTGGATGATCTCAGAAGGTTATGGTGATGTACGTACTATTGAGCGTCGTATCACTAAGATGGAAGAGTGGTTAGCAAACCCTGAGCTAATGACTGCTGACGCGGATGCAGAATACGCGCACACCATTGAGATTGATCTTGCTGATATCAAAGAGCCAATCCTTTGTGCACCGAATGACCCTGATGATGCACGTCTACTTTCAGCGGTAACCGGTGAGAAGATCGACGAAGTGTTCATTGGTTCTTGTATGACTAACATTGGTCACTTCCGTGCAGCTGGTAAACTACTGGATAACTTCGGTGGTCGTCTACCAACGCAACTATGGGTTGCTCCACCAACGAAAATGGACCGCGATCAGTTAACTGACGAAGGTTACTACGGTATTTATGGTCGTGTAGGTGCACGTATCGAAACTCCTGGATGTTCACTATGTATGGGTAACCAGGCGCGTGTTGCTGATAAAGCAACGGTTGTTTCTACCTCGACTCGTAACTTCCCTAACCGTTTAGGTACAGGTGCAAACGTATTCCTTGCATCAGCAGAACTTGCAGCGGTAGCTGCTATTCTTGGTAAACTACCAACGCCTGCTGAATATCAAGAGTATGCAGAGAAGATCAATGCAACGGCTGCGGACACTTACCGTTACTTGAACTTCCATAAGATGCCTCAGTACACTAAAAAGGCAGACTCAGTGATCATTCAACAAGCGGTTTAATTACTCGCCCTAGAATACATTGAAAGAAAAAGCCAGCGCATGCTGGCTTTTTTTATGCACATAAAACGCTCATCTTAAATGGTGTTATCAAGCATTATTTTAAACCTAGATAAGTAATCTATTAAAGTGGCTATAATTGGGTTTTTATTGCGTTTTACTTGTTAAAATCCCGTTTTTTTAAACAGTAATTTTCTCTGGTTTTATTAGAATTGTCGGCAAATTCTCATCAATGGGCGAGAGGATCATGACAACAGTAAACAACCAGAATTTATTACAACTACGCTTTTTGCCGCAGTCACATATCGACGCAGTTAAGCCTTTTTTCAATCAACTTCCGGATAACCCTTATGCCGATGGTGCATTCAGAAAGCGCCGCTATTCAGTGGTTAAATTCACTGACGGTGAAGTGACATTGCAGCCGACTAAAGCTTTCGTTCAAGACGATTCAATTAATACTTTCCAAGGTAATATTGAGCGTGTTTACGAAAACCTTGAGCTGGACATGTTAAACACCGATGGCTTTAAGCATATGCTTGCTGAATTCAAAGCCATGACAGGAATTGCAGACGATACCAGCATAGAAGTGCATCAGTTTCGCATGTTAGCGATTGAAAGCGATACTCCTCCTGCGCCTGAAGGTGTACACCAAGATGGCTTTGACCATGTGTGTGTTTGTGGTGTTTCTCACGAAAATATCGCCGGTGGTGAGCTATTGGTTTATGAACATAAAGAAGCCGAACCTTGCTTCAAAATGGAAATCAAAGATGGTTTATTTGCACTGGTGAATGACCGTGAAGTGTGGCATAACGCAACGCCGATGAACAAGCTAGATGCCGAGCAAGTCGGTTACCTAGACTGCTTCGTATTTACAGCCTAAGAGGGTAGTATGGATTTAAATCAAGTGCGTCGTCAGTTCCCTGCGCTTATGCAAAGTATCGGTGGAACCGCGCCAATTTTCCTTGATGGTCCGGGTGGCTCTCAAGTACCGCAATCCGTATTGAGCGCGATGTCTGCTTACCTTGGTTATTTTAACTCTAACTTAGGTGGTGCATTTTTCTCGAGCGATAAGACCGTCAGTTTGATGAGTGAAGCGCGCCAAGCGGTTGCGGACTTACTCAATGCGCCAAGTGCAGATCAAATTGTATTCGGTGCCAACATGACTAGCTTAACCTTTAGCTTTAGCCGTGCGCTATCTCGCGAATGGCAAGCGGGTGATGAAGTCATTGTGACTAATGCTGATCACTATTCAAATGTTTCTTCATGGCGTCAAGCCGCCGAAGATAAAGGGGCGACGGTGCATGCGGTGCGTATTAATGAAACCGATTGCACACTTGATCTTGCGCATTTTGAATCACTACTAAATGCCAAGACTAAGTTGGTTGCGGTGACGTATGCATCAAATACAACGGGCTCAATCAACGATATCAAACGCATTGTGGAGCTTGCGCACCAAGTTGGTGCATTGGTATATGTTGATGCTGTGCACTATGCACCTCATGAGCTAATCGATGTACAAGGTTTGGATTGCGACTTCCTTGCGTGCTCTGCTTATAAGTTCTTTGGTCCGCATGTGGGCATTGTGTATGGTAAGCGTGAGCATTTAGAAGGTTTTACTCCGTACAAGGTGGAGCCGGCAAAAGACATTATTCCAGGCCGCTGGGAAACTGGTACGCAGAGTTTCGAAGGGCTAGCGGGTGTTGTTGCGGCGATTGACTACATTGCTTCACTAAGCGAGATGAGTGCAGATACACCCCGCCGTGAGAAACTGGTTGAGGCGTTTGCACGCACAAAAGCGCATGAGATGCAGCTTAGCCAGCACTTCTTAACGCGTTTAGCCGAGTTTAAACATATTAAACTTTTTGGTATCGAGTCACGTGAGAGACTCGCTGAGCGCACACCAACGTTTGCTTTGACATTTGATGGCATCGCGCCACGTACCGTGTCGGAATTCTTAGGTAAAAAGCACATGTGCGTATGGGATGGTAACTTCTACGCCCAAGGGCTTTGCGAGCAGCTAGGGGTGATGGATAAAGGTGGAGTTGTTCGCATCGGTTGTATGCATTACAACACCATAGAAGAACTAGATAGCTTGTTTGACGCATTCAGTGAGCTATTAGCATAATAAGAAGTGGGGCTACGGCTCCCATTTCTTCTCGCAACAATCAGGTTCTCTTGTAACTTTACTTCTGTTTCGATACAGCTTTTTAATAGTATACTTTAATTATATGTATTACATTAGCTATTAGCTGGAGGAAATTGTGGAAAGGACTACTGGTGGCGTGATACGAATTACTATTATTCCTCTGTTTTGTTGGCTTCTATCACTGATATTTATTTATGTATATCAGTTTCCTGTCCCCATGGTTGGTATGGTCAATGAAACGGACTTAACGAGTCCACACTTCTGGTGGACGGCAACACTAAGTTATCTCTTTTACGGATTTATCTGCTTTACTATCCCGCTGATGATGCTTATTCAGTATGTCATTTCAAAGTCAAAGTGGATTACAAATCACAGCGGGCAAGACAAGCTGCTTTGCTGTAGTGCCATTCTTTTATGTTTAGCTTGGGCTACTTTAATTAGTCAGTTACACCTTCAATAAATGCATTGAGCTTTGCAATGCGATGGCTCATGCCTTCAATAAGCTTGTCTTTGATTTTTTCCCGGATCACATTGGGCAAGCGTGTTAGTGCATCTGGGGTTATTGCCAATATAATGCTGTCTTTTAACGCTTGTGCGCTAGTACTGCGTTCTCGGTTAGTGATAAATGCACCTTCACCTAAAAATTCACCAGGACCAACCTTACCTAAATCATGGGCGGCATCTTGTTTAAAAATCAAAAACTCACCGCTTAATACAATATACAGGCGATTGTCTTTTTCAAAGCGTTTGAAGGCATGACGCTCTTGTTGCACCAGATATAAGTGACCAAAAGACTCGAGTAACACTTGGCGTTCGGCAAGCGTAAACTCTTTAAAAAACGCTAAGCGATTGATGATCTCTAGTTGTTTAAACAGTGGCACATTTTCAAGCAGTTTCACAGGCTTACATAAGTTAGTACATTGTCTTTATTAAATAGTGGCGACTTTTTTTGATTAGAGCAATGATTTTTTATTGTCGCTTACACCAATCTACTTGATTATGTCGCCAACTATTTATGTGGATTGGTATATAACGATAAGCGACATGAGTTAAATCATTCTAGCAAGCGGGATCGTACGGCGAAGTAGGGCATGTCATCCCCTGATAGCTGATACAGCCTTTATTGTGTGGTGAGGTAACATCATAACCACCAGCAGCTTGCGGTGTAAGCTCATTTGCTAGCTTCTTGCTGTTAGATAAATGTTTTAGTGGCTTTTTATTCAATGTAATTTTCATCGTGATTCCTTTACAAAATGTAAGTTATGCCAGTTGTATTAAGTAAATGATCTATCTTGAAGCGGGAAAATAGCGTTAGTAGCAAGGCAAAAATTTTGCTATTTAGTTGTTCTAAATGAGAAATTTTTAACGAAGCTAGCGTCAGGTTTACTCCTTCAAATTGAACAAGTATTAAGAATAATTGGT
>NZ_PNDS01000239.1 GCF_005886535.1 Pseudoalteromonas sp. S2755
CGAGATAAGCGATTGCTCTTCTTCAACGCTATCGCCTACAGCAACCATGATTTCAGTGACTTCAACTTCGTCACCACCGATATCTGGTACGTGTACTTCTTTTTCAGCTGATGCTGCTGGCGCTTGTTCCTGTGCTGGTGCTTGCGCTTCAGAAGCTGCTGGCGCATCACCGCTACCTGCAACTTCAAAAGTGAAGATCAATGAACCCGTTGACACTTTGTCACCCGCGTTGATTTTCACCTCTTTGATAGTACCAGCAAATGGCGCAGGTACTTCCATTGAAGCCTTGTCGCCTTCAACCGTGATAAGTGATTGCTCTTCTTCAACAACATCACCAGCTGCCACTAAGATTTCTGTGACTTCAACT
>NZ_PNDS01000240.1 GCF_005886535.1 Pseudoalteromonas sp. S2755
GGTCAAAAGCTTGCAACAGATCAGGCATTAATACACGGCCCAAAGGGAAGGGTGGTCCCACAAGGGGGGGTTGGGGAATTGTATGGCGGGGGTGATGGGTTGGCGCGGGGGGAGTTGAATCGTCCTGAGCTCACCGCTGAACGCTTTGTTGTTAATCCGAATTATTTATCGAGTGATCAACATAGTCCGAGCCGCTTATATCGTACCGGCAATTTAGTACTTTACATATATGCGCGTAATCTAG
>NZ_PNDS01000241.1 GCF_005886535.1 Pseudoalteromonas sp. S2755
AAAGTTTTCGCGCGCGGCATCATCATCAACACCTTTTCAAATTTCACATAGTGATCCAATGTACAAAAACTCTATAGCTAATTGTGCGAAAACTGCGGGAATGTGTGGGAGAGTTCGGGATTGAGTGAGAGCATATTTTAAAATGAGTTTGATATTGTGAAAATCAGCGGCGCTATAAAATTTGCGCCGCTTTTTTGTTTTGCTAATTTCACATAGCAAAAAACCCGCTACATTGCTGTAACGGGTTTCTTTAATTTGGCCCTGACGATGTTCTACTTTCACATGGGAAACCCACACTATCATCGACGCTGTTTTGTTTCACTTCTGAGTTCGGCATGGGGTCAGGTGGTTCCAAAACGCTATGGTCATCAGGAAATCT
>NZ_PNDS01000242.1 GCF_005886535.1 Pseudoalteromonas sp. S2755
TTACTAGGATAACATTGTTTGTTTTTTACCTATCTTTGCTTTCAGGCAAGGGTTTTTGTGACGAACGTTTAGTTTGCTAAACGAGTCGCACAAAGACGCAGCATCAAAGCAAAGTGGTGGGTCTGAGTAGACTTGAACTACCGACCTCACGCTTATCAGGCGTGCGCTCTAACCAGCTGAGCTACAGACCCAAACAATGTTTGTGTTCTCTAATTCTAATCAACAATCATCTGTGTGGACACTTCGAACAAATAAGTTCTAAATCGTATAAGGAGGTGATCCAGCCCCAGGTTCCCCTAGGGCTACCTTGTTACGACTTCACCCC
>NZ_PNDS01000243.1 GCF_005886535.1 Pseudoalteromonas sp. S2755
ATAAGCATAACATCAGATAAAGGATATAGCAGAGGTAGATATTAAGGTAGCACAAGAGGACGTGCGACATTTATCAGGAGCGTCTCAGGCGCAAGCGTTAGCGGCACTCGTCAATGATGAGTTTGTACAGCCATTTGATTTAGCATCGGATGTCATGATACGAGTACGCTATATTCACACGTCCGAGCGTGCAGGCGTTCTGCTATTTAATATGCACCACATCGCGTCGGATGGTTGGTCGATGGAGGTATTAAATCAAGAGTTCTTCCAATTGTACGATGCCTTTAGTCATGGAAACGCGAGCCCACTGAG
>NZ_PNDS01000244.1 GCF_005886535.1 Pseudoalteromonas sp. S2755
CAAGCCAATGTCCAGACTGTCCTCAATAAGTTGATACAAAAAGCCGGCTATTCACAAGACCGGATAAAATGGCGAATCACTAAAGACTTACCTACGCTACCGCAGTGTGTACAAGCGCTAGAAAACGACTACACCTTTTTCACCCGACTCTTAGCAAAGTACGGCTTAATCTATTGGTTTGAATGCCATGATTTTATTGAGTCGATAGTGATTGCCGAGGGCAACCTTGCAAGCCCCTATATTGAGCGAGGCTTGCTGTCGGTAACGGATAAAGATGGCATGGTTCACGAACATGAAACCGGCTTTGTTGGGTTTACGCAGTGCCAAAGTCGCCATCGTTTTAGAATGGGTGGCTCCCATG
>NZ_PNDS01000245.1 GCF_005886535.1 Pseudoalteromonas sp. S2755
ACAAGGCGAATTTATGCACCAATAGCTGGCTATTGGAAGTGAATTCAACGCAGTTAGCGCTAAAACTGGCTGCTAGAAAGGCATTAATTATCCGAAGCTCAGGTTAATTTAGCTTATTGATATTAGGGTCTGTTGACCCTTGAGACTTAGGATTGCCTATGCTGAGTAGCTTGAAAGTATGGCGTGCTCGCGCCACCAGCAACGTAGAAGATCCGCTTTATGAATATGCGACAACAGGTAAAGTAAAACACCTAGAGCAAGTCATTGAGCGCTATCAAAGTGATTTATTTCACTTTCTAAAAACACAAACACAGGCGGCGTCGGCAGAAGATATATGTCAAAAAACATGGTTAAAAGTCATCGAAAAGAAAAACGCTTATCGACAGCAGGGTCACCCCAAGGCTTACTTGTTTCAGATTGCACGTAACCTGCTAATCGATTCAATCAGGGCGTCAGGTAAACTCTCTGAGTTGACAGATAGTAAAATAGGCATGACCAACTCCAATGAGTTTACAAAAGCATCGGAGGAACAGTGGCTATATCAGCAAATTGCTGCACTTCCTTTGTTACAAAAAGAGGCGCTAAGCTTACAGTTAGAGGGGTTCAGCTTAGCTGAAATAGCGCAAATTGTAGGGGCCACACAAGAGACTGTAAAAACTCGAATTAGATACGCAAAAGAGACACTAAAGTCTCAAGTGGGTGAAAATCATGAGTAATTTAGACAAATTTGACGCCAAGTTAAAAGCGGCTTACCAAGCTAACAAGCAGGACAAACCGTTAACTTTGGCTGCTCGCATCAAAGTACGATTAGTTAGCTTTGCCCATCATTACTTGGGTCGTGTAGAAACTTGGCAGTGGAGCGCGGTTACTTGTTCAGTCGCTTTACTTTTTACCTTGTGGTATCAAAATCAACAT
>NZ_PNDS01000246.1 GCF_005886535.1 Pseudoalteromonas sp. S2755
GTGTGGGAGCCGCTTTACGCGGCGATTTTGATGCAAAAGATCGCGATGTGAAATCGCTCCTACAAACAAGGTAACATCGGTGTGGGAGCCACTTTACGCGGCAAGCTTGATGAAAAAGATCGCGATGTGAAATCCTCCTACAACTAAGCAAACACCCGTGTGGGAGCCGCTTTATGCGGCGAGCTTGATGAAAAATATCGCGGTGTAAAATCGCTCCTACAACT
>NZ_PNDS01000247.1 GCF_005886535.1 Pseudoalteromonas sp. S2755
TGTAGTGGTCAACTAATTTTGGCCACAGTTTTAGAATCTTGGTATCTAACCTCAGATTCATTTGGCGCTAAACCAGCATTATAATGATGAGGCCTAACGTTGTTATAATATCCGTTGATATAATCACTCACACCATATTTAGCATCTTTAAAGTTTTCGTATCCAACCTTTGGCATCCACTCCGTTTTAAAGCTTCTAAAAAATCGCTCCATTGGCGCATTATCCCAACAATTTCCGCGCCTGCTCATACTTTGTGTAATTTTATAGCGCCATAAACGTTGGCGGTACTTCAAGCTTGTATAATGGCTTCCTTGGTCTGAGTGAAACATCAATCCACTTGGTTTACCTCTGCTTTCATACGCGAGTTCAAGCGCTTTTAGCGTTAAGTTAGTATCTGGCGACAACGACATTGCCCAACCAACGACTTTACGTGCAAATAAATCAACAACGACCGCTAAATAGGCCCAGCGATTGCCTGTCCAAATATACGTCACATCACCGCACCACACCGTATTCGGCTCAACAACATCAAACTGCCTATCTAGCAAATTTGGGATTTCAAGATGCTCATTACCACCCCTTTTATATTGATGTTGTGGTACTTGGCAGCTCTCTAGTTTTAGTTTAACCATTAGCTTAGCGGCGCGATAACGGCTGT
>NZ_PNDS01000248.1 GCF_005886535.1 Pseudoalteromonas sp. S2755
ATGATAGCGATTTTCGTCCAAGTCATGGATTTACGAGATATCATTGCCAATGTCATGTTACTGACCGACGATGATGAGGCCAACGACACCGACGCTTGGCTTGCCTTTACCCTAACGGGTATTGGTTTAGTACCAGTTGTGGGCTCAGCGGTCAAAGGCGTGGGCAAGGTTATCTTAAAAAATACTGGAGAATCCCTCTCTGCTGCGCTTGCCGTTTTACGCAAGCTAGGCAAAGGCGACCCAGTTAAATACTTAAGAGACATCAACTGGCAAGACCTAGGAAAACAATCCGCCACGGAAGTTAAAAACATCGTCAAAGGCCTGCGCGATTCACTCGATGACATGTCTACTAGTTGGCACTACGACCTACTACTCCCTGCCGCCGCCATCGAAGGCATGCAAGCCCCGGTAAAACGACTAGACGAGCTCACCAGCACCAACCCCCAGCATATGC
>NZ_PNDS01000025.1 GCF_005886535.1 Pseudoalteromonas sp. S2755
AATGAGAATTATTTTCAAAAAGGTATTGACCTAACGGCGAATCTAATTGATAATCAATATCAACAAGAGGACATACTCTTGCTGATTCGACCCTGAATCGTGTTGTCGGTGATGTGCTACAACGCCCCTTGATGTGTATCACTGGCAACCACTTTTTACTTGCTACATTGCTCATATCGGTGACGGTAGATATGAATCAAAAAGCCCTGCTCAGGGCTTTTTTTATGCCTACATTTTCTATCAGCGTTTGTTCAGCTGTAATGCCGTGTAATCGTTTTCTTTTACTAGAATCCGTATCATTCTATTTTTCCAAAAATAACAATAATATGAACGCTCGACGCTACCGTTATAACATGTTGTTAAGCCTGCTGCTGCTGGTAGGGTTTATTTTCACCAGCTGGATAAGTATCGAGCATGCTAAACAGTCGTTGTATAAAGGGGTGAGCGATGATGCTCTGCCACTCACCAGCCATCTGATTGATTTAGATATACAAAAACGGCTGCAAGCTCCAATTATTGTTTCTCAGCAAATGGCAAATAACGTCTTTATTAAACGTTGGCTAACATCTTCACAGCAAGACCCTACGCTTGTTTTCACCTACTTAGAAGATACTCGAGCATTACATCACGCAAAAACGAGCTTTTTAGTGGACGACAAGAGCCTCACTTATTACCACTTTGATGGTAACACCCAGCAGTTAGACATTCGCGCCAAGCAAAACGATTGGTACCGAGAAAGCCTGCATAGCGATGCAGACTATGCGCTCAATGTTGATATAGACCCAAGAGATAACAACGAAGCCATTGTTTACGTCAATCATAAAATAAAACAAAACAACGATGTAATTGGCGTTGTTGGGGTTGGTATCTTATTGGCTGATTTACACAATTTAATCGAACAATACGAAGCCAGCTACGCACGCAAACTGTACTTTATTGACCACAAAGGCAGGCTCTTATTTTTTAACGATCAGACCCTATCTGGCACCAATATTCATGATCGTTTTCCAACCCAAGCAACGGCGCTGCTCAATCAATCCGAATATCAATTTCGGTTGGAAACCGACGACCATGCCGAGTTTGTCCATTCGCGCTATTTGGACTCTATAGGCTGGTATTTAATTGTTGAGCAAACAATAGATAAATCCAGTGGAATAAGCGACATACTCACAACCAATTTATGGGTAGGGAGCCTCGTCACCCTATTAATATTAGCCGTGGCGCAGTTGACGTTTAATCACTATCAAAAACGCTTAGAAAAAATGGCGAAGTACGACAAACTCACCGATACCTTTAATCGTCAAGCCTTTGAGCCACAGCTTCAGCACCATTTAGCGAAAGCGCGTACCCAATCAACCCCAGTAGTGATGTTGATGATGGACATTGACCACTTTAAACAAGTGAACGATCAACATGGCCATGTGGTAGGCGACAGAGTGCTGCAATGTTTCTCCAACGTATGTAAACGCCAGATAGAAAACAAAGGTTTGCTGTGCCGCTGGGGGGGTGAAGAATTTATGGTATTGCTACCCAAAGCGACGTTAGAGCAAGGAATTGCGATTGCTGAGAAGATCCATGTTGCACTAGAGCAAGCGGAATGTGAGGTCAAAGTGACTGTCAGTATTGGCGTTGCACAATACCATATTGATGAATCAGAAGATGGTTTTATAAAGCGCGCCGATGCCGCGCTCTATCGTGCCAAACAAGGCCGGAATCAAACCAAATTCGCCGCTTAGCGGCGATTCTTACGCGCTCTTGCGCGGCGTTGACGTTTTTCGTCTTCACGCGCGGCCTTTTTAGCCTCAGCTTGTGCTCGTAACTCAGCAACCATTTCTTCTTCCGACTCTCGCATTTCCGGCGTTTCCATCGTGATCTGCCCGATAATAGCATCGCGCAATTCGTTGATTAAAATCTCCGACATCTTATGCGTATCAACCTGATTGCCACCCTTTACACACCCACGCTTGCGGCCAGCCATCTCGATAAATGTCCAATCACAGTCCGGTAATTCGTCGAGCTTGTAACGTGCTTTTAAAAGCTCTGGATATGCACCTAGCAGATATTCAGCGGTGTAACTCGCCACTTCTTCATAATTGATAGCCGTATCGCGAATAGCACCCGTTGCCGCCAAACGATAGCCCGAGTTTTCGTTCTCAACCTTTGGCCACAACATACCCGGCGTATCGTAAAGCATAATGCCGTCTTCAAGCTTAATACGCTGTTGCGCTTTAGTTACCGCTGGTTCATTACCGGTTTTTGCAACAATTCTGCCGGCAAGTGTATTGATAAGCGTCGATTTACCCACATTTGGAATACCCATGATCATGGCTTTTAGCTGCTTATCTTGACCCACTTTATGAGGTGCAAGCTTTTTGCAAAGCGCATTAATACGCTGTACTTCATTCGCCTTATCATGACCAAACGCCAGCGCTTTTACACCGCTCTCACGTTCAAAATACTCCATCCACTGCTTGGTCAGTTCAGGATCGGCAAGGTCCGCTTTGTTCATGATTTTGATAACAGGCTTATCACCGCGTAACTGCCCTACCATCGGGTTTTCGCTACTATATGGAATACGAGCATCCAGCACTTCAATAATGACATCCATCTGCGGCATGATCTCTTTGATCTCATTGCGCGCTTTATTCATATGCCCTGGGAACCACTGTATTGCCATTATAACCACCTGTATTAATTAACTTTAAAAGCTCATATGCTGAACACCTTGCCAAACTCACACCTACCATAGCACCATTCGTACGAAGCAAGAGATAAGTAAAGGATACAACATAGGGTACTAAACGCTTTTAACACAGCAGCAGTACCTCATCACTTAGTTGGCTATTCTACTATAAATTGACAGGATTGGGTTAATGGCCATGAATTCTGTTTAATCCACATATCACGCTCAACATCCTTGTCCATATATCGCTGCTATGAGTTAAGCTAGCTCCCCCTCCTGACTGACTTCGCCCCCATAGGTTAGGACTACTTTTTCTTTGACGCCTAAAGAAAAGGCACTCCCTCATCACCCGAAAAACATACTTCTCGGCGGGTGAAGCGCCTCCCACAAAACTATTTACACTGTGAGCTTGGAGGCTACGCTGATAGTTTTTGCAATGCTTTCAAGAAACTTAACCGTAAAAATCGTAGACAATCTCACAAGCAACTTATTCCCCCTCCATCACACCCGAAGCATAAACCGATATGCAATGTGCCGACAGGATGTCGGCCAAGTCTTGTCAGGCACAGGGACGTGCGTTACAAGACGGTTGCACTATATCGGCTTAGGATTTGAGGATTAAGCGTGATGCTGGGGCGACGTTTTCTTGGTTCGCTCGATCGCGTCGTTTAAAAAGAATGAACGAGGAGCGCATGGATACGCTTTGATATTAAACATGGAGGTTTATGTTGCTAACGGCTGATAACTCGAAATGTATTGCAAAGTCAGCCCGTCCTCCTGACCGATTTCGACGCCCATCCATGGGCTACGACTACCTTTTCTTTGCTTGCCCAAAGAAAAGGTAGCAAAAGAAAGGGCACTCCCAACATCACACTGACTCCTCAAGTAAATTGCCAATATGAACGTCACCGCGGTGTAAGGGCCATCCTTGGCCCTGTCACCGCTTTTCACGCATCCATGCGTTGAAATGACTCATAGGCAATTTACTTTCGGGTGTGATGAGGGAGACACAATGCGCTGATAAGTTCTTTTGGTGCTTGTAAGCGACTTAGCTGCTTCAGGAGATAAAATCAGAATTAACAATCAGCGCTACTTTCCTCTCTCCAACACACCCAATAAGCATTCGAATGCTAAATAAAAAAATGAGTTAAAAATGCTTGTCTTTTA
>NZ_PNDS01000249.1 GCF_005886535.1 Pseudoalteromonas sp. S2755
AGATGCATATACTAGACAGGCAATCATCGATGATTGAGTTTAGAGTGTATTTACGTCTGCACGAGATTATGGCTTAAATACAGCCAAGCAAGTTTACTTTGTCTCTATGTTATTTGCCAAAGATGAGTTAATTCTTGGCTCATTAAAAGCCGTAACAGAGACATACCCGCTTAGAGGTAAGCTTACTTTTAGAGACGGCTTAGAGGGCGAGAATTACCAAGTTCAAGCAGCACCAAAGAACGGCAATGTAGCGCTTAGCGAAGGCCTCATTTAC
>NZ_PNDS01000250.1 GCF_005886535.1 Pseudoalteromonas sp. S2755
AGCAAAATCTTTGTCTTGCCTACAGGACGTAGGTACCTTAGCGTGAGCAGGATGCGGAAGCGGTGTTATCGACAAGATTTTCTCGCCTCAAAGTAGAGCACTTAATTAAGCAAATTGATGTTACACCGCAAAGCCTCGCCATTGCGGCATCAAAAGGCCTGCAATAAACCAAGGAACTTGTAATACGAGAATACACAGTGCATACAAACGCAACTGCTCAGCAGTCCATCGCGCTGCAAACCAACCTATGATAAAGAACGACTTCCACCCTTCTATTTTTTCAGCTCCACCAAAATTTAAAATCCAAAGCCAAAATGCCGCAAGTGTGACATGAGAAAGTATCCATGCAAGTAAACTCATACCTAACTCCTTGTCTCTATGTTCGTACCCGATCCAGCTTTCGCTTCAGAAAGTAAGCTAATGAAGCTGATATTAAACCACTTTAATCAATTGCATATTTTTTAACTTCTTGAATCCGGAATTTTCATTGTCTTTTTACCGCTTAGCGTGCTCATACTTTTCAACAATCGCATTGGCAATATCATTTAATTTCCCTTGCGTGTTGTTCGCTGAAACATTTGTGGCAATAAATATTCCTAACTTCTGCTTTGGATAAAGCGCAAGCCAAGTGGAAGTGCCTATAGAGCCCCCACTGTGATAGAACATAGGATTAGCTGAGTGATACTCGTATGTATTCCAAAAAAATGCGTGGCCATGTTCACTGCTGGTTTCTGTTAATAAGGTGCGCGACAACAGCACTTCTTCTGCTTGGGTGCTGAGTAAATACTGCATATAATCGGCAATCGAAGCTGCAGTGGATGTTAGTCCGCCTTCAGCGAACGAGTGTGGACTGAGTAACGGTGCAATTTTGCCGTTTCTATCTACCCCTCTCGTTATTTTACTTATCTCACTGGGCTCTAAACGAAACCTTGTGTGTTCTTCACCTGATTGTTCCGTGATCAATTGCGCAACAAGTGTAGATAATGGTTGGTTATACACGTTTTCCAAAATATACCCGGTCAGGTTTGCGCCAACATTGGAGTATTGAAATGTCTCACCAGGCATTGAGGTAAGTTGGTACTGAGCTAAATCTTCAAAAAACTTCGCTTTTGAATAGTTAGAGAACAGCTCAAAAGCCTTGCCAGACTTTATATCTGCACTTGTATATGCAAAATCTTGCGGTAAACCACTTCTGTGAGTCGCGAGATGACGCAAAGTGATAGGTTTGCCTAGATGCTGCAGGTTTTGATAATCACTATCCTGCAAGTACACCCTAATATCTTCATCTAGTTGCACTTTTTTATCTACTACCGCCTTGGCAAGCAACAACCCGGTATAAGTTTTAGTGATGGATGCAATTTCATACACGGTGTCATGGTGTGGCTTTGTACCATCAGGAAACTCGCCAAACTGTTTTTGATAGTTAAGCTTGTCATTCACAACGGCGATGGAGGCAACTTGTCCATTTTCCTCAATCAGAAAATCTGTTAGTTTTTTCTCAACAAACGCGTCAAAGCCTAGTTTACTATCGTTGTTGCAGGCGGTTAAAGCCGTCAAAAAGAGCATCAAACAAAGTACGGTTAATGATTTCACTGAACGTAGCTGCATCTTTGCTCTGTCGCCTCGGTTAATTAATTGATGTATGCCAATAGAAAG
>NZ_PNDS01000251.1 GCF_005886535.1 Pseudoalteromonas sp. S2755
AAGGAAGGCGGCGGCCACACAATGGCGACTGCCCGTAAAAACAACTCAGTTTAACCGACACCAAATACTACCACTGTATCTCCCGTTGCGTGAGGCGCGCCTTTCTGTGCGGTGAAGATAAATTTACTGGAAAATCATACGAACACCGCCGGGATTGGGTTGAAGAGAAACTATTGATGTTGGGATCTGTGTTTTGTATTGATATTTGCGCTTATGCGGTGATGAGTAATCACACTCACATTGTTTTATATGTTGATGATAAAAAAGCTAAGCGCCTGTCGGATAAAGCGATTGTAATACGATGCCACAAGTTGTTTAAGGGCAATTGGATAAGCCAAAAGTTTACTGAAGGTAAGCCACTCAATGAGTCGGAGCGATTGATACTCAATGAGCATGTCGCCAAGTACAGGGAAAGGCTCGCAGATATTAGCTGGTTTATGCGCGTACTTAACGAAGACATCGCCCGCCGAGCAAATAAAGAAGATAATTGTACAGGCCGTTTTTGGGAAGGACGATTTAAATCCCAAACATTACTGGATGAGGCGGCATTGGCTGCTTGTCTAGCCTACGTAGACCTAAACCCCATTAGAGCCAAAATCGCCGCAACGCCTGAAACCTCAGACTACACCAGCATCAAAAAGCGCATCGACCACGCTAAGCTGGGCAAACAACCAAAAAGCCTACTACGTTTTGCTGGCAGCCCGCGAAAACATATGCCTAAAGGACTGCCTTTCGAGCTCAAATCCTATATTGAGTTGGTTGAACTCACAGGCCAATGTATTCGCGCCGACAAGCGAGGCTATATCTTTGAGTCTCAACCTATTCTTACTCGATTAAATATAGAGCCTGAGAACTGGATAAAACTCACTACGCAATTTTCTCGGGTATTTCACGGTGCCGTTGGTCGAGAGCGAACAATAACCGCTTACTGCGAAACACTGCAAAAACGACGACGGACAAACCTAACAAACTGTGAACGCTTGTTAGCTTAGCAAAACTCACATTCTCAATTCTAGAATTTCTTAATTCTGTATTTTCAGCGCTTTGCCGTGCGCGAAAACCCATATTAACCGTAAAGAAAC
>NZ_PNDS01000252.1 GCF_005886535.1 Pseudoalteromonas sp. S2755
TTATATGGGTTATTGGGAAAATGTTTCAGGTGCGCCTTTAAGTGATTATGATTGGTTAATGATCCATCACAATGCCAAACTGCCAGAGAGAAAAAGGTTCGTTGAAAAAGTGGTTACAGGTACAGAAAAAGTAGTTGTTGACTTAGGTTGCGGTCCTGGCCTTTGGTTAAGCTTATTTGCAGATCATCTTGGCGATAAAGCTGAGTACTTTGGTTTTGATAGTGATAAAAAAACAATTGAGCTTGCACGAAAGCTTAATCAATTGAGCTTAATAAATTGTAGCTTTAGTCATAAAAATATTGAGGGTTCCGACCTGGATTTTCCAGAGGCTGATATTTTCTTAGTATTTAATATATTATCATATTTAGATAACCCATTGACTTTTTTAAATAGGCTAAAAGCTAGGTTAAAACCGAATGGTAGAATAATAATACGTCAATATGATGGAAGTACATTCAAGTTTGGACCTCTCGATAGCAAAACAAGATACAAGCTTGAGGTTGATTTATTCCAATCTGTTTCAAGTAGTCAACGTTTCAGACATTATAGTGTTGACGATGTATTTACGGCTGCGACTGCATGCGGATTAACAGTCGACGATGTTCAATTTGAAACATTCCACAAAACATCTCCATTCGATAAGAGTTTCGCTATGTATCTGTTAAATAGTCTCAATTGGACGCGCAATTTTGTAAGTAGAAATTCGCAAGGAGCTATAGACAATTGGTCATCTCAATACCTTAATAGCACGGCACCATCTTACTTTTACGAAGTGGATCTTGTAATGATGTTATCGTAGTCTTCAACGCCATTTTCCCATAGTAAGTTGTATTGAACCGCAAACATTTCAACTATTTTACTTTCTTTTGAGAGCATTACTAAAGGATCTTGGCCATTACTTCTAAAATCCCAATTAAAAAGAACTTCTTTTTCACCATCTAAATATTCAAGAATAATAAAGTTTATCTGAGGTTCATCATGAGCGATAAATTTTATTTTATAGCCCTCAGGAATTGCTTTATTTGCAATTTTAGCACATTCTGATTTGATACTTAAAAATCTTTCTTTGGCAAGACTGTCGCCTATGTCCTTCCACACTAACTTTTGCTTTATACTATTTGAGCGTTTAATGTTATTTGCAATTGCTTTAGTTAATGATGCATATCCATTTGTATCGTAAAATTTTTCATTCGCTCTCTCTTTTTCGGTTTGGGTATTAAATGAAGTGTTTAATACTTCTCTTAAATCTGAAATATTTCTTTCAATATAGTCTAAAGCCTTTTCCGGGGAGCCTAAGACTACAACATGCATATGATTTTTTACTGCAGTATATACGTCAGCAGAAAGTGAAGTTGTTTTTCTAACTTCAGTGTCTGTGCTAATTAGATGAGTAATAAAAAGTACCACAACAGAAAAAAGAAAAGCAGGCAATGCTGACAGTACATCTTGATTTTTGAAGTCAAACGGATCGGTGTAATAAGATACTATGAACACAAAAACGGCCAAAATAGGACCAGATACAAGATAAGTTATTGTTTGCCGCGATACTTTAGTCATGGTAACCCATATAATATTTAATT
>NZ_PNDS01000253.1 GCF_005886535.1 Pseudoalteromonas sp. S2755
GGCTTACACTCATTCGCTTTCCAATTACCCGCTAACTAACTCCCTCGCGTAAGTAAGCCTCAATCTGGTATCATTGTCCTTCCATCAACTGCGAGCAACCCATGCTAACGCCTCGACGTTTTAGGCGAGGACACAGTACCACCAACAGGCAGTTGATCTCTCGTCACCGATTAACCATGAGTGGTGCACTTATTATCTGAATTCGGGGGGCTTAATCAAATCTGACTGTCGTATAAAGGCCAAATTCGGCGGTTCAACAGCAACTTCAAATCTTAATCTAATTCCCATAACGGACACACAACCAACTCGTATTTGGACAAAACGAGTTGGGAGAAAGACAGTATTAGGTTTATTTCGCAT
>NZ_PNDS01000254.1 GCF_005886535.1 Pseudoalteromonas sp. S2755
AGCAGCACTATCAATCGCAGGTTTATCAATGGTTTCAGCATCAGCACTTGCTGGAGATGACTTCGCAAAATTGGATACTGATGGCAACGGCTCAATCAGTGTAACTGAAGCGAGCGTAAGCGCGTCATTGAGTGAGCAATTCGCGGACTTAGACGTTAATGCCGACGGCGAGCTAAGCAAGTCTGAATACGCAAATTACGAAGGCTAATTTGGCACTGGATCTAGTAATGAGTTAAGGAGCTGGGCCGCATGCCTCGCTCATCAGAACAAAATGACACAATTGAAGGGTTAGATTATGAAAAATGTACTAGCAGCACTATCAATCGCAGGGTTATCAATGGTTTCAGCATCAGCAGTTGCTGGTTGCGATGTCC
>NZ_PNDS01000255.1 GCF_005886535.1 Pseudoalteromonas sp. S2755
AGCGCTGCGGTTAGCTCAGCCATATACTGCTCAAAGCGTTTGATGTCCGCACGATTGCGAATAGCAATAGGCATTAGCGCGATATCCACGCCAGCGTTAAACGTTTCAATGGTTGCATCGACTGGATTAAAAAAGTCGCTGATCCCAGCCATATCTAGCGCATCGGTGACGGTCACGCCTTGGTATCCCAACTCGTGTCTCAGTAGTTGTGTCATGATCTGATAAGACATAGTCGCAGGTCTTATCATGCTCTCACCTTGAGAGTTAACAACTTTACTGTTGTCGAGCGCCGGATATTGAATATGGGCGGTCATTATCATGCCAGGAGGTGATGCTTTGATTATTTCGGCAAAGGGCAATAAATCTTGCTGGTTAATTTTGTCGCGGTCGTGATCAACACGAGGTAGTCCCGTGTGGCTATCAACATGTGTATCACCGTGGCCAGGAAAATGCTTTAGCGCAGAGAGAACACCTGCGGCCTCAAATGCTTTTACCTGAGCAAGACCTAATTTGGCGACCACAGTTGGATTTTCCGAGAATGAACGCACATTGATCACCGGATTGTTCGGGTTGCTGTTCACATCTACCGTTGGGGCGAAGTTTACGTTGATCCCTAAGCTATTTAGCTCCTTTCCAATTGCGCTTGCCACTTTGGTTGCGTAAGTATCACCCTGTTTTGGATAGGTTGCTCCAATACTCATATTGCCGGTAAACGACGTTGCTTGTTCACGATTTATTCGCGCAACTCGGCCACCTTCTTGATCGATGGCAATAAATAAAGGAAGTTGACTTTTACTTTGTTGTGCCGCACTTTGCAAAGCATTGGTTAGACTGACGATTTGCGCGGTGTTTTGCACATTTTCGGCGAACAAAATGGCGCCGCCGATGTCGTATTTACTAATTAATTCGGACAGCTCAGGCGGTAAAGTTGTCATCGCTGCTCTACAACCTCCACTTGGCTTTTTGCTTTCACCGCAGTAATAGCGGAAATCGAGCATAAGCTTTTGTCCAAGCATTTGCGAAGTGGTCAGTGGCACTTGTGCTGCTGTTGCGTGAGCTGAAGTGATGAAACTCATGAATGTGATAGTTCCTAAAGTAGTGAGCAGAGATAATAATCGCACAATCAATAATAAACGCTGAATAAAATTGCCTACACTTTAACATTGATTTAGAAGCGACTACAAAATGCTTTCTATTAGGGCCTGTTGCTCTTTCAAGTTTGTTTTTGCAGCAGTTTGATTGGTATTTATACAAGGCAGAGCCAGCGTAGCATAGTCATTCTATGTAAGTCATGCGATAAAGACATTGTGCTACTGCAAAGTCAAATTAC
>NZ_PNDS01000256.1 GCF_005886535.1 Pseudoalteromonas sp. S2755
CGGTTGCTTCGACTTCCGCTACGTCTTCCAACGTAATTACTTTGCCAGAGCTAGCACCTCCTTCTTGACTGTCTTTGCTACAATCTTCTCTTACCTGGGAAATCACTGCAGGCTCTGATCGTAAAACCGTTGAAGTTGGACTAACACGGTCATTTGTTAAATCAACATAGCTATCGCCAGTTTGAGTACTAAGAGGGGGAGATTCATTTTTAAGGTCAGTA
>NZ_PNDS01000257.1 GCF_005886535.1 Pseudoalteromonas sp. S2755
GGGGTGTCAGGGGTCGCAGGTGCAAAGCCTGCTATGCCGACCAGCTTTTCCTTACCCTATTCAATAAGTTAACTCTATCTACTATCATTCTTATCGCACATTAGTTTCGTCGCACACTTGCTGCACCATAATTCAATAAAATTATTTTGCCCTTTTAGATCCTTTTAGGGGAGGATATATAGGACGACACCTAATAGCACCTCAAATGAGTGGCATTGCTCTTAGGTCTAAATGAAACTGAAGCTTGAACGACTAGAAGGAATCTTTTTGTGAGAAGCAACCCAAAACAAAACTCCACTATATTTAAAGAAGCTGAACAATACGTTAGCTTTTACTTTATGAACTATTACAACTGGAGAAGGCCACAC
>NZ_PNDS01000258.1 GCF_005886535.1 Pseudoalteromonas sp. S2755
TTTTGATTTTTCTTTTTGTCAGTTATGCGGCGTTCATTTGAGTTAAGATCGCGGAATAAATCCGCTCCTACCATATATTCAAACCCTTGGTAGGAGGCGCCTTAGGCGGCGATCATTTGAGATAAGATCGCGGAATAAATCCGCTCCTAACATATATTCAAACACTTGGGGGGAGCCGCTTTACGCGGCGTTCATTGGAGATAAGATCGCGGGGTGAACCCGCTCCTACCATATATTCAAACCCTTGATAGGAGGCGCCTTAGGCGGCGTTTATTAGAGACAAGATCGCGGAATAAATCTGC
>NZ_PNDS01000026.1 GCF_005886535.1 Pseudoalteromonas sp. S2755
TTATATTTTTTTTTTATTATTTTTTTTTTATTTTTTTTTATTTAATAAGTAAGAAGTAAGAAGTAAGAAGTAAGAAGTAAGAAGTAAGAAGTAAGAAGTAAGAAGTGTTGTCGCTTCGAGCTGAATGTCCAGAGATATTCAATCAGTTGACCAAATAATCAAGACAAGGCCAGCTATCACGCCAGCCTTGCATTTTACTATTTTTAGTAGATGCACTCGGGTTATGGGCACCAGAATACGGTCAAATTAATATCAGGATGATTTAATACAGCACGCAGTGGTACTTCATACTCTGAGCCGGGTTGTTTTGCCGCTTCATACACCGCCTTTTTCTCATCACCAGAGATCAATAAAACAGCCGCCTTAGAGTTAGCTATTCCCGCCAAAGACAAACTCATACGCTCAGTGATCTCACCTGTCACTTCGCTTTGATGTGCGTTAATTGCGCATACAGTGTTTGTGGTTGCCAACGCGTGCTCTAAGCCCTTTGCATTTGGGAATAAACTGGCGGTATGACCATCCGGTCCCATTCCCAAAATAGTAACATCGAACGGCTTTTTCAACGCTGCATAAGCAGACTCACATAGATCAGCGCCCTCCTCTGCTGACACTGCCGCATTCTTCATTGTCACGAATCGAGCATTTGCCGCTTTGTCTTGCAGTAATGTCGACTTGATAAATGCTTCGTTAGACTTTTCGTGTTCCGGTTCGACCCAACGTTCATCAACCATCGCAACCGTAATTTTGTCCCAGCCTAGTTCAACACCAGAAAGGTAACGATACGCTGGAGCCGGTGATGAACCACCAGATACTAACAGCACAGCTTCACCATCTTGTGCAATCCCTTGGCTAAGCCCTGATTGGAGTAGCTCTGCAAGCGCTGCTGTCATCTCGTCTTTGGAGCTGAAATTTCTTTCTGTTAACTGTGCCATTACGCTTGCTCTCCCGCGTTGAACCAAACATGTTTGTTTTCTTCTAGCAGTTCATCGGCGTCTTCAGGACCCCAAGAGCCAGCACGATAAAGTGACGGAGCCCCTTTACTCTGCCAACGCTCAATGATTGGATCAACCCACTGCCACGCTTGGCGCACTTCGTCACGGTGAATAAATAAAGCAGGGTTATTTGCAGCGGCGTCTAGCATTAAGCGCTTATATGCGTCTGAATGATAGCCATTGTTATACTTTTCACTCAATGAGATATTTAGCGTCACTGGCTCTAGTTGCATTTCAAGGTTATCTAGACGCTTAGACATTAGCGTTAATTGAATACTTTCTTCAGGCTGTAACCTTATTACCAAACGGTTTGGCTGAATTGGACCCGCCGCATCACCATAAACATTGTGAGAAACAGGCTTGTACTCAACCACAATTTCAGCACAACGCTTTTTCATACGCTTACCTGTTCTTAAATAGAAAGGCACGCCAGACCAACGCCAATTATCAATGTGAGCACGAATAGCAACAAATGTTTCTGTTTTACTCGACCCTTCGCCCAACTCTTCCAGGTAGCCAGGTACCAGCTTACCTTCAAGGTCGCCTGGCACATATTGACCACGCACAACATTATTATCTACATCTGAGTCAATTAGCGGTCTAAGCGCTTCTAATACTTTAAGCTTTTCAGTGCGAATGCTGTTGGCATTAAGTTTATGTGGTGACTCCATTGCAACCAAGCAAAGTAGTTGCAATAAGTGATTTTGTACCATATCACGAAGCGCACCCGCTTTGTCGTAGAAGCCAGCTCTGCTTTCAAGACCGACTGTTTCAGAGATACTGATCTGAATATTATCTATGGCTTTAGCATCCCATAAATTCTCGAACAGTGCGTTTGAGAATCTTAGCGCCATCAGGTTTTGAACCGTTTCTTTACCTAGATAATGATCGATACGGAATACTTGCTCTTCCGAGAAGAACTCGCCTATTTTGGCATTAATTTCTTCTGCAGATTTGCCGCAATAACCAATAGGCTTTTCAACAACTACACGTGATTGCTCAGTGATTAGCCCTTTGATTGACAATAGCTCACAGCAACGGCCATAAACCGCAGGAGGTAGTGACAAGTAGAATACACGAGACTTATCTTCGCCATCAGCCAATATATTCTTTAGCGTATCCCAGTGTTCGTCTTCTTCAGTAACGTTGACTACCACAGGCACTAAAAACTGTTCAAATGCGGACCAATCTTTCTTGTTGTATTCGCCTTTGCCAAGGTGAGTTTGTAATGCGATATGTGCCGTTTCGATAAATTCTTGTTGTTTGTTTTGTTCACGAACGGTCGGTAAGATGCGAGTGCCTTCAGGTAAGTTACCTTCTTGATATGCACGATACAAGGCAGGTAGGAGTTTGCGAAGTGCTAAATCGCCTCCCCCACCAAAAATTACGATGTCAAAAGGATTAAGCATAATTCACTCTCATTAGGTTAGGCGTGCACTACAAGCACGCAGTGTTTATTCGATTTGGAGCCACTCCAAAGCCTACCAAACTCATTGTGTAACGGGTGATGATTTCGATTGCAATGCACTAGTAATATCAATTCGACTTAATACCTGCTCAACTTGAGAGATTAAGTAAGTTTGTATAAATGAGTCTTAGAAACCTGTATTTCCTCTCACAAAAATACAGGCTCTAAGTACTCCAGCGCTACCCGTTCAAAGGTATTCTGTTTACTTCCAGTTCCACTCGAAGTATTAATTTGTTCTCTTTTGCTTGTAATAAGCGATTAGACCCGCCGTTGAGCTATCGTGTGAGTTAGTAACGCCTTCTTGCGTTAGCTCGGCTTCAATATTTGAAGCAAGCCCTTTACCAAGCTCAACACCCCACTGGTCAAATGAACACACATCCAAAATAATGCCTTGGCAGAAAATTTTGTGTTCATACAAGGCAATTAGTCGGCCCACAGCTTTTGCATCTACCTTATCTAAGATAAATGAAGAGGTTGGACGGTTACCTTGATGTATTTTATGCGGGATCAACTTGTCGATTTCCGCATCCGACTTACCTTTAGCCGTTAAATCTTCACGAACCTGCTGTGCATCTACACCCGCCATCATCGCTTCCGTTTGCGCGAAGAAGTTAGACAGTAAAATATCGTGATGCTGGCCTACTTTGTTTTGCGGTTCAATCGAAGCGATAAAATCAGCCGGTACAATCACATTACCTTGGTGTAAACACTGATAAAAAGCGTGCTGGCCATTTATCCCTGTCATGCCCCAAATAATTGGCACAGTCGTATAGTTTACCTGCTCTCCTGCAAAAGTAACATGCTTACCGTTACTTTCCATTTCACCTTGTTGTAAATACGCAGGCAGCATATGAAGCGCCTGATCATAAGGCAAAATCGCTTGTGCTTGATACCCTAAGAAGCTGGTATTCCAAACGCTGAGTAACGCCATCAACAGTGGAATATTGTCTTCGTTGTTTGCCGTTTTAAAGTGCTCGTCAATTTCAAACGCACCTTCAAGCACTTCGACAAACTTATCGAAGCCTAAATAAAGTGCGATTGGTAATCCTATCGCGCTCCAAAGCGAGAAACGACCGCCAACCCAGTCCCACATCGTAAACACATTGTCATCGCTAATACCAAACGCTCTGGTTTTCTCCAGGTTGGTACTCACTGCAACAAAGTGCTTGGCAATTGCCGATTTATCATTAGCTGCGTTCAAAAACCACTCAACAGCGGTCTTTGCATTGGTCATGGTTTCTGAGGTCGTGAAAGTTTTTGATGACACGACAAATAAGGTTGTTTCTGCGTCTAAACCTTTCAGCACCGAAGCAATCTGTACGCCATCAACATTCGAAACGTAATGCACGTTTAGCGTGTCATCTGCATACGCGGCAAGCGCATCAGTTACCATTTGCGGGCCTAAGTTAGAACCACCAACGCCTATCGCAACCACATCTTTGACGGCTTTGCCTGTATACCCTTGCCATTCGCCCGAACGAACTCTGTTACTAAATGCTTGTAGTTTCTCTAATTCCGCATTGACTTGTTCAGTAACATTTACACCATCCACATAAATAGGTGTATTAGCACGATTACGCAGCGCCGTATGTAAAACAGCCCTGTCCTCAGTGGTGTTTATTTTTTCACCAGAGAACATCTTCTCTCGCCAAAGCGCGATGTCACTCTCTTTTGCGAGCTGCATCATCTCAGAGAATATTTGGTCGTCAATGCGTTGCTTGGAAAAGTCGAACAACACACCCGAGATTTGACGAGAGAACTTTTCAAACCTTTGCGCATCGTTTTCAAACATTGTTTTTAAATGCTGTTGCTCTACTCGCTGCGCAGAACTACTGAGCTTTTGCCAACTATCCAAATCTACACGACCACCCATAACACACTCCCCTAAGACGTAAGTGATTGTTAGTTACCTTACTTTTCAGGTAGTAACAACAAAGAAACATGACTAAACAAGCACATTATGCCAAAATGACAACGCTGTCAAATTGCTTCTTTTCAATTTTACATTGCGAATAATAACCTAAAATAAAATTTTTGACACCGGTATCATTCATTTATTTCTGCGAATTGTAGTGCTAAATTCTGTACTTATTAGATAGACTAAGAAAAACAGATGATCCTTTTATTAAGCCGGTGGTCGCCTTAGCGGCTAAATATCGCAGAAACTGGGCGCTAGCTTCTATATACATAAAGCGCTACTATTCCTCTGTGCTTAATAATGATCGATACAGACCTGTAAATAGAAGAACAACTACATGAAAGTCACTATTAATGATGTTGCCAAGCTAGCTGGCGTATCTATGAAAACCGTATCGCGGGTAATCAATAAAGAACCTTCGGTTAGAAAAAAAACCTACGATCAAGTAATGCAGGCTGTCAAAGAGCTTAATTATCAGCCTAATATCGCTGCGAGAAACTTAGCTGGTACTTCTTCATTTGCAATTGGCTTGGTCTACGACAATCCCAATGCGTATTATGTCATTGATATGCAAAATGGAGTATTATCTCGCTGCAGAGATGAAGGGTATGAGCTCGTCATCCACCCCTGTGAATCCAATTCAGCAAATATGGCCGAAGAGTTCATCACAATGATCAAGCGCTCGCGTCTCGCGGGTTTGGTCTTGACTCCTCCTCTATCCGAGCAACAAGCCATTATTGATATGCTTGATGAGCTGGGCATACATTACGTGCGCCTGCTTTCAGGTCGAGCGCAAGAAGCGAAAAATAGCGCAAATAACTGTATCTTTGTTGATGATTACGCCGCAGCCTATGAAATTACCGAGCATTTGATCCAACTTGGACACAAAAACATCGCTTTTGTACTTGGGGATGAAGAACACAAATCAACAGCAGAACGGTTAGCAGGATATCGTGATGCGCTGAAAGCCCACGGTATAGCACAGGATGACTCTCTGCTTTATCACGGCACGTACTCATTTGAATCTGGAGTAAAAGGCGCTAAAGCGTTGCTGGCCGATGGCAATCCAAACCAAATCACTGCGATTTTAGGTGGTAACGATGAGGTAGCCGCTGGCGCTTTATTTGCTGCGCGGCTGATGAACATAGAGATCCCAGGTCAATTGTCTATCAGTGGCTTCGAAGACTCTCCATTCTCCCGTCAAACTTGGCCTAAGCTTACGACTGCACATCAGGCTAACAACATTATTTCTGAGCATGCTGCGCGTTTATTATTTTCTAAAACTCGGGGACATCGGAAAAATGATAAAGAAGTCTCACATGTGTTCACACCGAGCATGGTGGTTCGTGAAAGCACAGGTAGAGTCACACAATAGCTATTTGATGTTAGTCGGCTCTTGAGCCGACTAACATCAAAAATTCTCATTATTTCGCCAACAGTTCTTCACTCTTACTCGACCATGCATTGATCAGCGCCTTGACGAGAGATGCAAG
Organism: Pseudoalteromonas sp. S2755; assembly: GCF_005886535.1. Taxonomy (GTDB): domain Bacteria; phylum Pseudomonadota; class Gammaproteobacteria; order Enterobacterales; family Alteromonadaceae; genus Pseudoalteromonas. The sequence goes on from NZ_PNDS01000026.1 coordinate 5,872, forward strand.
TGGAATTGCAAAGAATACCCCCCAAAACCCCCATAAACCACCAAAAAATAATACCGCAACAATAATATAAACAGGGTTGAGATCCACAGCTTCAGAAAACAATAACGGCACTAAAACATTACCATCTAATGCTTGAATAATGCCGTACGCGATGAGAATAGTCCAAAACTCTGGCGCTAGACCAAATTGAAACAAAGCAACTGCGGCAACGGGTAAGGTCACGAGTGCAGCACCAATAAATGGAATAAGTACAGAGAGTCCAACCAATGTTCCTAGTAGTGCGGCATAACGTAAATCCAAAACGGAAAAGGTCACAAAGCTCACTACGCCAACGATGACAATCTCAAAAACTTTACCACGAATATAATTCATGATTTGCTGGTCCATCTCATGCCACACTTGTGAGATGAGCTTTCTGTCCTTGGGTATAATTTTTGACACCCCAGATGTAAGCTCTGACTTGTCTTTTAACATGAAAAAAGCAAGCAGCGGCACTAAGACCAAATAAATCATCCATGCGACAACGTCTTTTAATGAGGTTAATGAGGCTGAGACAATAACTTCGCCAAGCTCTAGTAATTTACTTTCCACAGAGCTCACTATTGCCTGTACCTGAGTTGTAGAAATCAACGTCGGATAGTATTCAGGTAAATGTAAAAGGAAGTCCTTACCCTCTTCTATCATGGTTGGGCTTTCTTGGAGCAGGTTACTTAACTGTTGCCACAGAACGGGAACGATACCAAATACCAACCCTAAAACGACGCCCACAAATATCGCCATTACGACTACCGCTGATAACATCCTACTGCCAGTCACTCGGGTGAGCTTATTCACTGGCCATTCAAGTAAATAGGCGATCACAATTGCCACCAGTACCGGCATGACATAACTGCCAAAAAAGTACAACAAAGCAACCGTGGCAACTAGCATCAACAATAGCGTGACGGAATGTGGATCTGAAAACTTTTTGATGTACCACGCTTTTACTAACTCAAACATCCATGATCTCCAAACACACTTCACCGCTTTCAATTTCAATAATTTGATAACTCACCGAGTTACCATCCAAATACTTCTTGATATCTAACAAGCTCTGATCCTGACTCATCAGCAATTTTAGTTTGCCTAGAGTATAGTCATGGCGCTTTAACCGCCACTTAAACTGAACAAATAATGCTGGACAGGTAAATTCTCGTAGATCATGTACAAATTTTGTTGTCTTGTCTCCACACAAATCACTCAATGCGGTAGCCCTCAAGGCGTTGATGGTTTATTCTTAATAGCATACTCTACTTCTTGGGAATCTTAATGCCAGGCGTTAATAATAAGGCCCGATTGCCAGCCAATCCAACACTAAAAGAAATAAATTGGTACAAAAAGCAAATTAATTGGGGTGAACTTCCGCCTTTTTATCACCTTGTCGCCTCAGCGGTAAGTGAATGTGAAGGCCTGCTCCATCACGGCTTTGATAATGCGGTAAAGCGTTTGCTAGATAAGCGAAACTGGAATATAGAACTATTAGGTGGTTATGAAGATGACAGTGGCATAATTCACTGTGACAATAAACCTCAAATAGCATTACATCAAGCATTTACTGACAGAGGCTTTGAGCTTTGGGCATACCCAATAGCCAAAGGCACCAAGATTGATGCCTATGTTAAAGACAATCGTTTTTTGGAGTTTCAAGTATGGGATCCGCATACGATGAAAAACTTACTGCGCATCAACCAGCTCCATAAATTCATTGCGTTTTACTTTGAGCGCGGTGATATAGCTGACAAAGCTCTGATACTTCATGCGCACAAAGTGCTACATATGACAGTGACGTTTTTGCAAAAAGAATTGAACATCACAGGTGTTGATGGGGTCTCAATAAAAGATTTTTACCAACTTTGCGAAAAAGATGCTCGAGCATGCAATGATGAAGTCGACTTAGCTAGGATCATGCTCGGAGAAGACCTTAAAAGGGATTAAAATGCGGTTAAAACCCCTATTAAATTCAATCGTTTTAACATTTGCGCTCGCTACATCAAGCAGCGCTATTGCACAAACAGAGCTGAAACTACCAGATTTAGGCACTTCTGCTCTCCAAGTACTACCTATTGAAAAAGAACAAGCGATCGGCGAAGTCATGATGATGCAGCTACGCTCGCGCTCCCCTGTGGTTGGCGATCCGGTACTTGAAGAATACTTAACTAGTCTGGGCAATCGCCTTGTCGCCAATGCTAATGACGTGCGCTTTCCATTTACCTTTTTTTGGATAAATAACAAAGATATTAATGCCTTTGCTTTTTACGGGGGCCATGTAGGTGTACATACCGGACTCATTGCGCAGTCCGATAATGAGAGTCAATTAGCATCCGTTATTGGCCACGAAATTGCGCACGTTACCCAGCGTCACTTAGCACGCCGCGTACAAAACGCAAAAGACAACAGCGCCTTGACCATAGCGGGGCTTATTACTGGCATTTTAGCAACCGTTGTTGCCCCAGATGCGGGTATCGCCATTTTATCCGCAAGCCAGACCCAGTCGTCATTGAACCAATTAACGCATAGCCGAAAAGCAGAGCAAGAAGCCGACCGATTTGGTATGAATACACTACATAAAGCAGGCTTTGACCCCTATGCGGCCAGTGAGTTTTTAACTAAGCTCTCGGATCAAATTCGCTTTAAAAATAAGCCACCCGCATTTTTGCTTACGCACCCGTTACCCGACAGTCGAGTATCGGACGTTAGGCTTAGGGCACAACAATTCGAGAAAAAGCATTATCCCTCAAGCCTTTCCTACGCGTTAGCTAAAAGCCGTGTGCTTGCACGATACTATTATTCGGAAGATGCTAGTGAAGCCTTTTTCAGAAACGCGCTAAAGCACTCAGCAGAGCTAGACAAGCGCGCCCTACAATACGGGTTAGCAATTACGTTACTCGATCAAAAAAAATACGAGGAAGCTGGCAAACTATTGGATGAGTTGTTAGAAAAAGATCCGAATAACCTGTTTTACCTTGATGTGTACACCGATTATTTAATTGCGACAGAGCGCTCAGACAAAGCCGTTGAGATGCTTCAAGCTCAACATCAACTTAGGCCCAATAACCAAGTTATCACACTGAATTATGCTAATGCAGCCATAAAAGCAAAACAGTATGAAGTTGCCGAGCAATTGCTTAAGATCTTTTTGCTTGAGAAACCGGATCATATTCTCGCCCGTGATTTACTCACACAAACCTACGAAGCCCAAGAAAACAAGGCGGCTTACCATGAGTCAAAAGCGAGTGTCTATGCCCAGTATGGTGCATTTAATAAGGCAGCAGACGAAGTACAACGTGCACTCAATCATGTTGAAGACAAAGAAGATATCAAGCGTACAAGGTTAAAGGCACTACTTAGCCAATACCGTAATATGCAAAAAGAAATCGCTAAGCTGTAGGCTTAGCGATTGCTTACAGCAATAGTAAAAACGTATTTAAGCCAATTTTCTCGCACATCGCTTTTCGTCATCTCTACATTAAGCTATGATCCGCTTACATTACGACTTAGAGCAAAATAGAGCGAAATCATGTCAGTAGAAATCTATCACAACCCGCGCTGTTCAAAATCACGTGAAACCCTAGCTTTACTAGAGTCCAATGGCGTTAATCCTACCGTTATTGAATACCTAAAGACGCCAATTGATAGTGACACTTTGGCTAATTTACTTTCTAAACTTGGATTTAGTTCTGCTCACCAGCTCGTCCGCAGCAAAGAGACGCTCTACAAAGAGCTTGGACTATCGAAAGACTCGGACGAAGCGACACTGCGCACAGCCATGCTTGAAAACCCTAAACTGATTGAGCGTCCTATCGTTGTTAAAGGTGACAAGGCAGCGATTGGCAGGCCTCCAGAGTCAGTGCTTGCTATCCTGTAATGAGTAAAATTCTTATTTTATACCACTCTAGCCATGGCTCTGTGGCGAATATGGCGCACGAATTTGCAGACACCATAGTGTCACAAGGCGGTGAAGCCATAGTACGCGTTTTTGAGAAACGTCAAGACCATGATGTGGTCGTAACAAAGCAAGATTTAGTAGCGTGCGACGGTTTGGCGTTTGGCACTCCTACACGCTTTGGAATGATGGCAGCGCAAGCGAAAGCGTTTTGGGAAACCACCAGCGATTTGTGGCTTAAAGGCGCGCTCATCGATAAACCAGCCTGCGTATTTTCTTCTTCAAGCAGTATGCACGGTGGCAATGAGGCTACTCTACTCAACCTCTCTTTACCGTTATTACACCACGGCATGATGTTGTTAGGTATCCCCTATGATGTTCCAGAGCTTTTGGCGACCGAAATGGGTGGGACGCCTTACGGTGCAACACATGTTGCAGGCAGCCAAAACAATACTTCTCTCACTCAAACAGAAATCAAAATTTGTCGTGCAGCAGCGAGTCGACTGCTACGCGTCGCGGAAAAGTTAACATGAATGAAATTGCAAAAAAGCCCATCACTAGACGCTTTCAACTCTGTGCGCTAGTCGGGTATTTTGGTCTCCTGATCCTAATGCCACTTTGGCTCTTTGTGCTTGCACCAAGAGAAGGTTACAGCTTGGGTTTTGTCTTTGTGGTGTACGTTTTGCCTTTATTACTCCCGCTTAAAGGTATTTTGCAAGATAAGCCATACACTTATGCGTGGGCAAACTTTGTCGTGATGTTTTATTTTATCCACGGCTTTACCCTGTTGTGGACATCTCCAGACGAGCTAGTGTTAGTCCTGCTTGAGATTGGCTTTGCAACATCCATGTTTATTGGTTGCACTTACTATGCCAGACACAGAGGCCAAGAGTTAGGATTGAAGATCCGCAAGTTAAAAGAAGACCTTGCTGACGAAAAGGCAGCGCACGAACATAAAGAGTCATAATCTCGCTTGCGTAACTAGATTAAAAAAGCGCAGTCTTCAATGAAGTAACTGCGCTTTTTTCGTATTCATGCCTTAGTATTATTCGATATGGTAAGCTACTGTAACGAGAGTACAGCTATCAACACCAATACTGAAAACAATACCTGCACACCAATACTAAGCCAAGCTAACGCATTTACCCCGATGAGTGACCAAGGTGTTGAGCTGCTCGGATAGAGGGGATTACTGCGTTTTCGCCTCGCAAAAACAAAAATTGCAATAGAAGCTGCCGTAGTGACAAGTGTTGCGATGGCTTTTTCATCCACCTCATCAGTAAAAAATAAAAATAACTGAAGTGGTAGCAAAATAGCAGCAAAAGCATAAAGAATATGGACAGTTTTTATTTTTTGATACTTTGCTTCATTAGAAAGCTCAATAATACCGTGCTGCTCAAATGTTTGCTTAGAAGTAAGCGCCTGATTTTTCATCGCCACACGATAAGGGGTGTCGCCATGAATATCCGCAAGCGTCGGGTCATCACCATGTTCAAAAATCATTTCGATCATAGCTGCAGAATTCGATGCCGCCGCATAGTGCATTAAGTTTCTGCCTGATTCATCCAATTCATTTACTTTATGGTGCGGCAACATGGTCTCAACCGCGCTCACAAAGCCATTTTCAACCGCCAACATAATAGCTGAACGCCCACAGCTATCTCTCGCCGTCCCTTTTGCGCCCTGCGTGACTAGGGTGATAATCGCTGACTGCTTCACCTGTTGCTGGGTTAGCTGGAACAATAGCGCTTGTTCCAAAAGACCCGTCACTTCCTCTTTGTCACACATAGTACAAAGCAGCTCAAAAGTCTGCTTTCCATCCAGCAAACTATCTGTGGCTAGTTTAGCCGTGGCTGCTCGGTCAAGTAGACAAGTATCAATATGAGTCAATAGTGCACTATGTGTTGCCTCCGAGCTGTTGCACCACAGAGAAACAATTTCTTTCGCGCTAAACTTAAGCCCTTTCTCCAATAGCCATATCAGCGTTTTTTCATAATGTTTGTCACAGAGCAGCTCTACAAATGATAAACTTTGCTCTTGTACCTGAGCTTGAATATTAGAGTACTGACCAAGACGCTGAATGAGTGTTTTTATCAGCTCATCCTGATCAGTATCATTTTCTTCAATGTGCTGAATTACACTATTAACGTATTGACGCTGCTTATCGTCATAGTCTTCAATATGCTGAAAATAACAGGCTTCGAACGGCTCTAGTGGTCGTAACCAGGCAAGGTAAAATAAAGGAGGTAGAATAGTGGTCGTTACGCCCTGCTCATCTTTCATTTGTTGGCAATTCGGCCATGCCTCTATGGCATCTAGAATGTAAGCACCGTTTTGTTCGATTAACCCCTTTAACAGCATGGGATACTGGGCTGGCCAAATTAACACTTGTTCCATGAATGCGCTATTATCCTCAGAATGTAAATATATGCAGCATAATTATCGCGAAATGACTAGGTGGTGAATAATATCAACAGTCGCGCTAAAATGCTCACCTATTTCAGGACAAATTTAAAAATAGGGCTTTTTGAGGAGCTAGAATGGGCAATCAATTAGAAACATGGCAAGTGATCTTGATCATTGTTGGCGTGTTAGGGGTGATTTGGAGCAATATTGCGTTGTTAAAGTATTCCGCCAAATTTGAAATGAAAAAGAAAATCGACGAGCAGACGGCGCCTTTTGACAAAGATAAGGTAACGTCCAAAAACAACACGCCTCAAAATAATCCAAAAAAGGATGAAGATTGAAGCATGTTGCGACGTTAGACGTGCTGATTAATCATTCATCCACATTTGAAATTTAACCGCACATCATAAGGCTTACCGAGCGCACCATCGGCTATTCCTCCACCTATGGTCATTGCAGCCCCTGCATCATCGACACTATTTCGACCAAAAATCCACATCGCCATACCGGCAGCCTCAACGGCGTTAGCTACGCCTTTTTGCGTGATATAAGTACTCTCAGGCGTATCACTGTTATAAATGATATCTAGATTCACAACATACGCGACCATATCAGCTTGTTTGCAATAGTGTCTGGCCTGCTTTAATGCCTCTTTATTACCCGCATCACGGCTGTCGGAAAATAACATAATATTATGCACACCATCAGACGATGGACGCACATCATCATGATGAGCACACCCAGATAACCAAACCGCTAAACCAACACTTAATAGAATTCTTTTCATCACACTCTCCTATTCATTAAGTGCAAGCTTAAGGGTTATTTCGGTTTAGTTCCGTTAGTCATTGTTTAAATTTGTAATAAGCGACACAATTGACCAATTACTAAGCTCACTTAACTTCCACGTCTACCCAAACTAAGCGGTGATCGGAGCTGGCATGGCGACTTTCCACTAAACGGAATAATTCATCTTCTTTGCTTGGCCAGAAAACCCCGCTGTTAAGTACTTGAAAGCCGAACTTGGATGGCAATACGTAATCGACACGCGCCCCCCAATGTGCGGTATAGCTGCGACTCTCACTTTCCTTGCTATGTTCACTGCCCCCTTTGCTCTGTGGCGTAAAGTTCGAGAATACCTTAGGGTTATCTAATAGCTGCTCTATCACACCCGGTCTATGTTTATCCCCTGTATCAGCAGCATTTAAATCACCGACAATGACAAATCGTGTATCATTTTTAAGGCCACCTTTGACGCCATTATCATCATAAATGTACTGGCTGCGTTTGGGATCGATATAATCAGCCATTAAGCGGATCTCATCGTGATTTCTGTTGCCATTTCTATCCTCTTCACCGTCAAACACAGGGGGAGTTGGGTGCATCGCCAGTAGGTGAAATAGTTTGCCGTTCACTTCAATAGGCAAATCCCAGTGAGATTTTGAGCTTAGCCTCAAGTTTTTCCACTCTTGCTCACTATACCAAGGTTGCTTCGTCGTCGGATCTGTTGTCACCCTGTGGTCTGGCATATCTTTCCAAAGAAATGTCTGCAAGGTTCGGGCTTGCTCTTTTTTAATCGGATACTTTGATAGTACAACCATTCCATATTGACCTTCATATAACCCAAACCCTTGGGCATCACCGCCATAGTTAGATTGCTTGCCGTCATTATCTAAATCATACGGTGTTGGTAATCCAGTATTGACTGGCGCAATATAGAAATAAGGATACGATATCGGCTGCAGGCTGGCTTGAGATTGCGCTAGATAATTATTTATGAATGCCTGTACACCTTTTTTTGGCTCGGCGATGTAGTCAAATTCATTGAGTAGAATCACATCTGGGCGAACACGCTGAATGATTTCTGCAATATTTCTGATTTGTTGGTGTTGACCATTTTGTAGCAATGTACTGAGCTTTTGAGGGTCCAGCGCTTGCCCTTTTTGTTGATAGTTCGTTGCTTCCATACTGACATTAAAGGTAGCAATACGAAGTGTTTTTGCACTTACGACCGTTGTCATTAATAAAAAAAGTAGACCTACGTATCTCATAGACTTGCCTTAAAAATTTGTGATAAACCTCGCGATGACTATTTTATTCATAATCCTTTGAAAAACGGAAATTATCTCGACAGATTCAAACGATTTAATGTTGGCAAGTTAGCAAAGAGCAGTTAAAGTTAAATGATTAACTGCCTTGTACTGCCAATGTGAGATTTGTGAGTATTTTAAAACGATTACACCTCATCACCACAAACCAAGACACCACATTTGAGGAAAAAGTGACGGCGCTGCTTACGCTTGGCCTCGATGTGTTTGAGCTTGATATTGCAATCGTCAGTGAAATTCAAGCTGATGTATACACTGTAAGGCATGCGATCACTCCAGATAATTCTTTGTTGGCAGGTACGGATTTTGAACTGGCAAACACTTATTGCTGGCATACTTTACAAGCAGACAGCGCACTGTCTTTTCATCACGCGGGTACTAGCGAAATTGCCACTCACCCTTGCTACGCAAACTTTGGCCTAGAGAGCTACATTGGCGCGCCGATCATTGTTGATGGTAAACGCTATGGTACCGTCAACTTTTCCGCATCCAGTGCCAAAGCACAGGCGTTCAGTCAAGAACACTTAGATTACGTGAGTTTACTAGGTCAATGGATTGGTGTTGAAATTTCTCGGCAAAAGGCGTTAAAGAAGATACAACACCGCTCACAAGCATTAGCAGCGATGAGCCGTCTTGCTGATATTGGCTCATGGGAAGTCGATTTTAAAAAGAACAAAGTGTATTGGAGCCAGCAAACACGACTCATTCATGGCGTTGATGATAACTTTATACCAACACTCGACAATGCCATCAGCTTCTATAAACCCGGCATTCACCAAGGAAACATTAAACAAGCCATAGACGACGCCATCACCTCAAAAACCAAATGGGACATAGAATCCATTATTATTGATGCTAACGGCAACGAAAAGTGGGTCGCCTCTCACGGTCAAGGTGAATATGAAAATGGTGAATGCGTCCGAGTTTTTGGTGCCATTCAAGATATTGATGAACAAGTCAAAATGCGTATTGCATTAGAGCAAAAACGTGAAGAGGCGGAACAACTTCTCAAGACGCGGAGTGAATTTATCGCCAAAATCAGCCATGAATTAAGAACCCCGCTAAATGGTTTAGTCGGCATGCTTCAAGCGTGCAGAAAAGAAACCGACATAAAAGAAATCAAGAGTAACCTAAGTGTCGCGGTCAACAGTGCAGATATGTTGATCACTTTGATTAACGACGTATTAGACTTCAGCAAATTAAACAGTAATAACCTTAAGCTAGACAATACTCCGTTTGATCTTCATCAGTTAGTCGAACAAGTTGTAGGCCTGTACAGTCCAGCCTGTCGCGAAAAAGGGCTTTCAATCAACTTTCATATTCATAAACAAGGCACAAATAGGCTCTATTCAGATCCGACTCGAGTTAAGCAAATTATTGCAAACCTTGTGAGTAACGCCATCAAATTTACGTCAACGGGTAGTATTGATATTTATGCCGACGTGCTGGGGAGTGAGACTTCACCGATTCTACAATTAAGTGTCTCAGACACAGGAATAGGGATTGCTAAGACCAATCAAGTACATCTTTTTCAACCATTTAGCCAAGGCGATGCCAGTGTCAGTCGGCATTTTGGTGGAACCGGTCTTGGCCTTTCAATCGTATTTGAGCTTTGTAACTTGTTACAAGGCGAAGTACAGGTAGAAAGTGAGTTGGGTAAAGGAAGTACCTTTATCGTTACCTTCCCAGTAGAGTTTGCAAAAGAGGCCGACGACGTACCAGAACAAAAGACTGAAGAGCAGCATATCTCCCTATCAGAGTGTAAAATCCTGCTTGTAGATGATAATCAAATCAACGTACTGGTGATGGAAAAACTGCTAAATCAGTTTGGTGCAACTCACATCGACAAAGTCTATAACGGCGAGCAAGCCGTAAAATCATGCCAAGACAAAACCTTTGATATTGTGTTTATGGACTGCGTCATGCCGATAATGGATGGCTTTGAAGCCACCCGCAGCATTCGTAGGCTGTCAAAAGATAAGCGCCAAGAACCGCACATTATTGCGTTGACCGCCAATACTTCTGAGTCTGATAAGGCGGCCTGTTATAAAGCAGGCATGAATAACTTTCTGTCTAAACCTATTCAGATTGATGCGCTCAAAGGCGCGCTTGAGCCCTTCACGCAATAAGAGAGGAGCTTGACTTAGCTCCTTTCTTGTTAACGACGTAGCAATATTATTCCGCTGCTTTTTCTTTACCCGCTTTAGTGCCGTTACTACTCTTCTCTGATTGACCTGTGCGGTTAAAGATCCCTAAGCGAATGCGAATAAAGTGTAAAATCTCTCTCGCCACATCAATATCTACAGCCTGTTCAAGCCCCTCAAATCCTGGACTTGAGTTTGCTTCACAAATTTTAAAATGCTCTTCATCAAATAATAAGTCGATACCAGCGACATCAAGGTTCAGGATATTAGCGGTTTGTGTTGCTAGCCATTCGATTTCGGGGGTGATCGGGTGTGGGCTGCCTTTTGCGCCTAAACTTACGTTGGCCTTAAAGTTCTTACCGCCAGAGTTGCGCTCCATACAAGCGACAGCACGACCGCCAATGGTTAATACACGTAAGTCTCGACCGTGACTCGACTTCACAAAACGCTGCAAAATGATATTTGCTTTTGGATTTGTTGCTTCAATGAGTTGCATCAAATCATCAAATTCACCGCGTGATTTTGACAAAAATACGCCGCTGCCCTGCGAGCCTGATAGCGTTTTAATCACCACCGGGAAACCAATTTGCTTCTCCACCAGTTCAATATTTACAGGGAACTTAACCAGCATGGTTTTTGGTGTTGGTAAGTTTTGCTCTGCAAGGATCTGCTGAGCATACAGCTTATCTTTGACGGTTTCGATGGACTGTGAAGAGTTAAAACAATGTACGCCTAAACGCTCAAGGTGACGGATGATCGCAAGCGTAAAGTAAGTCGTGCCTGCCCCCATACGTGGCAATACAAAGTCAGGTAACGCAACTGGCTGACCATCGATTAGAATACTTTCTTCATCTTCTCTGGTTACCAAAAGATCGAATTGATCAGGTGAGTAAACTTGAAGATCAATACCTTCTTCCTTTGCCACCGCCATCAATCTATCTATTTCATAAATTTCAGGTTTTAACAAACTGGCAGAGTCTTTGTAAATGATCCAACCGCGCATACGAATTGCCCCTTGAGTAGCGGAATAAGAGGGTCGCTGTTGGCACGAATTCTTAAGTGAAAGCACCTAAGCAGGTTCGTGTATCATCGGCCCCTAAACAAAAGCGCGATTATGTGGACTCACTCAAAAACAGTACAGCAAAAAAAATTTATCGACACAATCTAAAAAACTACTCACGATTTTCAAAGTAAGACTGTGTTCCATGAGCCTCCAAAGCACTTTCTATGCGCTGTAATGCCAGTTTGTATACGGCATCTCTCATCTCAAGTCCTTCATCACTTCGCAGCTGCCACGCTTCTTCAAATGCATTCGATAAATATTTTGACAACTTATCGTGCACAGTTTGTTCATCCCAAGCTTCTCCTTGGCGATTCTGACACCACTCAAAATAGCTTACGATGACGCCACCGGCATTAGCTAAAATATCAGGAACAACTATAATGCCCTGCTGATGCAAGATTTCGTCGGCGTCCGCCTCAATGGGTCCATTGGCAATTTCTATAATATACTTTGCCGATACTGCTTTGGCGTTATCTCGGGTGATTGCGCCGGATAGCGCTGCGGGCACTAAAATGTCTACCTCCAGCGCAAGCAACTCTTCATTACTCAGCACTTTATGTTCAACGCTTTCACAAACCGAATCATCACAGTACACGGCTTTAAGCGCTTTGTTGCGTTGCTTTTCTTGATAAATGCTTTCTATATCTAAGCCATCTTTACAGTAAATCCCGCCTTTTGAATCGCTTACTGCAACGACTTTATAACCCGCTTGCTGCAACAGCCTTGCACAGTGATAACCACCATTACCAAAGCCTTGAATAGCTACCGTTTGTTCAGCTTTATTCCAATTATTCTTTTCACTGAGTCGCTCTATCATTAAGAATGCACCGCGACCCGTGGCGGATTCTCGTCCTTCACTACCACCAAAAATAAGCGGTTTACCAGTGATCACGGCAGGACTTTTTTTACGGACGATTTTCTCGTATTCGTCCATCATCCAGCCCATAATCCTAGCATTGGTGTACACATCCGGTGCGGGAATATCCTGATCGGGTCCAATAAAATCAGCATTAGCTCTGATGTATGCTCGGGCAAGGCGCTCAAGCTCCATGGGACTCAGTGATTTAGGATCAACGGTTACGGCACCTTTACCGCCACCAAATGGCACGCCAACCGCTGCACACTTTAGCGTCATCCAAAGGGCTAAAGCTTGCACCTCACTCATATCAGACTCTTGATGAAAGCGTATTCCGCCTTTTGTAGGACCTAGCAAATTATTGTATTGACAACGATACGCCTTAAAATAATCAAGTTTACCGTTGTCACGACGAATTGAGATATTGCTCGACAGCGTTCTTTGAGGCTGGGCTAACGCTTGATAGGTAGACTCGTTAATTCCTGTCTTTTCGACTATATGATTTAATCTTTTCAACGCGTCTTTTAGTAGATCCATACTCATCCTTTCCTCGCTTATTTTTAATTCAACAAGTAATTGTATGAGTGCATGGCGCCAAAAGATCAAGTCAATTAACTGGGATTAATAATTATGCGATTTCCTCTAAGAAGTAGGAAGGCGCATCATTTGGTGCTAATAAAAAGCATTGTTTCTTCGCTCTGGTTAATGCCACATAGAATAAGCGCCGCTCTTCTGCGTCAGGAAATGCCCCTTGTGCAGGTAAAAGCGCATCGACAAATGCTGGCGTTTTTACCTGTGACGGAAAGTTTCTATGCTTGAGACCAAATACTATCGTAAAGTCTGCTTCAGTCCCTTTAGCACCGTGAAAGGTGTTATGTGAAATAATAAGCTCTGGATAGAGTTGCCGCCACTGCGCAATTTTTGATTTATCAGGTAATGCTCTATGATTTCTCGCCAGTAAGGCAACGGAAGTTTTCCCTTCGTTACGCTGCTCAATATGATTGAGCAGTTGTTGCGCCTGCGACAATTCATCATCAACCATCACTTTCACTACGCCCTGCCCCGCCACACCAGCGGTATGAGAAGTGATATGCTTGGTTATTTGTTCTGGATTGCGGCAAATAAACTCGCTCGCCGTGTCTAAAATGGTTTGAGGATAACGGAATGTTTTATCCAAGTATGTGGTTGTTGACTTACCAAAATAGCGAGTAAATTCGGTGGTTAGGCGCATATCTCCACCACTAAAGCGATAAATAGCCTGCCAATCATCACCAACGGCGAACAATTGCGATCCGGCTTTTTTATCTAGCAGCACCTGAATGAGCTTTGCCCGCACACGGGAGATGTCTTGAAATTCGTCGACCAAGATGAACTTCCACGGTGAAATAAACTGACCAGACTCTACGTAATAAATAGCCCGCTCCAGCATGTCATCGAAATCAATGCTAGATTCATTGCCTAAATACAGCTGATATTCCGCAAGAACTGGCATTATCACACTCATTTGATTGCTAAACTGCGTCAGCAGTTGCTCAACCTCCCCCATTATTTGAGCATGCTTCATCAATGGTAATACCTGAGTTATCAGATCTATCGCCTGTGACGCTTGCTGTATGCTCGAACTTTTCAAAAACAGCGCAAAGTCTCGCTCAAAGTGGCTTTCTTGTCGTAACGACTGCACGGTGTCCGCAATAAATTGTTTAAATAGTTTTTTATCCGTTGCTAGATTTGAAATTGTCGGCTTTTCCCCGGTAACCGCTTCGATGATCTGCATGCCAAGCGAATGAAAGGTAGAGCAATTTAAGGTGTTACAGAGAGGCTGACAACGCTGACGCATCTCCGTCGCGGCATCATTACCATACGCAAGCAATAACAGCTCATTCGCCTGAGCCAATTTACGATGCAAGAGATACCCGACTTTGGCTTTGATAACGCTTGTCTTACCCGTGCCTGCGCCAGCAAGCAGTAATTGCCTGTCATCCTGGATCACACAAGCCTTACGCTGAGCTAGCGTAAGGGGGTTTGATTCAACGCTGTCAAAATAGTTAGCGTCTTTTGCCAAGTAGTGCTCAACAAAAGCAGACTGAAACTCAGCAATATCACGCTCATTCCAAAGTGCAATTTCTCGTACAGTTGCTACTTGAGGCTTTAACGAACTTGGCACGGCATTATCATCTAGGTGCTGCCAACTAGACCATAAAGCACTGCAAATCTGACGCACTAGACTTTGATTATGATGGCTGAGATATCGACGCGTTAATAACTGCTCAATTTTACGAACTTTAACTTGCAAGTGCTTGCCATGGTGTAAGATCCACAATCGTTGCAATTGTTGCACTAACTCATCTGCACCTTGATTTTTAACACTTAACACATAGGTCTCGTGACCCTGTTTGATCAGGACTTTTTGAGCAAACCAACCACGCTGAGGTGCTGGCGGAACTGTCATAGTGCTAAAGGGGATGAAACTATCAGCAGATTTCGACTTAAGGTGGAGGCCTTCTTTCGTACATTTGGCACCACGTACCCCATAAAACAGCCGACTAAAGAGATGTAATGCTATCAATTGGTCAATCAGACAAAGTAATTCCGTTGCCGCCATGCTAGCACGAAACCCAAAAACGTGCTTAATGAAATTTTGTCATCGCTATTTATTTTTTATTAATTTCAATGAACTAGTCTAATACCTAGCTAACAGATTGTGCGACTTGATGGTTAAGAAGGCAGGCGAATAAGGCCTGCACATTCACATATCAAGCAGCTGTTATTGTAGTTAGCTTTGTTTTAGCCGCTAACGTTGCTTTACCAACCATTACGAGTACCACTGCACCAATAATCACAGGCGTAAATAAAAAGCTCCATCCCTCCAGTGCCAACATGATCAGTATTGGATTTGCGCCAGCCGGTGGGTGGGTGGTTTTTGTTACTAACATACTAAATACGCCAAGCCCCGTTGCTAATGCCAAAGAGAATTCGTTAACACCGATATACTGCGCAAAAATAATCCCGATTGTAGCGGTAATAATATGTCCAAAGATGACGTTTTTAGGCTGCGCTAGTGGACTTTCGGGCACACCAAATACCAGCACTGCCGTTGCGCCCAAAGGTGCCATTAAAAAAATATGCTCAGCACTTATCGTTTGACTAAACGCCAATATTGCAATGGCGATAAACGCCCCCGCTCCAGCAATTAAAGCAAGTTGTATTTCTCTCATTGTATTCTTTCCCTTTCCAAAAAGTAGACCATCTTGTCTACCACACAAATGATAGACAGGATGGTCTACTTCTGTCAACCTATAATCACGGTAATAAACATGGCTGACTGATGAGTACAAAAAAACAACAACTGATCGATTGCGCAATGGGACTGTTCTATCAACATGGCATTCATGCCATTGGCATTAACGAAATATTAAAATCATCTGGTATTGCTAAAAAAACCCTGTACAACCATTTTGAGAGTAAAGAGGCGCTGGTGCTTGCAACACTTGAGCAGCGGCATCACCTATTTATATCTTGGTTATCTCGTTGCCTTGAAAATGCTCAAACGAATGAACAGCTCGCAGAGCAGCTATTTTCAGCACTAGATCAGTGGATTAATAATAAGGTGGAGGTACTGGGCGAATTCCGTGGTTGTTACTTTATTAACACAGCGGCAGAATTTGGTGAGCTTAGCAGCCCAATTAATCAACTATGCCAGCGGCACAAACTTGCGGTAAAAGCGTTACTGAAACAAGCGCTCAACGACGCTGATGATGCCGCTGTCGAGCGCTTGTTTCTATTGAGCGAAGGGATTATTTCAACGGCCTATACCTGTCACGATACGGATGTGGTCAAGCGGGCACTCAAGAATTAAGGTATTTCTCCACTTCTGTAAAACAAGATGCAAACTTGCTTGGCACAAACTCGATAATGTCATACCGAGCCACTTCGGCGACATAAAAGGGATCTTGACGCACAATATCAAGTAGCTCAGCTTCACTACTCGCCTTTGCCAAAATAACCCCACCAGTTCGTGGGATTTTTCTGCCAGAGGCGATAAAAGTACCATTGGCATAGAAGCGATCTAAAAACGCAATGTGAGGGGCGAGCAGCGGCTCTACCTGTTCAATTTCGGTAACATAAGTAAGATTAACAATAAATATTGAAGCTGACATTAAACTATTTTCCTGTGAGATTATGGTTCTGATTTGGGGGCTTTTTTGCGTTGTTCTTGTTTGGCTTTCGCGATATTTTTAAAAACGGGTGGTGGAATAGGAAAAAGCGAAATGAGCGGCATTAAAGCCAAAAATAGATAGGCGCCTTTTGGCATTTTTTTGGCCCATAGCACGACCTTAAAAAGTAAAAAGGACGCGATAAAAATCGCCGTAAATAACAACAATACTTCTGTGATCCCTATATCCATTATTATCTTCTCATATATTTAACCTGAGGTTTGGATAACGAATGTTCTAAC
Organism: Pseudoalteromonas sp. S2755; assembly: GCF_005886535.1. Classification (GTDB taxonomy): domain Bacteria; phylum Pseudomonadota; class Gammaproteobacteria; order Enterobacterales; family Alteromonadaceae; genus Pseudoalteromonas. The sequence goes on from NZ_PNDS01000026.1 coordinate 22,827, forward strand.
TCATTACTGCTAAAACACAACTTCGTTTTTCTCTTTGTCTAGCCAGAGAGTTTTAGGGGAAACAAGGCGAATTTACGCACCAATAGCTGGCTATTGGAAGTGGATTCAACGCAGTTAGCGCTAAAACTGGCTGCTAGAAAGGCATTGATTATCCACAGCTCAGGT
>NZ_PNDS01000259.1 GCF_005886535.1 Pseudoalteromonas sp. S2755
TCTCCACCAGAGCGAGTAAAAGAAAGCTCTGACATATCAGGCAAAAACAACACTTCAGTCTCGCGGTACTCATCCGTAGAAACGACACCTGGAGCAAATAATTCGGGTGTTAATCCCGGTATTTTTTGTCCTAAATCGTAATTGTTTTGGGCATAACTTTTATCGCAAATTATTAAGCCGCAAAATAAAACAATTAGAATGCTCATCTGCTTCATAAACCATCCTTTTATTAGAGCCTTTAGTTTTCAAGTAAATATAATTGCACTAGGAAACAGACAAATCCAAGCACCTTTACAAAACCTGACAATGACACCAGTTTGTCTTAATACTTGCTCAATTTGAAGGAGTAAATCTGACGCTAACTGCGTTAAAGATTTCTTATTTAGAATAACTAAATAGCAAAATCTTTGTCTTGCCTACAGGACGTAGGTACCTTAGCGTG
>NZ_PNDS01000260.1 GCF_005886535.1 Pseudoalteromonas sp. S2755
TTATATTTTTTTTTTATTATTTTTTTTTTATTTTTTTTTATTTAATAAGTAAGAAGTAAGAAGTAAGAAGTAAGAAGTAAGAAGTAAGAAGTAAGAAGTAAGAAGTGTTGTCGCTTCGAGCTGAATGTCCAGAGATATTCAATCAGTTGACCAAATAATCAAGACAAGGCCAGCTATCACGCCAGCCTTGCATTTTACTATTTTTAGTAGATGCACTCGGGTTATGGGCACCAGAATACGGTCAAATTAATATCAGGATGATTTAATACAGCACGCAGTGGTACTTCATACTCTGAGCCGGGTTGTTTTGCCGCTTCATACACCGCCTTTTTCTCATCACCAGAGATCAATAAAACAGCCGCCTTAGAGTTAGCTATTCCCGCCAAAGACAAACTCATACGCTCAGTGATCTCACCTGTCACTTCGCTTTGATGTGCGTTAATTGCGCATACAGTGTTTGTGGTTGCCAACGCGTGCTCTAAGCCCTTTGCATTTGGGAATAAACTGGCGGTATGACCATCCGGTCCCATTCCCAAAATAGTAACATCGAACGGCTTTTTCAACGCTGCATAAGCAGACTCACATAGATCAGCGCCCTCCTCTGCTGACACTGCCGCATTCTTCATTGTCACGAATCGAGCATTTGCCGCTTTGTCTTGCAGTAATGTCGACTTGATAAATGCTTCGTTAGACTTTTCGTGTTCCGGTTCGACCCAACGTTCATCAACCATCGCAACCGTAATTTTGTCCCAGCCTAGTTCAACACCAGAAAGGTAACGATACGCTGGAGCCGGTGATGAACCACCAGATACTAACAGCACAGCTTCACCATCTTGTGCAATCCCTTGGCTAAGCCCTGATTGGAGTAGCTCTGCAAGCGCTGCTGTCATCTCGTCTTTGGAGCTGAAATTTCTTTCTGTTAACTGTGCCATTACGCTTGCTCTCCCGCGTTGAACCAAACATGTTTGTTTTCTTCTAGCAGTTCATCGGCGTCTTCAGGACCCCAAGAGCCAGCACGATAAAGTGACGGAGCCCCTTTACTCTGCCAACGCTCAATGATTGGATCAACCCACTGCCACGCTTGGCGCACTTCGTCACGGTGAATAAATAAAGCAGGGTTATTTGCAGCGGCGTCTAGCATTAAGCGCTTATATGCGTCTGAATGATAGCCATTGTTATACTTTTCACTCAATGAGATATTTAGCGTCACTGGCTCTAGTTGCATTTCAAGGTTATCTAGACGCTTAGACATTAGCGTTAATTGAATACTTTCTTCAGGCTGTAACCTTATTACCAAACGGTTTGGCTGAATTGGACCCGCCGCATCACCATAAACATTGTGAGAAACAGGCTTGTACTCAACCACAATTTCAGCACAACGCTTTTTCATACGCTTACCTGTTCTTAAATAGAAAGGCACGCCAGACCAACGCCAATTATCAATGTGAGCACGAATAGCAACAAATGTTTCTGTTT
>NZ_PNDS01000261.1 GCF_005886535.1 Pseudoalteromonas sp. S2755
TGTACAATCGCGTGTTGAACTGAGGCGCTACCAACTCGATGTATCAGAGTTGGTGTTATTTATGCTATGGCTTACTTAGAAAAATAGGCTTTTTGGAGGCTCTAGCTAACCTAGCTAGTCTACTCAGCTATTATTACGTAAGCATTCCCTGCATTACTAAGTGCTTATTATGTTTTAATTAAAACTAAATTTGGATTGATGAGCAATTATATTTTTTAAGCTTACAGAGTCCGATAGTCTGAGCAATTTATCATGTTAAATACTTGATTTTACAAAAC
>NZ_PNDS01000262.1 GCF_005886535.1 Pseudoalteromonas sp. S2755
CGACAAAAGCACCAAAACACCACTCCCGTAGCCGCGGGTTTACCCCGCGACGAAAGCATCGCGACATAAAGTCGCTGCTACAAATCCATAACCCCACGACAAAAACACCGAAACACCGCTGCCGTAGCAGCGGGTTTACCCCGCGACGAAAGCATCGCGACATAAAGTCGCTGCTACAAATCCATAACCCCACGACAAAAACACCGAAACACCGCTGCCGTAGCAGCGGGTTTACCCCGCGACAAGCGCATCGCGACGTAAAGTCGCT
>NZ_PNDS01000263.1 GCF_005886535.1 Pseudoalteromonas sp. S2755
ACGCGTAGGGCCCCGTGTCAGTGGGGTCGCATTATAGGGCGATCCGATTTTAGTGCAACCCTTTTTTTAAAGAAAATTACGAAAAAACGTTTGTTCGAGCAAAAATGAAGCGAAACGCTTGTTTTTGACACTTAACAGTATAAAAAGAGAACAAAAAAGAGATGTTGTATACCGTTTATATGTAGTACCGCATACTATCAATACGATTGAGGCACTATTTTATAAGTGGGGATATCACTTAAGAAGGTTCGAGAACAGTTATTGAATTGCTAGGAATGACTTTTTTTGTTGGTCACGATATAAAATCGCTGC
>NZ_PNDS01000264.1 GCF_005886535.1 Pseudoalteromonas sp. S2755
AAACTGATGCGTGGTAAAGCTGGTGATGCAAGTTATATTTCAAAATGGCAAACAGTCGTGCCGCACAAAGCTGATGCACAAATAGATAGCTTTGATCTATTTAATCAGCACATTGTTTACTAACCGAGTGAAATTGGCCTTAGCCATATCACCGTGTTAAATTTAGAATATAACGAAAGCAAGCGAATGACCTTTAACGATCCGGCTTACGCCGTTTATTTTACTGGTAACGAAAACCT
>NZ_PNDS01000265.1 GCF_005886535.1 Pseudoalteromonas sp. S2755
ACGCTTGGTAGCCTGAATGAACGCGAACAGAATAACTTAAATCATCTCGTTCCATGGGAACAACCGACCCTGATCAGTGAAAATGGCTTAGAAACCTAAAAACTTAAACTCCCCACACTACATAACGCCCCAGCATTCTAAGTGATGCATCGTTTCGTAGTGCATCAAAAGCTCGATATAAAACCTCAATTATTCACTGTACC
>NZ_PNDS01000266.1 GCF_005886535.1 Pseudoalteromonas sp. S2755
CAATTTAACATAAGCTTTGCGCTTACTGATGAAGGGATTCAATACAATGAAGAGATAGTGGAAATGCTTTTCGACTACATCGCGTTAATTAAGCAAAATACCGCTTCACTACCGCGCCTTTATCAAGACAAAAGTACTTTGATGGATATCGCGTGCGATAATCAAGAATTCGGACGTATGTTAGATTGGGTAAATTCAATCAGCGTTAATATGCAGCAATATGAGGAGGAAGTTTTTCTCTATGGTGATTATATCATGGATGGATTTTCTC
>NZ_PNDS01000267.1 GCF_005886535.1 Pseudoalteromonas sp. S2755
TTGCAATGAATAAAACCGATCACGAACAACTCAAAGCATTTATTCTTCACAACTACATACAGCGCAAAGGGTTAGATTAGGTCAGCTTGATGGGAGCAAAGATAGAGCGCCGACCAAGAAGTGCTAACAATGGCTACAAGGATTGGAAAATCACACGCAGGGCGAGAAGTAAAAAGGCACAGCCAAGAAGTTTATCAATCACAGCTC
>NZ_PNDS01000268.1 GCF_005886535.1 Pseudoalteromonas sp. S2755
TGTTTCTTCGCGACATAAAGTCGCTGCTACATTGTGTTTGTTCGCGACATAAAATCGCTGCTACGGTGTGTTTTTTCGCGACATAAGGACGTTGCTACAGTGTGTTTTTTTGCGGCATAAAACGTGTGATTTCATCATCTAAAGTTTGTGACTATATCGCGCCAATAAAAAACCCCGCTGGCAGGCGGGGTTTTACTATCATTTTAAAAGCATCATCTTATTGAGCTTTTGCATCCTTCATATAATCAAAGAACTTGCTATCCGGTGATAACACCATAACGTCATTCTTATCTTTAAAGGTATTTTTATATGCTTCAAGCGAACGAACAAACCCGAAAAACTCAGGATCTTTGTTATATGCTTTAGCGTAAATGTTTGCCGCCGTTGCATCACCTTGACCGCGAACCGCACGAGCATTACGCTCAGCATCTGCGAGCATTACGGTAACACGACGGTCAACATTAGCACGGATGGTCTCCGCCTTCTCTTGACCTTCTGAACGGTGCTCTTTCGCCACTGCTTGACGCTCCGCACGCATACGCTGGTAGATTGAGTTACTTACTTCGTTAGGCAAGTTAATTTGCTTAACACGGACATCCAGCACTTCAATACCAAGTTCAGTTGCACTTTCTGACGCTTGAACTAACGCTTCTTCCATTAGCTCGCTACGTTCACCCGATACTATCTCTTTGATAGTACGTGAACCGAAGTTTGTTCTTAGACCGTTATTAACCTTTTGCTTAAGTAGCGTTTCAGCATACTGTTTATCGCCACGTGCACGTAGGTAATAAGCGCTAAA
>NZ_PNDS01000027.1 GCF_005886535.1 Pseudoalteromonas sp. S2755
ATGTGGTGGCATTGGATGATGCGGCATTATTTGCGGCGCAAAGCCAAGAGAACATAGAGAAACAAGAGAGTGGATTGACTGCAGCGTGTTTAGCCTATGTCATTTATACCTCTGGCTCGACAGGGCAGCCAAAAGGCGTCATGACAGAGCATTGCGCATTAATGAACTTTAGAGAAGGCTTTTTTAAGCAATTAGCACTTTGCGATGAAGCTTATAAAAATGGTTGGTTGTGGCTATCATCTTTTGTATTTGATGCCTCTCTAAAAGGAATTGCACTGTTATGTTCAGGTATCAAGCTTATTGTACCCACTAGAGAACAGGCTAAGTCTCCTAGCGAGCTGGTAAACATAACGCGACTGCATCAACTCAGTGTGCTAAATGCGACTCCACAATTACTTGATATGATAGTTAAAGAACCTAACTTACCCGCGATAGATCTGATCTCCAGTGGTGAGGCAATGGGGACAGTGCTGCAAAGTTTTATTTCATTTGTAAAGCAAAACGGGCGGGTATTACTTAATGGATATGGACCGACTGAGACAACAGTGAACTGTGCCTTTTCACTACAGTCGCAAAGCAAACTAGAGGTGATCGGTCGACCGATGGTTAACACCGCTCTCTATCTTCTAGATGAAAAGCAGCAATTAGTACCACAAGGGTGTGTTGGTGAATTGTATGTCGGAGGTGATGGTTTGGCGCGGGGATATCTGAATCGTCCGGAGCTCACTGCTGAGCGCTTTGTTGATAATCCGTATTATTTATCGAGTGATCCACATAGCCCAAGCCGCTTATATCGTACTGGTGATTTAGTGCGTTACTTGGAGAATGGTGATCTCGCCTTTATAGGTCGCGCTGATGATCAAGTTAAGATCCGCGGCTTTAGAATAGAGCTTGGAGAAGTGGAGGCGCAACTAGCGCAGCAATCTGAAGTTGACTCGGCTTTGGTACGAGCCATTCATATTGCGGGTAGTTTACAGTTGGTGGCATATATTAAGCCGCTAGTAGCTAAAGGAAGTGATGAACACCATGACTTTGCCCGCTACTTAAAAGCTGAATTAAAGGAGAAGCTACCAGAATATATGTTGCCAAGTGTGATCATGGTCGTAGATGAATGGCCGTTGACACCTAATGGTAAGGTAGATAAACGAGCGTTACCTAATGTCAAAGTGGGTGAGTTAACTGGAGATTATATTGCTCCCCAAACTAGAGTAGAGCAAGTGATCGTTCAGATTTGGTCAGAGCTGTTAGGGATAGAAGCAAGTAAAATCAGTCGTAACGCAAACTTCTTCGAACTTGGAGGGCATTCGTTGCTAACGGTTAAGCTAGCTACAGAAATCAATAGGCGATGTAGCACCAAGATATCGCTAGATAGATTTTTCAGTGCGGTAACCGTGGAGGCAATGGCGAAACTGTGTGAGGGATATGATACGGCAAAGTCATATCAAGTTATCAAACCAATTTCACCACCTCATGGCGATAAACATGAGCTATTTATGATCCCCGGTGTTGCCAGCACAGAGAATGATTTTGCTTGGCTTGCAGCGCAATTATCGGCGCATGGTTATCGTATTTACGCTTGTCCTCATAAAGGGTTATTAGATGGGACACTGCCTTATAATTCTGTGGAAGAGAATGTAACAGCAATTGTGAATGGCATTGTACAACAATCTAAGGATACTCAAGGGATAAGACTAATTGGACATTCATTTGGTGGACTTTTAGCGTTGGAAGCAGCTAATAAACTGAGCGAACAAGGAATTAAAGTAGAGCTAATCTTAATCGATAGTTACTTCGAACAACATCGGCAACACAAAAAGCATGCCGCTATAGATGGTGGGGAAATGGGTGGTGAGAAACCCTTGCCCACAGATATCGATAGTCTATTGATATGTCAGTTAGAAGTCTTGGAGCGAAGGCAAAGTCAATGGTTAAGAGACTACATACCATCAGTCCACCCAGCTGTTACAGTCAAATACGCTTATGCGACTCAATCTAATTTCTGTATAGAGTCGTACCACCGTTACTTTGAGCAACACCATGACAAGGCTGTTGAATATACAAGCATAAATGCTGGACATATGGATATATTGAAGTCTGAAGATTTGCTTAAGTTAATGCTTGAACAATATCTAGACTAGCAGTTGGTGAGCAACTCAAGTGGGTGGAGAACTACCCACTTCAATCTATAAACCCTCTATATAAGCCGTCTGAAGTGATGGTGAGAACAAATACAAGTTGGTCTATTATGAAGATAAAACATATTCAATCGATTGCTTTACCCGCAATGATTTTATCGCTATTTGCAGTTGGGCTATTTGTCATGAGTGCATTAAGTGCGGCAGATGACGAATCTACGTTAAAAGTTAAAGTAAATCATATCTCGACAATACCCATTGAACAAAAAAATCATACGGTTCGTTTTAAGGTGTATGGAGAGCTTCGGCCGAGTGAAGTTACAAGTTTATCGACTAGAGTGGCAGGAAATATCGAATCTTGGTCAAAAGAGCTCGTAAAAGGGGGAATAGTTAAAAAGGGGACTGAGCTTTATAAAATTGAAGATAGTCAATATCAAGCTGAGCTCAAAAATGCAGAAGCTGAGTTGCTCAACGCTAAAGCCAAACTTGAGCAAGAATTGGGGATGGGAAAAGTAGCTCAAATAGAATTAGAGCGGATCCAATCAGACCAAGAAAATAGTCTGTTCTTGAGAAAACCACAAATTAAAAGTGCTTATGCAGCAGTGAGATCCGCAGAAGCAAGATTATCGTCTGCTCAGAAGAATTTGGAGTATACATCAGGTGTTGCACCATTCGACGCGTTAGTCGTTGAGAAGTCAATTGGCACGGGACAGTTTGTAAATCAAGGTACGAGTGTAGCGATATTATATAATATTGAAAGTGCTGAAGTGGAGTTACCCATCGCGCGATTTGATAGCCCATATTTGCCAGAGAATCTTTTAGCAACGGAGGTGGTGGTGAGGTTACCAGGCTCAGATCAGGTAGCTAGAGGTAAATTAATTAGAAGAATTCAGTTGGTTGATACACAAACCAGAGCTTACAAAGTAGTCGCAAAAGTGACTGGGCTGTTAGATAAGCGCAGTAGTAATTCATTTTTACAATTTGGTGACTTTGTCGAAGTGGAGTTTTCTGGACGTACGCTTGAGCAAGTATATAAAGTGCCAGAAGAATTAATTGAAAATAACCGTATTTGGGTCGCGAACAAAGGTTCGCTCGTATTACGAGAAGTGACCACTTTACGAAATGAAAATGGTTTTGCAATAGTCAGTAGCGGTATTCAGGTAGACGATAAGATAGTTAGTGCATTGCCGGATTACCCCTACACAGGAATGCCTGTTGAAATTGTTGCTGCAAATCTAGCAAAGCTGTGAGGTTATTGTCATGAACAAAGAAAGCCTTAACCACGGCATCATCAATTTTTTTATTAATAACCCTGTAGCTGCAAACTTGTTGATGGTATTCATCATCATTATAGGTGCAGTTTCTTATCAATCTATAAACAAACAAATATTCCCCAACATCCACATTGATACGATAGAGATTAATGTCACTCAGTTTGGCTCCTCTGCAAAAGAGCTCGAAGAGAATGTGATAAGTAAAATAGAGTACAGTTTAGTTAGTCTGCCAGATATAAAGCGTATGCGCTCCTGGTCCAATGACAATTCAGGTAGAATTGTGCTTGAAATACTGAAAAATGCGGACCCTGCCAGTGTGTTGGACAAAGTGAAACTTGCAGTGGACGCAACACCGGGCTTTCCCGCTGACTTAGAGCCAATTATCATTAAACTGCGTGAAAACTTACAGCCGGTTATCCGCTTGGCTCTCATACAAGACAATGAAGTGTCCTCTTTAAGGCATTATGCACTTCAAGTACAAAATGAGCTTTTAAATTTAAATAATGTCTCAATAGTGAGTAATAACTTACCAAAAGGGGAAGTCGCGATAGAGGTTAATCCAGTTGCACTGCAGATGTACAAATTGACGATTGAAGATGTCCGCTTAGCATTGCAAAAATACTCAAATAATATGAGTGTGGGAGCCGTGAGAAGTGAAGCTGGTACTATCCCTCTTCGTGTCGAAAATCAGGCATATGATGAAGGAGCATTTGCGAAGATCCCGATTAAAACCTTTGAGTCCGGTTTACAAATAAAGCTTGAAGATATAGCCAGTGTCCGAGATGGGGTTATTGAAGGTGTACATTTATTTTCTTTTTCTGCAAAGCCTGCCGTTGCTTTTGAAGTGATGGCTGCGGAATATCAAGATGCTGTTGCCGTCGCTGACTCGGTGCAACAATATGTGGCGTATAAAAATCAGCATTTACCAAAGGACTTAAAACTTGAGGTGATTATTGACGGTACTGCGTATTTAGATCAGCGCTTGGCGATGATGGAAGAAAACCTGATCCAAGGTGCTATTTTAGTTCTGTTAGTTTTATCTTTGTTCCTAAGTATGAGACTGGCATTTTGGGTCGTTGTGGGCTTGCCGGTATGTTTTCTTGGCGCAATACTAATAATGCCCTTGTTTGGTGTCACTATAAACTTGGTGTCGTTATTTGCCTTTATTATGGTGCTGGGGTTGATTGTCGATGACGCTATCGTCGTTGGCGAGAGTGTACATGAACAAATAGAGACAACGGGAAATAATAAGCGAGCAGTTGCTCAAGGGGTAAAGAAAGTCGCTAAGCCTGCGGTTTTTGGCGTTTTAACGACCATAGCGGTATTTTTTCCTTTCATCTTTAGCGATGGCTCACAAAGTGAGTTATTCAAAGGGGTTTCGATTATCGTAATCTTTTGTCTGCTATTCAGCATTGTTGAGTCTAAATTGATTCTACCTGCCCATTTAGCCAGTATGTCCTCAAAACAGACTTCTCAAAGTGGATTTAAATATAAGTTGAATCAAGCAATCAGTGGGTTTAGTCAGGGGTGGTTGACTGATCGAGTTGTCTGGAGCATACGACATAAATGGAGCGTGCTACTATTATTTGTTGTTATCCTCGTACTTTCTCTTGCCTTGATAGTATTTGGCCACGTTAAGTCTATACCAGATCCTATGGTCCCAATTGATCAGCCAGAGATCACACTTGAACTTAACGATAATGCCTCTGCGTTGGTAGTTAAACAAGCAGCACAAGCCTTTGAAAAAATGCTGAAAGAAGAAGAGCAAAAAACAGTCTCCTTGTTTGGTAAGGGAATGATCAAAGATATTTTGATTGAAAGCGTTGGAGAAACTAGTCTGAAGTTTACTGTTATTCTTGTCGATGAAAACCATAGACCTTATGATACGTTTGCGCTATCTCAGCGCTGGAGAGAGAATATTCCTGATATTGTGGCACTGAAAGCAGTTAGAATTAAAGATGATGTATTAGGCCAGCATAATTTATATGGGGACTTTGGTTATTTCTTTTTTAGTGATGATATTGATGAACTAAATGCAGCCGCAAAACTATTTGCAGCGGAGTTAAAGCAACAAAAAGGATTATATGAAGTCGGCTCTACGATATCCGTCGGGCGAAAGGAGCTATTAATGGAATTAAAACCATTAGCTCATCAGTTAAATCTAACGCTTGCTGATGTAGCTCTGCAGTTACAGCAAACCCATTATGGTGCAGAGGCTGATAGGTTTAGCCGTTTAGGAGAAGAGATTAGGGTGATGCTTAGGTATCCTCAAGCTAGTCGCACTAGTATCAGCGAGTTACAGTATGTTCGTATTAGACTGAGTTCTGGAGAAGAAGTATTCTTAGGAGATGTGGTTAGCTTTAAGGAGACCCAAGCAGTAACAACAATTCGTCGCGAGGCTGGCAAGCGCAGTCTATATGTTTTTGCTTCTATAGATCATCAAGACGTGAATGCCACGAAAGTTATCAAGCATGTGAATAAGGAAATAATTCCCAAAGTGAAGGCGCAATACCCTTCGATAACCACAGATTTAGGCGGAAAAATAAAGGAAGTCAGCAACGAGAAAGACCAAATGTTGATTTTCACTGTAGCCTCTTTGCTCGCAGTCTATATTTTATTGGCAATACCGTTAAAAAGTTATATTCAGCCGCTGCTGATAATGTCGGTTATCCCATTTTGTGTTGTTGGTGCGATATGGGGACATTGGATTTTCTCGGAGGATTTTAGTTTAGTTTCAAATTTTGGTCTAATCGCCGCGGCGGGTGTTGTTGTCAATGATAGTCTTATACTTGTTGACAGGATTAACGAAAAAGTGCGAAGTAACATTGAGATCATCGAAAGTGCAACACAGGCTGTGCATGAAAGGTTTAGAGCTATCATATTAACTTCATTGACGACGTTTTTTGGGCTGTTACCAATAATGTTTGAAACTAGTGTTCAGGCGAAATTTGTATCTCCTATGGCAATATCTCTTGGCTTTGCTGTGCTGGTTTCAACAGTAGTGACACTCTTCTTAATTCCAATCCTGTATGTAGTCGGTTATCGCTTGAAACAAAAAGTACTTACGTTTGGTGCAACAAAAGATAATTTGAAAGAGCAACAGGCCCTAAGTTAGGGGTAGGTTTGGTCATGGACACAACTCGATATAAGGTTCTAATGAGCCTTATATCATTTTTATTTCTACTTTTTTGACCCTTACTTTTCCAAACAAAGCCCGCTACAATATTGCGCAATTTGTACATAGTAAGTATTTGTTGTCTGCTAGCATGGTTCCTGTATTCAGATGCACAATGATGTGATCAGATTAAAGACAAGAGTATTGAACTGTACGTATGTTTTTTGACACAAGAAAAAGGATCCTGTGTTCATGCCGTTAAATACAATTATTCTAGCAGCGGGTAAAGGCACTCGCATGCGTTCTAAGTTACCAAAGGTCCTCCATCCTATCGCAGGAAAACCCATGGTACAGCATGTCATAGACAATGCGGTGTCGTTAGGCGCGCAGTCTACCAATTTAGTTTTTGGTCATGGTGCGCAGCAGCTACAAGCCGCGTTATCACATAATGAAGTGAACTGGGTGCATCAAGCAGAGCAGTTAGGAACAGGTCACGCAGTTGCGGTTGCGAAAGAGCATATTGGTGACGATGATAAAGTTTTAATCCTCTATGGTGATGTGCCACTGACAAAAAAGAGCACGCTACAGCGTTTGCTGGATGTGACTCCAGATAATGGTCTTGCTGTACTCACGGTTGATTTAGCAAATCCGACTGGTTATGGTCGTATGCTGCGAGAAAATGGCAAATTGGTTGGTATTGTTGAACAAAAAGATGCGTCTGCGGAGCAACTCGCTATTACCGAGATCAATACAGGGATCATGGCGGCTAACGGTGGATTATTGAAAAAGTGGCTTGGACAGCTATCGAATAATAATGCACAAGGTGAATATTATCTCACTGACATCGTTGCGATGGCGCACAGCGAAGGGGTAGAAATTACTTCTGCACAGCCTGATGATAAGATGGAAGTAGAAGGTGCGAATAACCGTGTGCAGTTAGCTGCATTAGAGCGTGCCTATCAGGCTTGGCAAGCTGAAACCTTGATGATTAATGGTGCTAGTTTAGCGGATCCTGCTCGCATCGATGTGCGTGGACAGGTAACCACAGGTCAAGACGTGTTAATCGACGTAAATGTGGTGTTTGAAGGAAACGTAGAGATCGGTGACGATGTTGTCATTGGTCCTAACTGTGTACTTAAAAACTGTAAAATCGGTAATGGCGTAGTTATTAAAGCTAATACGCTTATCGAAGATGCGTTGGTCGCTGATAAGTGCACTTTAGGTCCATTTGCTCGCTTGCGTCCTGGCGCGATAATGGAAGAAGACTCTCATATCGGTAATTTCGTAGAGATAAAAAAGTCTCGCTTGGGTAAAGGTTCAAAAGCCAATCACTTGACCTACCTTGGAGATGCTGAAATTGGGGAAAAAGTGAATATTGGTGCCGGAACCATCACTTGTAACTATGACGGCGTGAATAAGTCTAAAACTATTATCGGTGATAATGCCTTTATTGGCTCTAATTCATCGCTAGTTGCACCAGTTGAAATTGGTAGTACGGCGACGATTGGCGCAGGCTCAGTGATTACCTCAAGCGTGAAAGATGAGCAATTGGCTGTCGCGCGAGGAAAACAGCGTAACTTGGATGGCTGGCAGCGACCAATTAAAAAGTCTTAAAAATTATTATTATAGGGACAGTATTAAGTTCCTCTAGACACGAATAAGGCAAGCATGACTTGCCTTATTTCATTCCTTTCTGTTACCACCCGTGGTACATTGTGTTTTCAATAAAAAAATATTAACAATAATATTACCCGATAAGTGCTATGGAAAATTTATTTCGCCGTGAGGTGTTAGAGCATAAACAGCACCGCTTAGAGGGCACAATTAGCTTAGTCCAACCGCCCGTATTTAAGACGCTGGGATTACTCATTTTAACTGTTGTGATTTTAAGCATCGTGTTTCTATCAAGTGGTAGCTATACCAGAAAGGAAAGAGTATCTGGCGTTATTGAGCCCAGTGGTGGACTGCTGCGTGTTGCTGCAATGCAACAAGGTGTGGTGTCTGACGTATTGGTCAAAGAGGGTGAGCAAGTCGCTGCTGGGCAACCTTTGCTGCGAATTGCATCTGCAAAACATAGCACTGAAGCCACAGAGTTGAATCAAGCGTTACTGAATCAATATCGCTTTCAACAAAAAAACTTACTTCAGCAGATAGAGCAACTGCGTGGGCAGTACCAGCTTGATATTGAAGAGCTACAGCAACAAGAAGCAACCGCAAAAGAAAAGTTAAAAGAACTTGAGAGCCAAGCAAGTACGTTCCAAGAGCGGCTTCTACTTAATCAAGATTTAGTGTCGCAAATTGCGACCTTAAAAGGTACTGGTTATATTTCTGAACTTGAGCTACAACGTCAAAAAGACACTTTGCTTTCACTCAAGCAACAATCGTCTTCAATCCGTTCAGAGCGTATTGCGCTTGAGTCACAGCTGAAAAATATTAAAAATCAGTTGGCGAAACTGCCGATTGAACATCAAAACAGAATTTCTCAGCTGCAATCGCAGCAAGCAGATTTACTGATACAAATCTCTTCTATTGAGCAGGAGCGGCTTGGTGAAGTTCGTGCAGCTCAGTCAGGGGTGGTTACGGGATTGCTCGCTAAACTTGGCAAAAATGTTTCAATGGGTCAGCATTTACTGACCTTGATCCCCGAACACAGTGATATGCAAGCAATTATTTATATACCCACATCAGCGTTTGGCTTTATTAAAGAAGGGCAAGAGACTAAGCTACGCTATCACGCGTTTCCCTACGAAAAATTTGGCATTTACAAAGGAAAAATTGTAGAGCTCAGCAATAGTGTGATCTTACCTGAGGAAACCAACATGCCAGGTATTATCCAAGAACCTGCATACCGTGTTGTTGTTGCGTTGGATGAACAAGCGGTAAAAGCATATGGTAAAGATACGGCCTTACGGGCAGGTATGACGCTGGATGCGGATATTGTGGTAGAAGAGCGCTCGTTACTGCGTTGGTTGTTCGACCCAGTATTTAGCATCAAAGGCCAATTATAAGAAGTAAAAGGGTTGATATGGAAATGGAACATGAAGGCGCAGCCAATAAATTAGAGTTTTGGTCGCGGAAATCTTTACCAGTGATCATTCAATCAGAGGCAGCTGAGTGTGGTCTTGCGAGCCTAGCAATGGTTGCTGGATACCATGGTTACCATACTGACTTAACACGTCTAAGACAGCGTTTTAGCATTTCAATAGAAGGTTGTACGCTACTTGATATTATGCACTTCGCTGAGAAGCTACACTTAACTTCAAGGCCGTTGCGGATTGAACTTGAAGATTTAGATGCGCTGCAAACACCGGCAATTTTGCATTGGGACATGAACCACTTTGTGGTGCTTAAAAAGGCTAACGAAAAGCGCATCGTGATCCATGACCCTGCAGGTGGCGAAAAAACCTTTACAATGGAAGAAGCCTCCAAGCATTTCACTGGAGTGGCATTGGAGTTAACTCCAACCAAAGACTTTGAAAAGAAAGAGCAAAAAGCGAGTCTTAGATTCTCAGACTTTTGGAGCCGTATCACGGGCTTAAAGCGCTCACTGCTGCTCATTTTTATGCTATCTATTTTGTTGCAGGTATTTACGCTTGCTGCACCTTACTATATCCAATTGGTTATAGATGATGTCATACTCACTGGTGATACTTCGCTATTAACCGTGCTTGCGGTTGGCTTTTTTTTAGTTCTATTGTTTGAAATTGCCACCAATGCGCTGCGAGGCTTTACCTTGCTGCACTTTGGTAACCAAATGAATATTCAATTGGGGGCTAACCTATTTCACCACTTAGTGCGCTTACCCATTGCCTATTTTGAGAAGCGCCATATGGGGGATGTCGTTTCTCGCTTCGGCTCACTTCAGCAAGTAAAGCAGCTCCTGACAACTGGCGTCATTGAAGCGATTATTGATGGCTTAATGGCGATTATTACCTTGGCGATGATCTTTTTCTATAGTCCAATGTTATCTGCTGTTGTACTTATTGCTGTTGCTGCATATGCCGTTATTCGCATCGCAATGTATAAACCATTTCGCAATATTAGTGAGCAAGAAATCATGGCGCGCGCGGAAGAAAATTCCAACTTTATGGAAACCGTGCGAGGAATACAGACGATTAAATTATTTGGCTCAGAGGTTAAGCGTGAAGGCCAATGGCAGAACCGTTACGCCAGTGCAATAAATCATAATATACGTTTGGGTAATTTTAAAATTGGCTATGACGCTATTAACCGTGCGCTATTTGGTATTGAAAATATTATTGTGGTTTATTTGGCTGCACATTTAGTGATTGCAGGTGGGTTTAGTACCGGTATGCTGTTTGCTTTTATGTCTTACAAGCGTCAGTTTATGGACAAGACCGCAAATCTGATAGAAAAGCTGATAGAGTTTAAAATGCTAGGCCTCCACTTTGACCGTATCGCCGATATTGCTTTAACGGACAAAGAAGAGTTACAACCAGATCAATATCGAAAACTGAATATCGAAGGCAAAATTGAGGTGAAAAACCTGTCGTTTGCTTATTCAGACGCAACCGCCAATGTTATAGACAAGCTGAGCTTAACAATCAATGCGGGTGAATCAGTTGCAATCACAGGGCCCTCAGGTTGCGGTAAGTCGACTTTACTTAAGTTAATGTTGGGGTTAAACAAACCAACTGGTGGTGAGATTTTGGTGGATGGCATACCGCTTAGCCAAATTGGCGCAAGGCAATACCGTCAGCAGATTGCTGCGGTGATGCAAGATGATGAACTCCTGTCAGGCACAGTGGCCGATAATATCGCATTTTTTGACTCCCCGATTAATATGGAAAAGGTAGTGCACTGTGCCCAGCTTGCTGCCATTCATGATGATATCAGTGATATGCCAATGGGCTATGACAGCCTGATTGGTGACATGGGGTCTAGCTTATCTGGAGGGCAGAAGCAGCGGATCATCTTGGCGCGTGCTCTGTATAAAGATCCGAAAATACTGTTTATGGATGAAGCGACAAGTCACCTTGATACTGGGTTGGAAGAAGATATCAATGAAGCAGTATCGCGGTTGAAAATTACTCGCGTGATCATTGCACACCGTAAAGAAACCATTGCCTCGGCGGATCGGGAAATTAAGCTCAAAAAGCCAGTGCACTATGAAGGGGAAGAGCAAACCTCGACATCGGGATCTGAATAAATAAAGCGAGCATGCAGCTCGCTTTATTTTAAGGCTTACTGCTGTAGCAAATTATGGGATCTGGCAAGTGTGCTCACGGCAAGAATGATTGCGACCCGTCCAGCAATCTCCGAAGCGATCAGTGAGTAAATAGTCAGCTTGCATACGACCACCAGCGATTTGCGGTGTCATATTAGCAGGAATAGATTTACTATCGTTGGAAAGTGCTTTGATGCATTTTTTGTTTAGTGCTAGTTTCATTCGTTTTTCCTTACTAACTTGCGGTTAATAAAAGTCCTTTCTTTCAATCCTTTTTTTACACGCTTTTTTAGCGTGTACAAAAAAAGCTAGTACTCAAAAAATTAAATGTCAATAAATCACATGACTTGTTTTGTTTTTATGTTTTGCATGTATCAAAGTTTGAGTTTGGCTGAGCAAAAGGTTAACTTACCTGTAGTAAAAACAAAATTTATAAATAGAGTTGAAACAAGGATAAGTATGCTAAAGGCGTTAGATTTAGAAAAAAAAGAACAAATCCTGTCTATAGTGGAAAAACTAGCCAAGCAGGTTGAATCAAATCTTGAAGCCGTGAACAGTAATGGTTTGCTTAGTGGTTTAGCTGGGCACTTATTGTTTTTATTTCGAGCTGCAAACTTTAATGATGCTTGGGTCGATGAGGAAAAATTTCATCTGGCGCTAGATAAGATCCAAAATGAATTGGCAGAGCAAACCCCTGAGTTGAGTTCTGGGCTAGCGGGACAAGCTTGGGTGCTTGAGTATTTGAATCAGAATAACCATGAAGAGTATGACCCCGAGTTACTTGAAGAGATAGACAGTTTTTTTGCAACGGCTCTTGATTGTTCGCCTTGGACAGGAGAAATCGAAATGGTCTTGGGCCTTGCTGGTTATTCACCTTACATTTCTCGCCGTGCCAGAAAAACGCCACAAAGTACCTTGTTTGATCGATTAGTGACAGGTTATGAATCGGTTGCCGTAGAGTTGGATGAACAGCAGATCGCTTGGTCACAGCCGAAGCAATCGGTATATCGATTCGATAAAGAAGATACAGAAAGTCACGAATTTAATTTAGGTCTGGCACATGGAGTCCCTGGCATTATCGCCGCTCTTATTCCTGCGCTTCAGGACGAAAAAGTAAAGTCGCGAGCAAAAAAGTTAATCGTCGCAGGCTGTGATTGGTTGCTTGAACAACAAAGCCATGCTGATGATAAGAAAGCTTGTTTTGGCTCATGTGCAGGAGACGAACACCACTCTCGGTTAGGTTGGTGCTATGGTGACTTAACGATTGCGTTAACACTAGCAAGAGCGGGCCATGCGTTGGATAAATCGAGTTATGTTGAACAAGCATTAAACATCGCTTTGTTCAATGTCGACAGAGATGCAAAACAGGGTCATATCAACGACGCTGGACTTTGCCATGGTTTTTTTGGGTTAGTAACTGTGTATCAGTTGCTTAATAAGGTTATGCCTCACCCTAAGCTACAACAAGCGGCTTTAACCTGGCTTGATTATGGCCTAAGTCAGTATCAAGATCATGGGCTTAAAGCACTCTATTCATACAATGGCCTTGATAAGGTTCACCAAGAGGATTGCAGCTTTCTGATGGGCTTTGCAGGTATCGGTTTAGCACTTCTAGGTGTGCTAGATGACAATCTTGATTGGACAGACTGCCTACTAATGAGTTAAGGAATATTATGTCAGCCAAAATAACAATAAGCTCCTTTTTTGTAATGAGGACTCCAAAGCTGCCAATTGAGACCTTGTTCAATCAACAAGATAGTAATGCGATGGTGAGTGCTTGGCTTGCTACGCCAGGAGTAATAGAAGCGCTCTACGTTGCAAGCCCATCACTACTTGAGCGGCTGGAGCAATGGCGTGAAAAGCCAGACTCTAAGCAAGGCAAAAAAGTGGCATTGGCGCTTTTAAGATACCTAATTCGAATGTCTTCTCGGCCTACGCCGTTCGGTCTATTTTCTGGTATTCATACCGGTAAAGTCGGTTCAGAAACTCGTCTGGTTAGTGATAGCGCAGAAAATGATTCGCGTAAAACGCGCTTGGATATGTTTCTATTATCAGCTATTCGCTCTTATCTTGCAGAAACTGAAGCAAAGTCAGATAAATTAACTTATTTACCTAATCCATCTCATTACTTTATTGCCGATCAATGTCGATATATTGAAACCTACCTCTCCGAAGACACTATGCAGTACCGTCTTAGTGCTGTAGACAGTGATGAATATTTCATAACAATGTTGAAGCTAGCTAAACAAGGCTTGAGCTTTTCTCAGCTAATAGAACAGTTTTGTCAACGCTATAACGACGCTGAGCATGAAGAGGTAAGTGCATATCTTGAAGAGTTAATTAGTGAGGGAGTGCTAATACCTGACATTCCGTTACCCTTGACTGGAGAGAGCCCCGATGTAGCGCTGCTTAAAGCCTTAAAGAAGTTTGCTCCGGTGGAAATTACCGCAAAGTTAGAGCAGGCGATTAGTGATCTCGCGAATATGGATAAAGTGGGGAAATCAACTCCAGAGCAGTATCAAAATATTTTTAAAAATCTGTCTGAATTACCAATTAAAGTACAGGAAAACAAACTTTTTCAATCAGACACTTATCGTGCATTTTTACATTGTGAAATATCGCAACAGGAAGTAGCACGAGTGACTAAGCAAGTGCAGCTTTTAGCAAGTTTGAGCCGTCGCAATAAAGATAATCCTTTGGATAATTTTGTAAACCAGTTTAATACTCGATTTGAAGGGCAATTCGTACCGTTAGATATGATACTGGACGATGAGTCCGGTATTAGTGTTTCGACAGAAACAGGTTACGACACGCCTTTGATTGGTGGATTACAACTAGGTAGAGCTAGAGGAGGGCAACCTAATAATTCTGGATATACGGAACTTGATTATCTCATCGAGCACGCTGTGACATTACCAAGTAATCTAGGTAAAAGTTGTGTTGTTCTTAAAAGTAGTGAGTTAAAGCAAAAAGTTAAGGATAAAACTGAACTTAATTTACCGCGTTCGATGGCTGTAATGTTAAGTTTGTTCGAAGATGAAAAATCAAATCCCGTAATGAAGTTTAATGGTTGCTACGGACCATCCGCGGCCAATTTACTGGGGCGCTTTTGTCATCTCGATGAAGCATTAAAAGACTCGGTTGTGGCTCACTTGGAGGAAGAACAACATCACAGTAAGGACGTTGTGTTTGCTGAAATTGTACATATGCCCGAGGGAAGGCCTGGTAACGTGATAGCGAGGCCTCATTTAAGGCAATACGAGATTGTCTTTATGGCGGATAGCGCTTTAGATCCTGAATACCAAATTCCGTTGAGCGATTTATACGTATGGGTAGAAAACAGGCAGGTAAAGCTCTGGAGTAAACGGCTCGATAAACGTATTATTCCTCGCTTATCTAGTGCTCATAACTTCTCTGCAAGAAGTTTAAGCGCATATAAATTCCTATGTATGTTGCAGCATCAAGAAAGTGAAACGCCCAAGTTCTCATTGCCTTCGAGCCTAAGAAGCGCAACTTATGTGCCACGCATTATGCTAGATAACCTGATTTTGAATGAGAAGACATGGCGTATTGAACGTAAGGAATTAGAGGAGTTGCTAGTTAATCAGCATGTCCAAGCTAATAAACTTGAACAACTGAAAGAAAAGTACTTATTAGACGAATGGGTTTGCTTTGCGGCAGGAGATAATATACTCACTCTGAATTTAAGCCAAAGTGCGATGCTTGAAATCTTATTGATGGAAACCAAAGGTAGAAAAACAGTTGAGCTTAATGAAGTATTGAACTCTCAATTCTCATCTCGGGTAACGGATGCACAAGGGCAACATTACGCTAATGAAATCATTGTCCCTTTACTTAATGAAAATGCGGCTCCTCATACTCACTTTGCAGAAAAGCCACTAGAAAATATTACCGCCACACCAATCCCTCGGCGCTTCAGTGCGGGTTCCGAGTGGCTTAGCTTAAAAATATATTCAGGTAATACCATTGTTGAGCAGCTACTTTATGAGCAGTTATTGCCGCTTATTGAGGAAAATAGTGCGTTATTCGATAAGTGGTTCTTTATTCGCTATGGCGATCCGGATTGGCATCTACGCTTGCGCTTCCAAGGCAAGCCAGCGGTACTTTGTGGGGAGTTACTGCCAAAACTCAATCAGCTATTGTCACCTATGATAGAGAGCTCTCAGTTACATAAAGTTGAATTAATGACTTATGAGCGAGAGGTCGAACGCTATGGCGGCCCGCAGTCTATGGCTTTGATCGAAAGCTTGTTTATGTTTGACAGTGAGCTTATTGCGAAGAGTTGTCAGCTAGTCGAAGCGTTCGGAGAAGATGTCCGTTGGCGTATCGCATTGGCCTTTACTAACCGGTTGCTGACGCTATTTAATTATGATGCGGAACAAAAACTATCACTGATCTCTTCATTGCGTGCTGGGTTTGGTAAAGAGTTTAATGAGAGTAGCGCGCTGAGAAAGCAGCTCGGTAATCGTTATCGTGATCATCAAACGCAACTCGATGATGACTTCGCGAAGCTTAATGTTGCGAGCTTAGCGCAATGTGATGAGGCGCAACAAGCGATGTTAGCGCTGTTAGAGGCGTGGCATAAGCAGGCTGAGCCAGTGGTGAAGGAAATTTTGAGATTAGAAAAGTCAGGTGCACTTAATCTGAGTATACAATCATTACTTGGCTCTCTTTTGCATATGCATAACAACCGTATGTTTAAAGCCTATGGTCGAGAACAGGAGTTTGTTATTCATGATATGTTGAGACGGAAGTATTTCTCTGAGTCTAAAGCCTCTTAGAGGATGGAAAGGTTGGCTTGGTTGCCAACCTTTTCCATTTATGAGTTATGCTGACACTTTATTTTGCACTTTATCACCAGCAAGCTTTGGTAATACTCGCTCAATAAAATGTTGAAGTGGCTTAACGTGCGCTTCTACGTCGGTCCAGTCGGCTTCTAAGTCCTCAATAATATGATGAGTTTCTATTACTTCACCCTGATAGCAAAGTTCAATGATAGGGTGTAAGAATTTACTTAACTCCGCGTCAGTCGCATTGTCTTTATGCACTCGAACCTGATTGAACGGGTCGCCTTCAATGGGCGCACCAAAGTCTAATGCTATCTGCAAATGATAGTGATCACCTAGATGAGCATGGAGGTACGGACTCGGCAGGTGCTTATAATATTGTGCCATACCGCTCTTTGATACCGTAATTGCATCCACCATGAAGCCATGTTGCTGCCATAGCGCGCTTGTCTCGTTGATACGGCTGAGGATTGCACTGCCGATTGCTTCTGGCGTACCTAAGTGTTGGTCGCATGCAAGCGTAGTATCATGATGCTTTTGCTTTAGCATCTCGACTAAGGCGCGGCTATTGTATCTAAAGCCGTGAATAAAGCCTGAGGTCGACTTACGATATTTGGTGGATTGTGTCAGCGTGCCAGCGAAATAAAGGCCTTTTACATTGATGGATTCAAAGCTGCAATCTAGAGATGGGAAGCGGCCTTCAATCATGAGATCTGGTTTTGCACTATCGGCAAAAATACTGCTGTCCATGGCAAATCCAGTACAGCAAATAATCTCGTCATATTCTATGGTTTCTTGCTCACCATTAGCATGAGCATAACTAAAGTGCACGATAAAGCGGTTGTCTTGTTTCTCAATACGCTTAATGTCGGCGTCTAAGATAGCGTTTTGCGACTTCAGTTGATAAGTGTCTAAAATATTGTTGTTTACTGCACGTAGGTCGCCAACATAGTGGGTCTTCCATGCCATATCTAAAGGATTTGGACTACAAACGTGAATCAGACTGGTGACAGGAATAAGGTGATCAGCCGTCTCGAAAGCAGAGTTTCCTTTACCGATAACAAGTACGCGTTTGTTTTCAAATGGTGTCAAATCAATATTTAAGTCCGAGTACTGTGTAACCAGCTCTATTCCTTCGATCTTCGGGATATACGGCTTAGGGACGCCTGTGCTGACAATGACACGGGCTGCTGTATATTGTTCATTATGAGTTGTGGTCACCACGAAGTGATCGGCAATCTTTTCGACGGACTTAACACGCTGGTTATAAGCAACACTTAGCTGATTTTTGTCAACATAATGGTTGAGGTATTTGACTAAGTTATCAGCACTTGGGAAAAAGTCTCGATCAAAACTGGAAAAGTTAAGGCTGTAGTCATCAGTTAAAATGGAGTTCCAATCGTGTCTTAAGTTGAATTCAGGGTTTGTTGAGCCGGTAAATACTTTATTAATTGAAATCAGTTTCCGGTGAATTGGGAATGTTTCAAAAAAACACCCAGCGCGCTGACCTGACTCCAACATGAGGTAGGACAAGCCACTTTGTTTTAGGTGGTAAGCGGTTTGGACTCCTGCAGGGCCTGCGCCAATGATAAGATAATCAAGCATGTTCGTTGTTCCTTGTTGGTGTTGGTGCTGCAACAACTACTCTAGACAGGGTAACGTTCCCCGCTTTCCCTATTGCAGTTATAATATTAATTTGTTGTATAATTGTTGTTTTAAAATGTGTATTAATTGTGTATTCGCAATGTTTTTTTACCAACGGGGGGGACTGACTCACCTTAAGTACGCAACCTACGCATGAGGATTTATACTGTGTGAGACACAATCAACGGAAATAAAAATGATGAAAAAATTCGGGCTTGCCATATTGATGGTATTCAGTACGCTATCTTGGGCTAATGAAAAATTAAATGAAGAACTCTCGGTGTTTACACCTTATCTCGGCACTTGGCAATCGGACTTTGACGTGCCTTCAGGTAAACCAAAGATGCAGGATATCAGTCACTGGGAACGGGCTTTAAATGGCACGGCTGTTCGTACCTTACATTCAATCAACGATGGTATGTACGGCGGAGAGTCATTAATTTTCTGGGATAAAAGTAAAAATAGTTTAGTGTTTTACTATTTTACGACGGCAGGGTTTTATACCCAAGGAACGATGGAAGTCCTGAGCCAGACCGAGTTCGTGGCATACGAAGATGTCATTAATAACAAAGATGGCATCACAAAGGTGAAATCAACCAGTAAATTTGAGAGTGGTCAATTTACGGTGTCGACACAATATTTGAAAAATGGCGAGTGGACTCAACCAGAGTCGCGTGTTTACACGAAAAGTGAGAAAGAGGTTAAATTTAAGTAATCCTTAAAGTGCCTCTAATGAGGCACTGAACTGTGTTATTTACTCTCGATTAGTAAATATCAGGGCAAGTGTGGCGACCACACGTATTGGCCATACAATGCGTCAGCCGGTCTTGGCTGAAACGAAGCGCGCCGCCTGCAACTTGTGGAGTCATTACTGCTGGTACAGTTTGCTTATCAGCTGATAGAGCTTTGATTTTCTTCTTGTTTAACGATAATTTCATTTCAGTATTCCTTCTAAATTATAGGCTCTGATTGAGCTCATTATATTGTAGTTATGTCATCTGATTTGTTCTTTAATGAACAAAAAAGTAACACAGCAACCAAGCTAAAACATATTGCTCACTTTTTCAACATTTTGCTATTAATCATATTTTATCAATATTTCTTTTGCGCTTGATAACGGTGATAGAGATGCTAAGAGCTAAGTAGGACTTGGCATCATGTCATTCTTATTCGTTATTTTTCTCTAAGCTCAAAGCTCGTCCTTTGCGACCCGAGCTTGGGTGCACCGCTCTGAGCGCCTGTACTTGATTAAGTGAGGTATTGAAGGGCACCCAGTTGCCGTTTTCAAGCTGTGCTTCGATAACAAAACCCGGAATGGCGGTAAAAGCGTCGAGCTTTGCTCCAGAGAGCTGTTTTGCGGCGACAACGGGAATGCGAAACTCAATTCCGGCTTGTGCTAATTTAGGCAGCTCTTGAAGGCCCAAAATAGCCACGAATCGTTGCCAATCAGCCTCACGTTGTGCCTGTAACTTAGCCGTAAAATATCCACTAGATTGGCTGTATATACGACCAGCTTGGTACGGTAGCTCCCACTCAGCGTGGTGCCACGCTCGCTCTGCAAGGGCCAATAACCGTGGATACAGCATGTATTCGGCTTGTGCATCACTGCGCAGCATTTCACTCCATAAGTGCCCTTGGAGCCCTGCAAACTTAACCCCTTTGTTTAGTGATGAGTCGCTGTCGTTAGCTATGTAGGCGTGGTGATTGGTATTTTTCCAGATCTCTGCATGCGCAGGGAGGTTGTCTGGCATAAATTCAAACATCTTTTTGCTTTCGATCGCGCGACTTGCCCAGTGATTACCACGCTCTTCTGGGTGAGATTGATATGGAAAGTCAAAGTAGGTTACATCAGGGCTAGACAAGACAACCTGCCAGCCCTGATTGGCGAAGCGATGCGCGACCGCGTGCCCGTTTTCGCTTAACGTCGCCCAAGCATTGCTCTGTACGTTTGCTGGCATATTTGCAGCACGTACATCACCTAAACCGTCGCTCCACCCTGCAACCTGTATTCCTTTTTTATCAAGTAACTTTGCGATCCGTTCAATGAAGTAACCGTTAAAGTTGGTAAAATCTTTCACGCTTGCCTGCAATTTTTTACAAGCCGGCGACTCTAGCCAAGCACCTGCGGTTTCATCTGCACCTATATGGTAAGTGTTGAGTGGTACACCTGCACGGTCATGCAGCACTTTTACTTCGCTTAATACTTTGTCGATAAAGGTGTAAGTGTTTGCAATACAGACATTTAGCGTGTTGTCGTTGTAATGTTGAATGGAGCTATAACGCGTCTTGTCAGCAGCTTCTACTAACCGGTACTGCTGTGCATCCTCTGGTTTGCCTTGTGCCATCAGCTTTTTATATCGCGCCTCCATGGCGATGATTGCAGCACGTGAGTGACCAGGCATATCTAATGAGGGTAACACCTCGATATGATGCGCCTTGGCATAGCGCAGGATCTCAATATAATCCTCTGCAGAGTAAAAGCCATTTACTTGCGCGTTTTTATCATTCCCAGCACCTAATTGCGGCAATAGGCAGCGAGTTTCGGTCAAATCAAAGCAGCGATAAGCGCCGACAGAGGTGAGTTCGTCAAGACCGTCGATGGCTAAGCGCCAGCCTTCATCATCCGCTAAATGAAGGTGCAGTTTATTTAGCTTATATGCCGCCATCTGTTCAATGGTTTGTAAAATAAAGGCTTTGGAGCGGAAGTTGCGGGCAACATCGACGTGTAAACCACGAAAGTCATACCTTGGTGTATCAATAATATCCACCATGGGAATACTCAAATCATTAATATCCAACAGTCCTGCAAGGCTTTGTAGCGCATAAAATGCAGCGGCGCTGTTATTGGCTTGGATTGAGATATTATTTTCAGCGACTGTCAGTTGATAATGTGGACTTGATTGTTTATTTGGCTTTACAGCGACATTAACTACAAGCCCCTCCTTGGTGCTTTTTACCCCAAGGGTATTGAGTCGCTGTTGTGCCATGGCGATAGCATCAGCTGAAGTACCTGAAAGTTGCAGATTAATTCCGGCTGCTAGATTGAGTCGTTTATCGGACAGCACAGTCAGTTGTTTAGGTTTTGGTATCAGCCCAATTGCAGCATCAAGTGTTGGCCTCACTTGATGTTGATATAAGTATTCGCTGCCCATCCACGGGGTGTCATCTTTACTGCTGGTTTGCAGCTGGTTGAGCGTATCAAATGGCGTCAGATAAGGTTGTAGCTCAAGTCCTGTGTCGTTATCGCGCTGAGTTTGCGTGCTTTTGATCACTTGTGGGGTGAGCTTAAGCTGCGCGTCCGTTACAACATAATTTGGCATAAACTCCGAGCGTGTAACCTGAGAGTCCTTGGTATAAAAGCGCACGGTAGTGGGAGTACTTGAAAACCCACTAAACCCTGCTGCAGGCGTGATTTTGTGAATATCACCATTGATATGGGTGATGGCAAAGTTATCGCCCTCAACATGGTAAATCGGCATCAGTTGGCTAAAAAAGATAGCAAAGTCATTATTTGCCTTGGTATTTTCTGTAGCTACGCTAAAACTCAGCTCTGAGTAATAACACTTTTGCTGTGCCTTGGGGCAGGTGCTTGGCTTGCTATCAAGCAAGGTGTACTTTACATCAAGATTTTGGCCCAACCAGTTTACAGCGGTTTGGTCGAGCGCATAAAGGGGTGACGACACCCCAAAAAGTAGGGCCATAAGCCGATTAAACTTCATTGGCTAGTTCCTTGTAATCATGGTTAATTTTATTGTGTTGAAACAATCCGTATGCCCCTAAAAGTGGCGCGTGATTTAAGGTGCTTGGAATGACACGAACGGATTGATATAAAGCATTGCCAAGCAACTGCTGCATCTTGGCTTCAAGCGCAGCGTTAAAATAGTCATATGAATGCGTCACGGAGCCGCCAAGTACAATGACATCTGGATTCAGCACCATGACTACTTGCGCGAGTGCATGACCAACGTGACTGCCAAAAGTCTCAAATTGTTGTAGTGCAAATGGGTCGCCACTGCGCGCTTGCTCGGCCAACCACCTCCCTTCAATTCCTTGTCGCCCAAAGAACTGTCCTGACGCATAATCTTCAATAATTCCATCAAGATAGCTTAAGTTGCCTAGCTCTCCTGCAGCACTATGGTTACCCGTATATAAATTACCGTTAAACACAAAACCGGCACCAATGCCTGTGCCAAGGCATACGCCAATTAGGTTGTTGGCATGGTGCTCACCATATAAGTATTCACCAAATGCAAAGCAGTTTGCGTCATTATGGACGACAACTGGCAATGAAAAGCGCTGTTCTAACAATCCCTTCAGAGGCACATTTTGCCAATTTGGAATATTTTGTGTTGTCAGCACCGTGCCGCTGTATACATCCAGTGTGCTTGGTACGCCAATCGCAATACCGGTTGTTTCGGCCGTTAGGTTTTCTTCGATTAAACGAATAACAAAGGCATTAACTTGGTTCAAGTTGGCCTGACTAGGCACCGCATATTGGCGTACCTGCTCGACCTGAGTGTGGGCAACCGAAGCCACAAGCGCTTTGGTGCCTCCCAAGTCAATACATAACAAAGAGTGATTCATCGTAATTTAACTATTTTCATTTAAAGGTTGAGACAGCATCTTTTGACTATTGCCAAAAGTTTTATTTTTAATCAAAGGATTAGCCCATACACCAACACTCAGAATATAGCTAAGTGGCAGTAGTAACAGCAGGGCAGCAAGTTGTAAGTTGTTACTCAATTCAGCCGCAAAACCTATGATGGGAGACATAAAAGCACCGCCAATGATCCCGGTGCATAAAATCCCTGTGATTGCGCCATGGCCGGTTTTGAATGAATTTAATGCCAGAGCAAAGATGACCGACCACATAATGGAGAGGAAAAATCCCACAATTGGAAAGGCAACAAGCGCCACGGTAGTGCTACCGAATAACGCACTTAGCAGTGCGATAGCGGCGCCAGAGCTGAATAAGATCAAAAGCTTTTGCGCATCAATGAGTTTAAGTAGTGCCAGTCCAAGTAAACAGCCTAAGGTTAAGCATAACCAGAATTCGCTCACCACTTTTGCGCCTTCGTTGGTTGGATCTAGGCCATGATTCTGCTGCAAAAAGACGGAAATCAGGTTAGCTACACCTTGTTCTAGTGCGACATAAGCGGCGATGGCGGCAAAAAATTTCAATACGGTTCTATCTTTAAAAAAACCGATACTTTGTGACCAGCTCAGCTGCTGCTTTTTCTGCTCCGGTACCGCGCTAAATGGCGTAAATTGCGAGAGTAATAGCATCATGACGCTTAGGGCAGCGAATACCGCATAGATACTTAGCCAGGTTTTATCTGCTGGGATAACACCAGACAGCGCTCCGCCAAATCCCTCTGCGGTGGCGACTTGAGACTGTAGTTTGCTATACACCAGTGGCGCGAGTGTTGCGGCAGCACCAAACATCAACTGCGCAAACACCGAAAGCACGGCAAAGTGTTCTGAACCACCGCTAGCGCGTAATAGTGGATTGATAGCCACTTGCAGTAATGCCATGGCACAGCCGAGCATAAACAACGCAACCATGGCAATGGCAAACGTTGGCATTAGCACAAAGGTCGTTGCGCCAATTGCAGCAAGGGTAAATGCGAGCTGCATAACGGTTTTTTCTCCAAAACGCTGAACTAGCAGTCCCGCTGGAATAGACATCACACCGTAAGCGATAAAAAAGGCGAACGGGAAAAACCCCGCGAGCGTTAGACCTATGCTGTAACTTTCTATTAATGCTGGAAAAATCGCGCCTAAAATATTGGTGATAAAGGACACCGTAAAAAAGGTTGCCAATACTAAGGCAATCACTAGGTAGCTTTTTTTCATGTTGTATTTCCACCTTCATTAGAGAGCGGGTGATGGCGTCGCGATCTCGCTTGTGGGCAGACAAACAAAAAGATCAAGGGGAATCTCACCACCACCCGCAATTGGGTTATGCACGGAGTGCTTGTGCTCGCTGTAATTGTTCCAGTGCAGTTGTATGGGCAGTAAAATGCTCATCACTAAGCTTCGTTAGATAGGCCTTGGCCGCCTGTTCGATATGCTGTGGTGCTTGATCAAAGGGTATTTGGCAGGCGCTATCGCGATGATCCATACCGCCGAGTAAGCAATACCAACTGGGACGAATATAGGGAGAGTGCTTCTTGTGTTGGTTGAGCCAAGCATCAAAATCAGCACCGCTACGCCAGTGTGTGAGCAGCTCATCGAGCTCGCTTAAGCTCAGTGCTGCGACTTTCGCATCTTGCCAATACGGTGAATCTGCGCGCTTGCTGGTGGCGTAATGTGCCAGTACATACTCTTTAATACCGAGCACCAGTTCTGACAGTTGTTGATTGATGGCTTGTGCCTCAAGCTGTTGCGAAAGCAGCCTACTCAATAACTCAATGCTATAACCTGTGACCATCAGCGCGGTGGCTTCGAGTGGTTCAATAAAGCTCTGCGCGAGGCCAATAGCAAACACATTGCCTTCAACACTGCGTGCCATCATGCCTACTTTCATGGTGAGATGTTTGGCTTGTCCTTTATCGAGTTGCGCGGCTTGACGCAGTTGAGCCTCAGCCTCTTCGGGGGTGTTATGAGCGCTGCTGTATACGTAACCATGTCCGGTTCTGCCTTGTAGCGGGATCTGCCAGCGCCAGCCGCACGGCATCGCGATAGCAGAAGTGCTTGAAGGTAGCGGGTTTGTTTTAGCGCCAGCAATCGCGACCGCTGAATCATTGAGTAACTGATCGGCGAAGGAAATAAAGGGTACTTCGAGCGTTTTCTCTATCAGTAGGGCGTTAAACCCTGAGGCATCGACGTAAAAATCGCTTTTCACCTGCTCACCCGACTCAAGTGTCAGTGCCATAATTTCCCGTGCATGATGCTGTACGCTACTCACCGTACTTTGAATATGTTT
Organism: Pseudoalteromonas sp. S2755; assembly: GCF_005886535.1. GTDB lineage: Bacteria > Pseudomonadota > Gammaproteobacteria > Enterobacterales > Alteromonadaceae > Pseudoalteromonas. The sequence goes on from NZ_PNDS01000027.1 coordinate 25,093, forward strand.
TACGCCTCGCGCTAGGCTAAATGCTCTTAACCAATCCGCAAGTTTTTGCGCATCAAAGTGATAGCCGTACTCAAGCGCCCTTGGTAATGGACGCTGTGGCAATGGTGCTTGTTGCTTGCCGGCCAGTACTGCCGCTAAAAAGTAATGTTCGGGCTTATCTATATATTCGTTACCACGACGTCTGGCGTTGGCGTTGACAAAGTAGACTTCCGCTGTTTTGGCATCCATTTCAGAGAAGAAAGGATGGAAGTAGCTACCATTGTCGCCATTCCAGTTATCAAAGTAGATCCCGGTTTTATAGCTTGCTTGGCATGCGGGCATCCAATCGCGTTCTTTCACACCAAGACTTTGCATAAAAAGCTGCAAATGTGGCGTTGAGCCTTCGCCAACGCCAATTCTGCCAATACTCGATGACTCAATCACCGTGACCGATAAATTGGGTTGATGCTTAGCAAGGTAGGCTGCGCACATCCAACCGGCGGTACCGCCACCAAGGATGGTGAGTGACTGTATTGTTTTCATAGGCAAATGAGTTTTCATAGGCAAATGACCCCAGCCGCAAGCAACTGGGGCTCCGAGGTTAGAACTTATAGCTGACGCCAAGGTAATAACGCGTACCAAATTCAATGGTGTTCTGCGTCAAGTTGTAGTTGGTGTCGTAAGATTGAATAACCTCATTGGTCAGGTTTACCCCCTCTAAGCTGACATCCAGATTTTCCATTGCATGCCACACCAAAGATGCATCCCATTGTTGGTAGCTATCGTTGCGCACCGCTTGTGCTGCACCGACGCCAATCCATTCACTACGCCAGTTATAAGCGATACGTGCACTAAATTGCTCGTTTTCGAAAAATAGCGAGCCGTTGAATGAGTTTTCAGATACTCCCGGCACCATTTCTTTTGCATTATCTGGTGTGGTGGTTTCACTATCCACGTAGGTGTAGTTAGTAATAAAGCCGAAGCCATTATCAAAGCTATGTTGAAGCTGCAGTTCTATCCCTGTTACGTCACCGTCTCCGTTACTACGTGGGCGTGTGACTCGGCATTGATCATATTTAGAAGGGTCAGTACCGCATCCGTCTACATATTCGATCGCTTCGGTAGAAAAGACAACGTTGTCAATTTTCTTCACAAAAACGGCTGCTGAGAACAAGGAAGCCTCGGTAAAGTAATATTCGACGCCAATATCCGCTTGGTCTGCTTCATATGGTTTAAGATTCGGGTTACCACCGGTGGCAGAGCCAAAGTTGGCATCAATCGCTAGACCTGGCTTTAAGTCGTTGTAGTTAACTCGAGACATCACGCTAGAGGCGGCCGCACGGATGATAATATCGTCGCTGTAGTCATAAGCGAAGTTGATGCTCGGTAGCCAGTTGTCGTAGCCAACCGTTTCATCGAAAACCATGTTATCAACATAACCGCTGGACTGTTGTTCTGTATCCACATAGCGTAAGCCGATATTACCGCGGAAGTTTTCACCGCTGAATTCACTTTGCACATAGATAGCGAGCATATCTTCTTCGACATTGTAGGTTTTACCAAAATCTTGCTGCTCGATTAATTCACCCGCCTCATACTTGCCAGTGATAAAATCCCACCATTTCTCTTCATCGAGCTTGGCGTATGAGTTAAGAATATGTCCGCCTGTTTGCGAATGAAGATTGGTAAAAATACCATCACTCCAATTAGCTAAGCTATTACCATCAGGAACAAAACCAATTACATCTGCTGGATTTCTTTGGAGTGCGATACGTGAAAATTCGTTTTTGTTTACTTTCACACCCGCTTTGATGTTCTTGAAGTAATCATGCTCTAGCATCCATTTGATATCGGCTTGTGCATAACTTACTTCATGCTCTTGAACTGTCGTTTGGAAGTTTGATTCATGAGCAAATTTGAGCTGGGAGGCATCGGTCGGATCTAACGAGTCAAACCAAATTTGATAAGGGCCGGATGCATCATAAGTAAAGCCACCATCGGTACTATTTTGACCGTTAGGGAAGGCTGGATCGCCAATTTTTCCACCCTCATCTGTTGCCGGGATCCACCAACTTGAGGAACCAAACTGTGTACCACCATCAGATGTTGATCGACCAATAACACCGCTAATCTCGAAAGTATCACCGACGTATTTACCACTGAAGTTTAAGACATCGACTTCCATATTTACGGCGTTACGAACAGTGGGGTTGTATATAATGTTCGCGTAAGCTGGCAAAATACGTGCACGCTGAGTGCCTCCCGCTGCGTTGTTTTGTACATCAATAGCACCTGCACCACGGGCACTTACGGTAAGGAAGTTATGGTTTACATGTGGGTTGTCAAACTCAAAGCGAAAGTAGTCTACCGCAAATTCGGTGTTATCGCTTGGTGCAAATTGCGCGGTAAGTTGCGCGCTGGTGCGCTCGCGCTCAGCTCTAAATGCTTGTGAGCCGATTGCCCAAGCACCCACTGTAGATGCTTGCCCGGTATCTTGATCCGCCGCAAAATATTCATAGTAGCCACCTATGGACTCAATAACGTGACGGCCTGAAGTCAGGTTTTCAATAGAGTAAGCGGCCAAAACACCAAACTTTTCATCATCACTCTTCCAACTACCTAAAAACGATCCGCTTAAATCATTTTCATCATACAAGGTAGAGCGGCCCATTTCTGCTGACACCATGTAAGTGTGTGCATCTAGGTCCAGTGGTTTACGCGTGACAAGATTCACTGTACCACCCAACGCACCTTCTTCAAGGTTTGCTTCAGGCGTTTTGTAGACGTTCACTGCCGAAACTTGTTCTGCAGACAACAACTCCATGTTAAAAGTACGTGTGGATGGCCCCAAATCATACCAGTCGGTACTGGCAACGGATTGGCCATTTAACAAAATGCGCGACTGCTCTGGTGCGGTACCACGAATAGTAACGCCGCTGACTTCGCCATATTGGCGGTCTACCGTGACCCCTGAAATACGTTGTAGCGCATCACCAATGTTTTTGTCGGGAAACTTACCAATATCTTCCGAGGTGATAGCATCAACAATACCGTCTGCAAAGCGCTTGGTGTTCATTGAAGCTTCAAGCGAGCGGCGAATGCCTCTTACTTCAATCACTTCGACTTTTTCTGTTGCGCTTTGTTCTTCGGCTAATGCTGATGGTGCAGCGGTGAGTAACAGGGGTGAGAAGGTACTTGCTGTCACGATGGCGGCAAGTTTATTCAATTTAAATTGCTTCAACTTAGTTGTTTTCATTGTTCTGCCCATTGTTCCTATTTGTTGTTGGCAGAAGCTAGGGTATCGCCTTGAGTGTTTTTTAAGCGGTATATTTCTATCTACTAGTGATACTTTTCACGCTTAAATGAGAGTAATTTGACAAAAATACTTCACTGTACTCTAGGCAATCGCTATATTTCGATAGATTAGTATTGTTGAGTGATTGAATTTGCATGATGTGCAATTAGGTGTAATGAACGGTGGTTATAAAAGCTTATAACATACCGATTTTAAATAAGTTTATTAATGTAAAAGGAAATTGCTATGCGCGCGATGTACGAGAAAGTATTGCCATCCCCTGGATGCTCATGGCGTTATTGTCTGTATCAATTGCCCGAAATTCCCTTTAATTGGCACTATCATCCGGAATATGAGATCTGTTTGACGCTCAACAGCGTCGGTGTATGTCATGTGGGTGATCATATCGCCCCTTATGAAGACTTAGATTTGGTTATCCTAGGGCCTGACTTACCACATACTTGGCAGTCAAAACCGAATCCGGATCACTCCGCTCACGTTGTCCATGTTGCACAAATACCTGCGCACTGGTTGGAGTCTTTAGTGGCTCAGCATCCTGAATTACATGGCTTATCTGAATTGTTAAATGCAGCGCGCCGTGGCGTCAAATTTCCTGTGGAAGTCGCAAGACAAGCGAAAAAGTGGTTCGAGCAAATTGCGGATGCTGAGCCGTTAATGCGCTTTGTGCTTTTGCTCGAAATGTTAACACGGATGACGACATCGAATTATCAACATTTAGCCAGTAGCGGTTTTCGCTTTGACGCCCGCCATGATCCTGCGAAAGACAAGTTTGACCGGGTCATTGCCTATATCTATGACAATTACACCGACAAATTAAGCGCCGATGAGCTTGCACAGCAAGTGCACATGAGCACCAATCACTTTCATCGTTTCTTTAAAAAGCGCACGGAGCGTACTGTGACGGAATTTATCAATCAGCTGCGTATTGCCAAGGCCTGTAAACTATTAATTAGCTCAGCCTCTCCCATTAGTGTTATATCGGATCAATGTGGTTTCAATAATATTTCTAACTTTAATCGTCGTTTTCAAGCGTTGAAGGCGTGCACGCCTAGTGAGTTTCGCGCACGGCTGCACCAAAAGGCATTGTATTGATCTGAACGTGGGCTTGTTTATTATACGTTTTATTCAAAACTCCAATTCAAACCGTGAACATTTCGTAATGCTATGATATTCATGCTTATTCCTGAATATTCAACTTGGTATTTATCAAGGAATTGCCAAGAATGTGCCGGGTCACAACAACAATAAACGAGGATGACCGTGATGACACTAGGACACTTTATAAAACAGATCCGCACACAAAAAGGCTTGAGCCAACCCCAGTTAGCGGAGCAAATGTGTGTTGAGCAAAGCTATTTATCTAAACTAGAAAACGACAAGTCTGTGCCTTCTAACGAGGTATTTAGAAAGTTACTAGCGGCGCTGAATTTATCCTTAGATGAGTGTATGCAAACCCTTTCAACACAAGGGAAGCGTGAAGAACTAAGTCAAATACCAGACATCGAATATTGGTATAAGCAACACCAACAATCAAAACAAAAGCAATATAAGCAACTTGCGATATTGGCTATTTTGCTAGTGTCTCTTGGTGTCGGGTTATTTTGGAGTGGCTACAAACAGATATTTTTTAGTGAAAAACTGTTTGAATATGAATCTCAGGGTGTATTGCAAGCTGGTGAACCCGTCGAGCTATATAGAAAGTGGCGCTTTCTTCTTGTCCCTCATAGTAAGAATAGCGATATTGAATTTGTGGAGCAAGTTAAGCTTGCCATGGCGAAACGTTTAGACAAAAAAACGGTATTTTTCTCAGACTATAAAGGGAGCGCTTATACCGAATCGGTAACCGATGGTAGAAGGCACTATCGTTTTCAAGGCCCTAAATTTAGTGAGCGTGTAGAAAACGCCTGGTTGCAATTTGTTGGCTTATTATGCTTCTCTGCTGGGGTTATGCTAACGTTAGTAGGGAAACGGTTAGTTAAACCTTAGTTTATTAAGCCTTAAGGTAAAGGTGTAAGATGCAAAAGCGATTATTTTTTGGTATTGGCATGGATGACGACGCTCGAGCACATATCGGTCAGTGGCTGGTGGATAGCGTGAGTGCCAGTAAAGCCAATACACAACCAAGTAATTGGCATCTTACACTGGCGTTTCTTGCCATGGTGGAAGAATCAAAAGTTGCCGAGCTTTGTGATTTTGCCAGTAGTTTATCTGTGCCTAAATTTACACTCACCTTTAGTGACTATGGCTACTGGCAACACAATGGCATCTTTTACTTAAAGCCCGAACAAAAACCACAAGCTTTGCTTGATCTCGCCAATCCATTACGGGCTTTTGGAGAAAAATGCGACCTCTATCATAACCCGCATCCGTTCTCACCACATATCACGCTATTTCGAAATTGTAAGCCAGAGCCGACTGTGACAAAGCCAATAGAGCCCTTTTCGCTGACGGTAAAGAAATTTCATCTCTATCATTCTCACCGCAATGAGCGTGGCTTGATTTATGACCCTATTGAGTCCTTTTTTCTGAACTGACCTTTAATTGCTGAACCTTAAGACAGCCAACGCTTTAGCTTTTTAACCAAAGTTTCGAACCAAGTCAGTTGATAGCGTTTGTATTTATCGCACTTGAGGAATAGCTTTTTGGTGGCTTCGTTTCGTGCTGGGCTAATATGTAGACGGCTACACTCTTTACTTGCGCTGTACCAATCTTGTGCACTGACGGCTTTAATCAAATTAGGAAAGGCCAAAAATAACTTACTGGTACCGAGGTTATAAGCCATATCCAGCAGGGCAATCTTAGCGGGCGTCGGTAATAGCTGATAAGGAATGCTGCCAGCATCTTGCTTGGCAAGAAAATGGATTAAGTGCTGCTCAAATTCTTTAATCTGCTCTATGAGGTACTTTTTAGAGGCCTTGGGTGGCAAGGTAAGCTCGGTATATTGCGCATACCAAGAAGCTTTATAGCCGCTTGGCTTGTACTTTATATTGCGATATTCATCGCGCTTTTGCTGCAATGTTGCAGAGCGTTTGGAGCGCCTATCTCGCATTGGTAATTGGCAGAACTGCTCAACACTTTGCATATGGAAGCCAACACCAATCGTTGGATTGGCATTCACATCTAGGTACAAATGTAGCACCTCACCTTCAAACTGCATGAGGTGCGTGATTACTCGCTGATAGAATTTATCGGTGTCATTGAACAACTAGGTACCTCAGTGATCACTGCTTTTTCGTTTGTGGTATAGCACTGTTTTAGTATAGAACAGTAGCAGGCCTCTGCCTTAAAAACCGACTTATGGGCATCGATTTTGTCCCATAATCCACGATTAAAATTGCTTTTTGGCATGGTAAAGATATTAAAATCATCACCATCTGCTAGTAATATCTTTTGTGGTGCACTGGAAACATACCAACCAAACTTTTTTAGATAATTGATATTTGACTCTTCGTTTTGAGCATCGCTAAGCGCTGCTTGATAGGCATTGAGGTTGCAACATGCATCCATGAGTTCGGTAACATCAAAGTAATTTTCGCCATCAAGCTCGTACTTAATGTAGTGGATTATGGCAGGTCCGGTCCCCGAATTGCGAATATCGACTCGAATGGTTGCTTGAGTGGAGTCTAAATCAAAGTTGCTATAGCTAAATTGAAGCCATGGCCAAGTTTCCGTTTTTAGCTGCTTTTCGGCTGCGGAAACTTGCTCCTGAGCAGCCTTTGCTTGCAGATAGGTGGCGTAAAACGACGCTGCGGAAATAAACATCGCACATAGGGCTAAAATGGTGTTCATTTTAGAGCGAGAGAGTTTAAAGGAGCCCCTTGAGTGTCTTGAGCTGTGCGGCTGTGGCCGAGCAGGCCTCGCTGCCTGCGACTCGGCTACATTTTCAGAGGGTAAGTTATTATTGTTATGTTCTGACATATTTATCCAACTGACACTACGGCCTAAGGCGACAGAAATACCAGTAACGTATCGCCAATTTTCAATCTATCTGTTGATAGCTGGTTCCATTGCTTTAGCTTAGCGACACTGACATTAAATCGCTTAGCTATGCGCCATAAACTATCGCCGTGTTTTATCTTATAGTCCAGTTGTTTGTCAGCCAAAATGGGCAAAATTAGCTTTTTCCCTGCACGAATACGGTCACTCTTTAATTGATTAAAGGCTTTTAACTCGGCGACGGTTAGCGAATAGCGTTTTGCAATAGTGCTGAGAGAGTCTCCACGTCGGATAGTATAATGTTGCCATGTATCTGCGGGCATTTTTGGTAAGTCTGTGAGCATATTTTGCCACTCTGATACGCGCGCGGTGGGGACGACAATATGATCAGGACCACCGAGTAAAGCAGGAAAACGTGCATATCCTGGATTTAATACCTCGACTTCTTTCCAGCCTTTGAGATCAGATAAAATGGCTTGCTGTTCGAGTTTAATAACGCTGATTAGCGAGCGATTAGGGATCTTAGGAAACTTCATCAAATCATGCTTTAACAGCTGTGATGCCGCAAGTAGCTTTGGTACGTAGTGTCTGGTTTGACGTGGTAGCTTCAAATGGAAAAAGTCAGTTGGTTTACCTGCTTTTTTATTACGTTCAATAGCCGCAAGCACTCTACCTTCACCCGTGTTATAGGCGGCAATGGCATGATACCAATCGCCATCAAAACGTTTGTGGAGATATTGCAAAAAGTCCAATGCGACGCGAGTCGAGTCTACGATATCTTGGCGTCCGTCATACCAAGCGTTGATCTTGGCACCATAATGCTTCGCAATCAGTGGTGTTAATTGCCACAAACCCGAAGCATGCTTGTGAGAATAGGCTTGGGTATTAAAGTCGCTCTCAATTAACGGCATCAATGCCAGTTCTATTGGCATATCGCGCTTTTCGACTTCTTCTACTAAGTAATAAAGTAGCGGCGCTGCACGCTCACTGATGGTGTCCATATAGTTTGGATGCCTGAGATACCAATCAATCCGTTGTGTTACACGCTTATCGTTGGAATCAGCAAAGCTGAGCTGATCTTTAATACGGAGCCATAAATCGTCTGTTGCGAGCGGGTCATATGGTGTTTTAACCACCGTTTTAGCTTCGTTTTTAACCGTCTCTCTTGGCTTGTTAACACTAGCTTGCACGGAGTTATCTGGTGTTGGTTGATCCTGTTGAGGTTGCTGTATTTGGCTACAGCCATTTAGCAGCAAGATTGCTGCAAGTAATGGAGTGATGAGGTTTTTCATAGAGCCTTTTTTTATTATCCTTTTATTATGCAGTCCAATGAGGCATCTGAACCGCATAAGATTGTATATAAATTCGGTGCAAATGCAAAAATAGGCACCTTACCTGTTGCGGCTGTGTAGTGTAGAGCGATGAAATGGATACAAAATGAACTTTAGCGTTACAGCATTTAGCATTGATTAATAGAATTAACGCAATAACACTCGGTTGCTAATGATTGCGAATTGCTCACTTACTCAAGGCGTAGTTGTTGTTTAAATCGTGTTTTATGGGTTCTCGAGAGTGTTATTACTTGCCCACTTTGCAATGCGATTTCACTGTCATCACTGGCGAGCGGGGTAATACTCACAACCTTAGAGACATTAATGGTATTTCATCCTCATCGCTTCGTTGTGTTATTGGGTATGCTTCGCCTAGTATATTAGAAATACTAAATTGAGAACCTTTTATAAGTGCAATAAAGAACACCAAAATCCAAGCATCTTTTTGATATTCATAGATAAGTTCAAACCAAGAAAGATGAAAGTTGTAATCTAGTTGCAAACTAAAATAAATCGTTTCACGTAATAACACCATGATGCTAACACGGCCAAAACAAAATAACAGTGAGGCAATAAAAGCGGGGCTAATAGGCACGATTAGTATCGGCCTACCAACTACCACTGAGCGTGAACGCAAACTCCGGTGGTACACGTTCACGAATCGTTTCCACGGCGCTTACGCTATTTGCCCGTGAGGTGTTGTAGTACAAGCGTTGATATTTATATCTAGACGTGAGTGGCGAAGCTTCTAGATTGAGCTTAACTCGCTGGCTTACTTGAAGCTGCGCTTGTATAGTCAATTGCAATGAGCCTGATTCAATAAACTGCTCATCGGGGTAATATTCGCGATAACTATCCCCGCTGGAAATCTCTGCGCTCCAAGAAAAGCGATTAAAGCTTTGTCGAAACTGCACGCTAGCCCAATGTGGAACAGTCCCGTTAATCGTACGTTTTCCTGTGAGCGTATCACGGTATGATGCGTCTCGATAACTATAATCAAGATTGAGCTGACTGTTGTTGATCCAGCTTGATAAGTCTAGATTAACTGCACCATCTAGCCCCCAAAGCGCGGCATCCCCGGCATTTGCAACTATGCTTTCTCCTCGATTATCTTGCTGATATTCATGCACATCTTTTTGCCACTGATAAAAAGGCTTAACGTTAAAACGCCATCTTTCACCTTCTTCAATATCAATTTGCAGCGCAAGTTCAGTGTACTGCATTGGCTTTATTTCAAGGTTGCCAAACTGTAAGCGGCCAAATCCTGCGTTGAGCTCTGGCAAAAAAAGTGAAAAATCGAGCTGTTCCACTTCATGCTTTAAGGTGGTTGTAAACTGAGTGCTTTTTGTCGCGTCATAGTTTAATCGCACCAGCGGCTTGACGATAAGATGTTGAATATCTTCGCTCTTACTACTGTTGGTCGAAAGTGTAGCCTGCCCGGCTGCTAGTTTGCTGTATAACTGCCATTTTGGTGAAAGCGACCAAGTAAAAGCTGCATAGGGCTCAATACTTAGCTCTTTTATCGTGCTGTGTAGCTGCTCCTCGGGCAATACTGTGTTGGCATTTACTCGATTGATACTGGCCTCAAGACCGTACTCCGAGGCCGCGTCGTTTACCATCAAGCGAATTACTCGCTCGTCAGTACGCTTATACTGTGTAAAGCTCGGTGCTGAAAGTTGCGCAGAGAGACCATCACGCATATGCAACTCATTCTTTTGCTTTGAGTAGTAGCCTGTAAGTTGTGTGCTCCAGTGTTGACCTTGCCACTGCCTATCGATAGACATTTCGCTCGTGTCTGTTTTATCGCGCTCTTGCGAAAACGCAGATTCAACATCGTTGGATGAAGTTGGTGTGCGGTACAGCCATTTGTATTGCGATTGCAAGTGGTCTTTTACAGCCTGAACATTGAGCGTTAGGGCGCCATCCTGCATGGTTTTGTGGCTGGTAAGTGAGAGCGTTATTCGCTCACTTTGCTCTTTAAATGTTTCTTCGCTCTTTTCCTCGAGAATATTACTAGACGCAAACAGTTGACCTTTATTGGTACTTTTAAATGGCTCATCCTGAGCTTGAATATGGCCGCTGTGTGTCCATTGCCCTTTAGGTAAGATAAACCCTGCCATTGCCGTGATGCCAGTCGAGGAGCTGGCGTTGAGTGTGCTACCTAGTTGCCAATTATAGGCATTGTTTTTTTCATCACGAATGATGTTAACAACTTGATTATATTGCTTAAGTGAAGGGAATGGGTGGTGGCTTAGGTACACTTCTAGTGCAACGATTTGATCAACGGGAAGTTGTTTTAGATACTCTGAGACTGACCCGGACTTTACGCGGATCTCCATGCCATTTAATAAAATGTTGGCGGAACTGCCACCCAGGCCGCGCTCGCCACTTTGTTCAATGAGTGTGAATGACGGTAAGCGCTCGATAGCTGCAAGTGTATCTTGTGCTGCAAACTGTTGCAGTGAACTTCCAGCATAAACACTCGGTTTTAAGTTATCCATATTGGCGTAAACGCTGCTACTTATGACGCTCATTAAAGCGCAATAGGTTGCCATGGGGTGATGAAGTGATGCCATTGTTTCTCTTCTAGTTAAAATGTGTCACAGCACTATTAAAAATAAAAAAGCAGATAAAACAAATCATTAGGTACGTAAGGTGGTTCTATGGGACGGATCGACGGGGAAACGTGAGCAAGCTCAGATAGCGCTGGTATTACGCGGCCTGAGAGAGTGTATCGAAGCGTGACTTCAAAGCCTTCTTATAGCCTTTACTCAGGTTAATTTGCGCGCCCGTTGATAATTTAATAATGGCATTACCAGAAGCTTTGGTGATGATACGCTCAACATAGGCCAGATTAACCAAATAAGAGCGGTGGGTGCGCACAAATAGATCGGTGGGCAGCATGGCCTCAAACTGAGATAGGGTTGCTCGTTTGAGGTATTGGTGTGACTCGGTGTGAATTTCAACATAGTTTTTAGCCGCCACTATGTGCACTATGTCTTTGATCTGTACAAATGACTTATCGCCGCCTAAATCCACAAGCAAACGTTGATTTATCGCAGAGCTATTGTCTTCTTCGTTTATTTCAATACGAATAAATTTATGCCAAATCATAAAACAGACGTATATCACCAGCGGATGTAATGGCGCAAAATAATACAAGGTATAGGGAATATCATCGCGATAAACGAGATAGTCGAATCCAGCTTGTATAGACATGCTCAGCACGAATAAAACCGAGCAGCAAACTAAGTAATTGCGCCAACATACCTTATCCTGTTGGCTGAGTTTATTTAGCCACAAGAAGAGAATTGGCGTGTAAATATACCAAAGCCCCCATTCCTGCAGGGCCCACCAGATAGGGTTATTCAGCCTTTCACTTTCTACTTCAACCCAATCGTGCAGCAAGTCTATTGCGGTCAAAAACACAATGACAGCAGTCCAGCCAATCCCAGAAATGGTAAGAATAGGTTTGTATAAGGTGTGCACGAACTTTTCCCTAAATTAGATACTTCTAGTTTACCGACTTTTTATAAGTTCACAAATCTTCAAGGCTAGACCTAGCCTGTAGTCCTATTTGGCTTGAACCAAAGATAAACTGTGCCTTACCCTTGGTTCAGGTTAGTTAACCAAATACACATCTAAAGCAGGCGCCTTGTTCGCGCCTAAGATAAATTAAGTCACCACCATGATTAATCATAATTTGTCTCGAGAGGCTTAAGCCGATCCCAGAGCCTTGCTGCTTCGTGGTAAAAAACGGTACAAAAATCATATCAATGACATGTTCTGCGATGCCGGGCCCGTTGTCGCTTATTTCTACATAGTGCTGGCCTGCGTTATTTGCTCCGGTCTTTAGCACCACTTGGCGCGTGTTTCGCTGATCTGGATCATTGCGTAGCTGCACCGCTTCAATGGCATTTTTGGTTAAGTTAATAAGCACTTGCTCAATCTGAGCCGTATCTAACATCACCAGTTGGGAATGGCTAATATCAAGTTGTAAGTCTATGTTCGCTTGATGACAGGTTTGTTGATGTAACTGATAAATCCCCTCTACAATCGACGCAAGCTGGGCAGGTTGCAGCACTGGGCTTGGTAAGTTGCTGACTTTTCTAAAGCGGGCGATAAATGCGCCTAAATATTCAGTGCGTTTTGCTAATGTTTGCAGCGCTAGGGCTAGGTCTTGTTTGTCTTCTTCATCGTCAAAACTTAGCGTGTCTGGCAGTAGCCCTTCACAGGTTTGGGCAATGGATGACAGCGGGGTGATAGAGTTAGCGACTTCGTGCGTAAGCACTTTGGTGAGGCGCTTATAAGCCTGCTGCTCTTTATTTTGTAAAGCATCTCGAATGGATTGTAAGGTGACAATTTTACGGATCTGGCCTTGGATCTGTGCCGACGTTATTTGTATAGACAAGTTATCTTGTTGCTCGCCGTGCTGCCAATTTGCGATTGTCTTTACGCTATTATCGCACTCATTAATTAATGGTGTGATATGCGCTAAATCCTGACTATGGTTGATGGTTTTTCCTAGCAGCCGAGTTACAGCTGGGTTGGACTCAATGACATTGCCATCTTTATCGAAAACCAGTACGGCTAAATCTATATGCACCAAGAGGGTCTGTAAGAAGTGGGCCTGTTGCTCTGCGATAAAACGTGCACTTTGGATTCTCGTTTTAATCTCTTCTAAATGTTGCCGCATGGGATGATGTTGGCTCAACCCCAATGAACTATCGCCATTCGCGAGTGATTTCAAAACAAAAGTCATGTGCTTGTTCTGTTTATTAAATTGAAGGTATAAAGTGGAGCTGAAAGCGATAGCTATTAGCGTGACTAGGAGCCAAGTCGCCGAGAATCCTCCTTGTATATACAAAATTATCGAGAGCCCAATAAAGGCAACAAGACCAAGAATTGTACTGAAAAAGACTATTGTAGGATGTTGCGTAAAGCGAACCATATTTTCTTGCCTACAAATCGTATTTTTCTAGTCGACGGTACATTGCCCCTCGGGTTAATCCGAGTGCCTTTGCGGCGTTTGAGACATTGCCTTGATAGTGCTTGAGCGCTGCACGCACAGTACGTTGTTCTATCTCTTCAAGGTTAAAAGTATCATTGGAAATCAGTGTATTAGTATCGCTTTTATCTTCAGTAATTATTGCTTCCGCTGGCGCTGAGGCTGTCTTAACCACTGTGCTGATGTCCAAAAATTCGTTTTCACTTAGGATCACCGCTCTTTCAATTGCATGTGCCAGTTCCCTGACATTTCCTGGCCATTGATATGCTTGTAGACTCTGCATGTCTAGGCTGTGTATCTCAAGCTGCCGCTTATATTTGTGGCAATAGTGTTCAAGGTAATAGTTTACAAGTAGTGGAATATCATCAGTACGCTCACGAAGTGGCGGAAGGCGGATCTCTATCGTATTGATCCGATATAATAAATCTTGTCTGAAACGGCCTTCATCAACCGCTTGTTGTAGGTTGTCATTGGTGGCACAGATTAGTCGAATATCCACCGAGATGGGTTTGTTTCCCCCAACTGGAGTGATCTGTCTATTTTGTAACGCGGCAAGTAGCGTTGTTTGTTGATTCATGGGTAAGTTTCCCAATTCATCTAAAAATAGACTCCCTTCGTGTGCTAATTCAAATCGGCCAACTTTGTCTTCTTTAGCATCGGTAAATGCGCCTTTTCTATGACCAAACAGCTCGCTTTCAAACAAACTTTCGGAGATAGCGCCCATGTCTAGACTGATAAAAGTATTGTCGCGACGCGTACTGGCTTGGTGGATGGCATGTGCAGCAAGTTCTTTGCCGGTGCCACTTTCACCGGTGATCAAAATGTTGGCATCAGTGAGTGCCGCACGTTCGATAGTACTAAACACCTTTTGCATGGCTGGGCTTTGGCCTAAAAAAGCAAATTGATGACTACCACTAGACTGATTGAGTGCCTGATTTAACCCTTGGGCCTGACGAGTGAGCTTACCAACTTGCTGTTTGTCTTTGGCATGAGCAAATGCGGCAGCAACCGCACCCAGTAGTTGGTCGTTCTGCCAAGGCTTAGCGATAAAGTCTGCAGCGCCTGCTTTTATCGCATCGACAGCAAGTTGAATATCACCATAGGCGGTCATTAACAACACCACGATACTTGGGTCTTGTTCGACAATTTTCTTTAACCAATAAAAGCCCTCTTTGCCACTAATGGCATCTTGGCTAAAGTTCATATCGAGTAAGATCACATCTATTTGCTGTGATGCAATCTGCGCTTCTATATCAAAAGGATTATCTGTGGTGATGATGGTTTGGTAATGCTTTTTTAGCAACAGCTTTGCTGCAATTAATATATCGCTGTTGTCGTCGACAATTAATATAGTGCCTTCTTGCTTCATACTTAGAGTGCTTTGTTTTTCTTTTAGCCTAGCGCACTTCAAGCTGTGGCGTCCATGAAAAAGTGTTCACTTTTGGACACTTTTCTGATCTATATGTGTTCTATTTTCGGACAGTTTAACATTGGAAAATAACTCGATCTCTATTTAACTCGTTGTTATGTATCTAGTAAATGCCATTGGCATGAAGTTTGATTATAAGTCTTATATATCCGATAAAGCGATTTAACTAATACAGAACAAGGGGCGTGAATATGGATAAGAAAATAGAACGTTCAGGACTACAAAAGCATCTTAAAAAAGGCGTTGTTGGTGGTGTGTTACTTGGCATTGCAGCTGCTGCATTTGCGTTTAATAACACCTCATCTTCAGGTCGTAGCCAAAACTTGGAACTACGCAGCCTGACAGTAAGTACCGTCAGTAAAGGTGCTTTTGTTGATGCCCTAAGTCTGCGTGGTCAGGTCGTACCAAAAACTACCATTTACTTGGATACTATCGCAGGTGGTCAAGTGGAAGAGCGCTTAGTCGAGCAGGGTGAATATGTTGAAGCCGGCCAGCCATTAGTCAGGTTGAGCAACACTAGTTTACAGCTAGACGTAATGAGTCGTGAAGCTCAGGTTACGGAGCAGCTTAACTTCCTGCGAAACACACAAATGACGATGGAAACCAGCCGCCTTAATCTACGCCGTGATTTGCTTGAAATTGATTTGCAAATTAGTCACCTAGAACGCCGTTACAAGCAGTCTAAGCCGTTGGTTGAAAAAGGGGTGCTGGCAACAGATAGGCTTTCTGAAATTGAAGACGATTTAAAGTACTACAAAGCGCGAAAAGAACTGACATTAGAGCGTCAAACACAGGAAAATTCGATTAGAAAAGTACAAGTTGCGCAATTAGAAGATAGCGCCGCGATGTTACAGAAGAATTTGCAGTTTGCGCGTAAAAACCTTGAAAACCTATTGATCAAAGCGCCGGTATCGGGTTATTTGAGTGAGCTGGATGTAGAAATTGGCGAATCAAAGAGTAAGGGGGCGCGTTTAGGTCAAATTGATATTCCAAATGAATACAAGTTGGTTGTACGCCTCGATGAGTTCTATTTAAACCAAGTACAACCTGAAATGGCAGTAAATGTGCTATTAGACAGTGGTGTTGTTACGGCAAAGGTGAGCAAAATTGATAGTCGCGTTACCCAATCACAGTTTCAGGTAGAAGTCGCTCTGCCAAGTGGTCAAAGCGATATTAAGCGTGGCCAAAGTATTGATGTCGAGCTGATGCTCGGTGGTAACAAAGAAAATGCGTTATTGTTAAAGCGTGGTGCTTTCTTTACTAGCTCTGGCGGTAACTGGGTATACGTACTTGCAAACGATGGTAAGTCTGCTGAGCGTCGTGACATTCGTTTAGGTAAAAAGAATCAAGACTATTATGAAGTCCTAGACGGCCTATCACAAGGTGAAAGAGTAATTACCTCAAGCTATAGCAACTTCGACAAAGCGCAACAACTACATTTCTAAGGATATTACAATGATAAAACTAACTAACCTAAACCGTGTATTCCGTACTCAAGACGTGGAGACTACTGCGCTAAACGATATTAACTTAACTGTTAATGAGGGTGAGTTTGTCGCAATCATGGGACCGTCAGGCTGTGGTAAATCTACCTTACTTTCAATTCTTGGAATGCTGGACTCTCCATCTTCTGGTCAGTTTGAGTTTGCAGGTACTGACATTGCGGGCTACACCGAGAAGCAGCTATCACAGTTACGTAAAGCGTCAATCGGTTTCGTTTTCCAAAGCTTTAACCTGATTGACGAGCTGACGGTATTTGAAAATGTCGAACTACCGCTGCAATACCAAAACATCTCTAAAAGTGAACGTAAGCAGCGTGTTGAGCAGATTTTAAAGCGTGTAGCAATTGATCACCGAGCGGATCACCTGCCTCAGCAGCTGTCCGGTGGTCAGCAGCAGCGTGTAGCGGTAGCACGAGCCTTGGTTATTAACCCTAAACTAATTTTAGCGGATGAGCCAACAGGGAACTTGGATTCCAAGAATGGTGAAGAAGTAATGACGATGTTGCGTGAGTTGAATAAAGACGGTACCACTGTGATTATGGTTACTCACTCTGAAAAAGAAGGAACCTATGCAGATAGATTAGTGCGCCTATTAGATGGTCAAGTCATGTTGGATAAGGCAAATACCGCCATCCAAATTCCAGATAGTGAGGTGGCCTAACCATGATAGCCAATTATTTAATTACAGCTTTACGCTCCTTTAAGCAGCAAAAGCAACATTTTATATTGAATGTTGTAGGTCTTAGCGTTGGCCTTGCTGCCGCAATTTTGGTTGCGTCTTTTGCTAGAAATGAACTGTCTTACGACAGCCAACAACCAGATGCGGAGCAGATTTATCGTATCGGTCAGGACTACACTAAGCTTGGCTTGGCGGTGGTGCCAATTTCTAACTTTGCTCGCGCGAAAGAAATGGAACAATATAGTCAGATCGAGTCTGTATTTGCACTCACAAAAGTAGATTGGACAAATCAAGCTGAAACAGACGTGCAGCATAATGGTCAAGGTTATAAATTAACAGAAGTACTAGGAGCTACTCCAAATATCCAAGACTTCATCAATATTGATACGCTAACTGGCGACTTGAGCAATGCGTTGAGCGTACCAAATGGTATCGCGTTAAATGAGTCTGAAGCGTTGCGAATTTTTGGCACGATTAATATTGAAGGTGAAACTCTTGATTTCAAAGGCGGCCAATACACCGTGAAGGCCGTATTTAAGGATTTACCTGAAAATACACACTTTTCATTCAAAAGCTTAGTCTATGTTGAACACGACCTTTCTAATTTAGATATCAACTCCAATTACGTTTATCTTAAACTTGCTGAAAATACAGACGTCGCTGCGCTTGAGCAAATATTTACTGATAAATACTTTGATGGCCCGATGAAAGGTAAGCTCGCGATCGAGTTACACCCATTGCGTGATCTTCACCTCACAGCAAAGTCACCATTTGAGATGAAATCAGGAGGAACGGAGCAGGTTGTCGTGATCTGTGCTGGGCTGAGTATTCTGCTTATCCTGATCGCAGGCTTTAACTTTATTAATATGACGGTTGCTCAGTCGGCAAAGCGTGCTAAAGAGGTGGGGGTGCGTAAAGCGCTAGGGGCCAGTAAGACTCAATTGGTCACGCAGTTTTTGGCTGAGTCAGTATTGGTATCTCTATTATCGATGATTATTGCCTGTGTCCTGGTAGAGCTATTTTTACCAAGCTTTAATCAACTTGTAGATAGAGCGCTGTTTATTGACTATATGTCGATGTTTAGTGTTGTCATCTTGGGTGTAGCAATTGCCGTTGGTATTGGCGCTGGGTTATATCCCGCGTTATTTATTTCATCTTTTAGTGCGAAGCGAGTGCTTAGTGGCGATTTGCAAAGGGGTAATACTGCAATCTTTGTACGTAAAAGTTTACTGACTTTTCAAGCTGCTTTATCAATCGCTTTGATCATTGCATCGGTAACATTGCAGCAGCAGCTTAGACACTTGCAAAGCTTACCTCTGGGGTATGAGACAGAGCAACGTGTTGTGGTTTCAGATATACCGGCATCGTTTATTTTTTCGAAAGAGCCAACGGCACTAGTGAATAGACTTACAGCAATAGATGGTGTAGAAGCCCTGAATTTAATCGATACGAAACTGACAGTATCAATCAATAGCAGTGTTTCACCAACGTGGCCAAATGGAGAGCAATCAGAGGGGATAACACCGACTATTGGTGTCGGCTATAACTTGGTTGAAGGATTAGGGCTGACATTATTAGCGGGGCGTGATTTTAGCCGTACATACGCTGCAGACTGGGCATCTCAAAATGGTAACAGTACCAACGTTGGGGTGATCATAACTGAAACTGTTGCAAAGCAAGCCGGTTACTCAAATTATCAAGATATAATTGGACAAACCATTTTGGATAAAGGCTTAGGCTTGAATATGAGAGTTGTGGGAGTTGTAGCTGATGTAAAAGTGGGTAATGCCCAAGATGCAAACTCTAACATCATCTTCCTGTGCGGATTTAGTCAAAGTACAGTAGGCGAAATAATCATGACGGTAAATACTCAAAATATCGGCTACGTGCAAGAGCAGGTGACTGATATTCTTGCCAAAAACGCCAACCTCTATGAACCGAATATCAGCCTAATGTCAGATAATTATAAAGCGGTTCTACGTGGTGATGAACGAGTCTCTCTAGTCGTGTTGATCTTTACTGGCCTTGCGGTATTCCTGACGTGCTTGGGGACTTTTGGTCTAGCATCCTTTGCGACTGTACGTCGCCAAAAGGAAGTGGCTGTGCGCAAAGTCTTAGGCGCGTCACGATTAAGTATTGTGAATATCTTAGCTAAAGAGTTCCTTACACTAGTGGCAGTCAGTATTGCCATTGCTTACCCAATTACCTATTGGTTGGTTGGTGATTGGCTTGCCAATTTTAATGACCGTATCGAGCAAGCGCTATGGGTTTATGGAGTTGCAGCTTTAGCCGTTGCGGGGATCACTTGGCTCACCGTTGCTACACTTGCGTTTAAAGCGGCGAGTACACGTCCGTCGCTAATCTTGCGATATGAGTAAATTAAATTGGTAATCACTCAAGAAATTGCGGCCTAACTTAGGCCGCTTTTATCGTTTATTTCTTGATGTGTTCATCGCTAATGCCGGCACGACCATTTCTGGCTTTTAATCGTGTGAATATGTCGCCGCGGGCAGCAAAGCGTGCTAAGAAGTCGGCATTCGTAAGCGCTAGGTGCTAGTAAGCCTCAACTTGTCACACAATTTCTGTCAGAATCTTTACTTGGCTTACCACTGTCAATTTAGTGTCAAAAACCATAGTTACACTGGGGTTAATTCAGGCTTGAATAACAAGGTGTAGCTATGGCTAAGGTTAAGACAACCTCTCGTCTTCGTAGAAGATCAGCTAATTCACTTTGGATTGGTGTTTATAACAGTATCCTGTTGTTGTGCTTACCTTTGATTGCGCTGATCTTATTAAAAAAATGGCTACGTAAACCGGGTTATAAAAAGCACTTTTTACAGCGCTTAGGTGTCTATAATTGTAAGCGTTTACCCGCCTGTATTCATTTACATGGCGTTTCTGTCGGCGAATGCGCCGCTATTGCTAAAGTTATTCCTGAGCTGCGTAAACAGCATCCTCATTTACCCATTGTTTTTACTTGTACCACGGTTGCAGGCTCCAACTATATTGAGCGCAACTGGGGGGAGCAAGTCATTCACACTTATCTGCCACTGGACTTTCAATTGACAGTCGGTGCGTTTTTGGCGCATTTTAATCCGGTATTGACCATGTCGGTTGAGATGGAGTGGTGGCCGAATCTTATCCGTCAGTCGCGCAACCAAGGCAGTAGAGTGATGCTGGTAAATGCCCGCATGACCGACAGATCAAAAAATCGATATGCCAAAATGTTAGGTCTTTTTACCTTTATGGTGTCCAAGGTGCATAAAATCCTGCCGCAAAGCGAGCTCAGTTATCAAGCTTTTCGCGAGCTGGGTGTACCACCTGAAAAACTGATGATGTGCGGTAATATCAAGTACGATTGGCCAGAACAGAAACATGCCGCCCCAACGCAAAAACCCTCTCAGCTGACATGGATTGCAGGGAGCACGCATGACACCGAAGAAATAGCGGTGGTTGCAGCGCACAAACAGTTGTTACAGCAAAATCCTACAGCTCAGCTAATTATCGCACCGCGTCATCCTGAAAGATTTGATGAGGTATGGCAGCTGCTGCAAGCAAGTGGGCTGAGTTGTCAGCGTTACTCGCACACGCCAACACTAACGGAAAATACGCAAGTGTATCTGCTCGATACGATGGGCAAACTATTTGCGTTTTATCGTGATGCCCACGTTGCCTTTATCGGTGGCTCGTTAGTTAAGCTCGGTGGTCATAATCCTGCTGAAGCCATTGTCCAAGGGGCTGCCGTCGTAATGGGAAGTAGTCGACGAAATTGTGAAGATATATGTGCGCCGCTGAGTCAAGCTGGCGCACTTGTTGAGGGTAACGAGCCACAGCAAATAGCCAGAGAAGTCATCGGCTTTTGGCAAAATAGTGCAGCAACAGCACAACAAATACAGGTTGGGCAAGCCGCTATCGCAGCGCATAATGGCGCACTACACAAAACCACATTGCAAGTTTTATATCAGTTAAAGCAAGCGCAACGGCCAGTTCATAGTACCCGATTACATCCAATGGTGATCAGATAACAATGCAATACAGCAATATCCTTATTGTCCGACTCAGTGCTATTGGTGACATCGTGATGGCGTCAGGTCTTATTTCTGCACTAAAGGCACGTTATCCAGAAGCAAAACTGAGCTGGTTAGCAGAGCCAGCTGGCGCGACCTTGCTACAACAAAATCCATTGCTAGATGAGGTGATCCTGTGGCCTCGCAATGAGTGGCAAAAAGTGCGAAAAACACAGGGGATCATAGCGCTACTGAAGCACGTTAATAGCTTTAAAAAGCAGTTGGCTAGTCGACAATTCGACCTAGTGCTCGACGCTCAAGGACTCCTTAAAAGTGGCGTGCTAGCTTGGCTTAGCGGCGCTCAATACAAGGTTGGGATCAATAGTCGCGAAGGCAGTCAGTGGCTTATGAATAAGGTAGTGACCTCGTCTTGGTCTGCAGATATCAGCTCGGAATACAGAGCAGCAGCGAAATTTTTTGGTGCGCCTGAAACGGCGTTCCAATACTCGCTCATTGCCTCAAAAGAGACACAACAACATACAGAAGCACTGTTATTTGAGCATACTCAAGGTCAACCTTATGTGGTGTTTTGTCCGTTTACAACGAGAGCACAGAAACATTGGGTAGATGGGCATTGGCGTGAGTTGTATAAACAAGTAAAGCAGTCTATTTGTGCGCATATTATTATGTTGGGTGGACCAAGTGATATCGCTCATAGCGAGCGCTTAGAAAAACAGATGCCGGGGATCGTTAATCTAACTGGGAAAACGACATTGCTTGAGTGCAGCGAGATCATTCGGGGAGCAAAAGGTGTGATTGGCGTTGATACTGGACTGACCCACATGGCGATGGCGCATCATACTCCGGTTATTGCATTGTTTGGTTCAACCTTACCGTATGAAAACACCTTCAATCCAAAAGGTCGCGTGCTGAGCGATAAGCTTGCTTGCTCACCATGCAAACGTCGGCCAACCTGTGAGGCCCGTTTTGACTGTATGGTGGGGCTCACGCCGCAAAGAGTCTCGAACGCACTAGGAGAAGTGCTATGAAAGTTCTGCATATTGAAGCGGGTCGTCACTTATATGGCGGCGCACAACAAGTGGTGTATTTAACCCAAGCGTTGCAGCAAAAGGGCATTGAGAACGTGCTGGTTTGCCCGCCTAATAGTGAAATAATAGCAGCCGTTGATAAGCAAGTTATTGTGGAACCTGTGAAAATGGCAGGCGATCTCGATGTCATGCAATGGTTGCGTTTACGAAGGGCTATTGCCCATCATCAGCCTGATTGTGTCCATATTCACAGCCGTCGAGGAGTTGATACTTGGGGCTTACTTGCCGCGAAGTCGCTTAATGTTCCTGTTATTTTATCGAGACGAGTCGATAACACCGAGCCGCGCTGGTGGTCAAAATTAAAATACCCAGCCTACGATAAAGTTATCGCTATTTCAAAAGGGATCCGCCAAGTATTACTCTCGCAAGGTATTGCTCCTGAGCAAGTAAAGTTAGTCCACAGTGCAGTTGATACCCTGCGCTTTGCACCAAGTAGTGTGGAGCGGCAATGGCTGCTTGATGAGTTTGAGCTGCCACAAAATGCCTTGGTTGTGGCTAATTTTGCGCAACTGATAGAGCGTAAAGGGCAGGATGTGATCATGCGTGCAGCCAAGCACCTCATTGCTGAGCATCCTAACTTGCGCGTATTACTGTTTGGTCGAGGGCCAAAGCAGCAACAGTATCAGGCGCGTATAGACGAGCTGGGGCTGCAAAAAATTGTTCAGCTGGTGGGATTTCGACAAGACGTAGCACGTATTTTACCGGCGGTTGATATCGTTGCACATCCAGCATCGATGGAAGGGTTAGGTGTCGCATTATTACAAAGTAGCGCATCTGGCGTGCCTGTAGTGGGCTTTGCTGCCGGTGGTATTCCCGAAGCAGTTGCGCACAATGAAACCGGATTACTCGCTCCGGTTAGTGATCAAGCTCAGTTTACCCAAGATCTTAATCGCTTGCTTAACGACTCAATTTTACGAGAGCAAATGGGCCGTAAAGGCCGCGCTAAAATGTGCAGTGAATTTGCCATTGAGGTGATGGCGGAAGGCAACTTGTCGGTGTATCGAAGCGTGTTAACTAAGTTGGGAAGAGCGCCTTTAACTAGCGAATCACAGAAAGTGTGAGTTCCAATAAGGATACTCACCAATGTGGCTTACTAGCTTGGTTCTTAGTGGGTTTGCGGCAATATACCGGGCAGTGGTATGCCTATCTTCTGTGGTTCTGAGCTGATGATCGTAATACGCGCTTTGCCAAATTCTGTATTTTGAATCCAATTGCCTATTTAGCAGGTAAGCTGTTCTGCCTTTTAATTCTCCAACAACCTTACCAAGTTGTGTATTTCCAAGTGTTAGTAAGCCATGAAATTGATCTGGCATTAATACCCATGTTTGCCAGCGGCACTCAAACTTTTGTTCATTATGTGAGATAGATTGGCAATACAATCGTGCCAGCCGATAATCCGTAAAATAGGGCGTGCGTTTATGGCAGTTAAACGTAATGAAGTATTCCGCGTACGGGATTGATATCCTGCCTTTTCTCAGGTCATTCCAGCTCATGTGCACTCCTTGCAATTGAGAGGTGAATTTTAAAGATAATCCCTTTGATTAAATCTGTCGAGGTAAACGTTGGATGGTAGGTCGTGATTTATCACGACAACAGGTTTGCGAATGGGTAAATGATTATCCTACCGACGTAAACCTCGACCAACGTTTGGGTGGTAGGTCGTGATTTATCACGACAACAGGTTTGTGGTGGATAAATGATTATCCCGTCGAGGTCAACCTCGACCTACGGATGGATGGTAGGTCGTGATTTATCACGACAACAGGTTCGCGACAAAACATTCACGACAACCAAGGTGAACCAAACGTACATGTGGGTCGTTTAATTATTAATCGGTGAAACAAGGAGAGCATTATGCTTGCTGCCACACTCAAAGAAAAAATCGCTAATAAAGAACTCCATGCCATCGTGCTTAGCTACGCGGATTCAAATCATTACCTTGCGGGTGGTCAAGATAGTGATGGAAACTTGCATATCTTAATGCATGCCGAGGGCAAACTTACACCGTTTAACTCGCTGCGAGAGGCCGAGACAAAGCTAGCGGAGCTCGGCGCAACTCAAGCCTACCTCAGAGTAGAGTCTGCCTATGATGAAATTGGCCCTGAGGACTCTTCGGGAACGCATATCAGCAATATGGAGATCCGTCACTTAACTCCATCCGACATATCCGTTTAAACAAAAAGGCTTAAGCGCCCATTGGTGAGTGCTTAAGCCTTACAAGTTATTGAGTAGAGAGACCTTATTCTACTGAAAGTGTTATCGTTTTAGTGGCAACGGAAGCGGACTTTTCATCAACAACACTTAAACTTACTTGGTAGTCGCCTGGTGCAACAGGAGTGAATTGTAGGGTCGAGTCATGAACTGCGGTACTGTCAATCACTTTGCCTGATGGAGCAACCACCTTCCAAAAATAGGTCAAATTGCCTGCGTTGCTGTCGCTATCCATAACCGTTGGAGTTATCCAAAGCGCTGCATCTGTTTTCAGTACTCCTTGATAGTCCAGTGCCGTAATTACTGGAGCGCTATTTTGTACAGCACTTACTTTGACGAATGCCGCGACGACTAAGTCAGCCTTGCCATCAGACACAATGCATTTTAGGACATAGTTACCAGCTTCATCGAAAGTAAGAGACGCGCGATTATCAGCATTATTGACCACTGCAGTGCTATTCTCAGGCTTCGTTTCAAGTGACCAGCGATAAGTGAGCGGATCGCCGTCTTTATCTTCTGCGGATACCACAAAGACTTTGGTTTCCCCTTCCGTAGCTGTAGATATTTGTGGGCTCACAGACGCTGTGGGTCCATAGTTTTCAGGGTGGCTCTTTATCACGCCACTGGCAGTTTGGCTTAGCTCACCGTTACTTACCTCCACAAAATAACGGTAAGTCCCCTCTCCGTGAGGCATAAAAATCACCGTGTCGGTATCTTCATTCGTAACGGAATAGGTCAAACTGGCTTCAAATGGCTCAAACGTCCAACTAAAGGAGAGTGGTCTGCCACTTGTATCTCTACTTCGCTTGGCACTAAGCTCGATGGCTTCATTGATTTTGGTTGACTCTGGCGCATCGACGAATACAAGTGGTTTGTTTGCTTCGCCGAATTTTGCCGTTAAGGTGTGGGTTGCTTCACTTAAACGGCCTTGTTTGTCTTTAAGGCTAAAGCGGATCTTATATTGCCCTGCCTTATCCACTTTGAGTGAGGTGCTAAATCCGTTTGGCGTTGCCATTACCGCTTGGCTGCCAATCGGTTTGCTGTCAAAACTCCAAAGCGGTGTTACTGCACCTTGATACTGACTACCATCGCTTTTCAGCTCAACAAAAGTCATTGAGCTTAATGTAACCTCTGAAGGTGCTGCAATAGCCGCTTTAAGAGCTGGCTGGTTATCTACAACGATGACTTTTTCCGATTTGCTATGTGACGATTTACCATCATAAACGGTTAAAGTAATAGTGTATTCACCCGCAAATTTAGAGGCAAAAGAGGCAAGGTTATTGTTAGGGCTTACCAATGTGTATTCATCAACATTAGCTGGTGCAGTGACTTGCCATTTATAGCTAAGATTATCGCCGTCTGAGTCTGAGCTGTTGCTCGCATCTAACTGTAGATGCTCGTTGATGGCAATTTCCTGTTTTGTGAGTGTGAAATCAGCGACCGGAGGCGTGTTCACACTTGGTGTGGTTTTTTCTTTTACACGGATCTCAAACTGTGTTGTCGATTCGTTACTACCTGACTTGATTGTTAGCCCTACAATGTAACTACCTGCAACATCAGCGGTAAAGTGCGCTTGCTTAGCGTTGGGGTTAGAAAACTGAGCGTTACTAGCTTGGGGTTTGGCTTGCCACTGCCATGTTATTTCGGCATTTTCAGGGATCGTACTTCCCGTAGTGCTAAGCTGAATGACGTTGCCTGTCTCCCCAAAGGCACTTGCCTGAATTTTAGCGACTGGCTTAGTCGTGGTATCCGTTCCTGAATCTGTATTATCGTTATTTGAATCCGTGTTGCCGTTATTTCCATTTTTGCCGCCATCCTGGTTGACTGGTGTAGAGTCACCACCTGAACCGCCGCATCCTGCTAGGAATAGTGAACAACAAAGTATTGATGTCATTAAGTTTTTGTTCATTTAATTATCCTTTTAAGTACCTCAATCCGGAAATGTATCCCGTTGCTCATAATATTTCCAGTTAAAATTTGTTCAGTGCAAAATTTAACTTGTTTAGGTTTTGAAGTTTCGACTATAATCGCCTTAAATTTCGAAACGAAACTTATTTAATGACTAAACGAAATACTCAACAGCGCAGACATACCATTCTTTCATGGGTTAATGAATACGGTGAAGTAAGCGTAGAATCACTTGCCGCTGAGTTTGAAACGTCAGAAGTTACGATTCGTAAGGATTTAACGGCACTAGAAAAAAGTGGCCTGTTACTACGCCGCTATGGCGGTGCAATAGCCCTTCCTAAAGAGATCACCGCATCAGGTAAAGACGAGCAAGATTCAGCACGTAAAACAGCAATTGCCAAAGCCGCCGCTGAACTGATTAAAGATCACAATCGCATCATTATCGATAGTGGCAGAACCACCGAAACCTTAATCCCAGAGCTTGCGCAAAAGCGCGGTTTAGTCGTGATGACGAATGCGATGAATATTGCCAACCGCTTGTTATCGCTTGAAAATGAGCCAACGTTATTGATGACCGGCGGGACGTGGGATCCACATTCTGAATCATTTCAAGGGCAAGTAGCAGAACAAGTACTACAATCCTATGACTTTGATCAGCTTTTTATTGGTGCCGATGGCATTGATGTAGAACGTGGCACAACCACATTCAACGAATTAATTGGGCTGAGCCGTGTGATGGCAAAGTCAGCCCGTGAAGTCATTGTGATGGTCGAATCCGACAAGATTGGCCGTAAAATTCCGAATTTAGAAATACCTTGGGCACAGATCACCACTTTGATCACCGACAACAACTTGGCAGATGACCTTCGCCAAGCGATCAAAGCACGTGGCATACAGCTTATCTGTGCTGAATTACACACAACGTGCAAATAAAATGGAGAGATTATGTGTGGAATCGTAGGCGCTGTTGCTGAGCGTCCAGTAAACAAAATTCTTATCGAAGGCCTAAAACGCCTTGAATATCGTGGTTATGATTCTGCGGGCGTAGCACTTTGCGAAGGCGGCGCACTCAACAGCGTGAAAGCCGTAGGTAAAGTGGTAAACCTAGAATCTGCGCTTGAAAATGCAGAAGTAAAAGGTACTACCGGTATCGCGCATACGCGCTGGGCAACACACGGCGGCGTAACAGAGGCTAACGCGCACCCGCATATTTCTAACAGCGAAATTGCGTTAGTACACAACGGCATTATTGAAAACCATGAAGGTTTGCGCAGAGCACTCAAAGAAGACGGCTATGAGTTTTTATCTGACACTGACACCGAAGTAATGGTGCACCTGATCCATCAACTCCGACAACAGCACACTACATTACTTGCTGCTGTGCAAGCCGCGGTAAAACAGCTTGAAGGTGCATACGGTACGGTATTATTTGATAAAGCAAACCAAGATGAAATCATCGTGGCACGCTCAGGCAGCCCACTGGTGATCGGCCTTGGCCTTGGTGAAAACTTTATCGCCTCTGATCAGCTCGCGCTATTACCAGTAACCCGCAGCTTTATCTTTTTAGAAGAAGGCGATGTAGCACGCATTACTCGCGAAACGGTAGAAATCTTCGACATAAACGGCAATCCTGTAGAACGCGAAGTGGTTGAGTCTAACATCACGCAAGATGCGTCGGGCAAAGGTGAATATCGCCACTACATGCTAAAAGAAATCTACGAGCAGCCAATGGCAGTACGTAATACACTTGAAGGCCGTTTAGACAACGATCGCGTCAGTATCGACGCATTTGGCGACAAAGCTAATGAAATCTTTAAAGATGTAAAACACGTTCAGATCATCGCATGTGGTACGTCTTACCACTCAGGCATGGTGGCGCGCTACTGGCTAGAGCAATTTGCAGGCGTAAGCTGTAATGTTGAAATCGCCTCAGAGTTTCGCTACCGCGACTCATTTGTTCACGAAAACAGCCTATTGGTAACCATTTCACAATCAGGCGAAACCGCAGACACGCTCGCGGCACTGCGTCTTGCCAAAGAGCAAGGCTATATGGCGTCAATGACCATCTGTAACGTACCAGGCTCATCACTTGTACGTGAGTCAGATCTTGCCTTTATGACCAAAGCAGGCGCAGAAATCGGTGTGGCATCAACTAAAGCCTTTACGACTCAATTAGTTGGCTTATTGATGCTAACGGCATCGATCGCGCAGGAAAAAGGCCGTGATCAAAGTGCAATCGTCAACGCCATTAAAACCCTGCCAACCAAGCTTGAAGAAACTCTAACGATGGCTGACGGCATTGAGCTACTTGCAGAAGAATTTGCCGACAAACATCACTCATTGTTCTTAGGTCGTGGCTCACAATACCCAATCGCAATGGAAGGCGCACTTAAGCTTAAAGAAATCTCTTACATCCACGCCGAAGCCTATGCGGCAGGCGAGCTAAAACACGGCCCGCTCGCGCTTATCGACGCAGACATGCCTATCATCGTCGTTGCACCAAACAACGAGCTGCTTGAAAAGCTCAAATCAAACGTTGAAGAAGTACGCGCACGCGGCGGTATCATCTACGTATTCGCGGACAAAGACTCAAACTTTGCCTCAGACGACACCATGCGAGTAATGAACGTCAACCACGTAGAAAACATCATCGCCCCAGTGGTTTACACCATCCCACTACAGCTACTTTCATACTATGTAGCCGTGATCAAAGGCACCGATGTTGACCAACCGAGAAACCTCGCAAAGAGTGTAACGGTAGAATAAGAAAAGGCGCGCAAGCGCCTTTGTTGTGGGTGAACAATAAAGTTTCACCCCATACAATAAAGTATCATCCCAAACAATAAAGTTTCATACTGCAAGCCCTCTTATGCTGACTTTTTTATTTAAATAAGCCATTATCATAGTACTCTCGTTTGAAAACGGAAATATGGATATGGGCCAGATTACTTATCTCTTAGATAAGGATAAACTGAGAATTGGAGATATCATTCTTTCTTCTGAAAAGACATTTACAAGTTCCGGTATAAGGTTAATGACTTTAGGCCGATATTCACATGCTGCACTATATGTTGGTGGGACGACAATAGAAGCAACATTAAGTGGCGTTTTTTCAAAGAGTATACAGCGACTTCCATTTTTCAAAGAAAATCAAGTTGCAGTTTTTAGATATAAAGAACCATTGTCTGATGATTTATTGTACAAGGTTTGTGATTACGCTCGTTCTCAAGTTGGCAGTCTATATGCGCTACCAGAAGCTGTAAGTATGAAGGCTCTCAGAGCGTGTAAAGTTAAGGAGACAAAAAAGCAATTTTGTTCAAGGTTGGTAGCTAAAGCATATGATAACGCAGGTATTTACTTAGGTAATTTGCGTTATCCAGCATACTGCACCCCAAAACAATTGGGGTTATGTAGCGTTTTTGAACAAGTCCATGATGTTTTAAAAATTGCATCAGAAAGAGAAATAGAATTTGCAAACAGTTCTGACCCGAATGTTGCGCATCAATTACAAACATATAAATGGTTAGGGCTGACACGGGACCTAATTGAATCATTGCCAAACAGGAAGTCTTCTGAAATTAATACCATCAACGATGTAAATGAGTTGTTGGAAAAGTATCCTGACTTAGATAGGGATATCTCAAATTTTGTGAAAACGTCCGGCTATTTAGAGCATTATTTGTTTGACTCCAAAGTTAATCCTCATAGGTATAAAACTGAAGTTATGAAGCAATATTTGCTTAAATTTAAAGATCCTGTTGAATTCCTTTGTAGTGAGCTAGAGAAAGAAACTGAGTTATTTAGGGTCTATTTGAGTAACTTACATGGTTACTATGCTTATTATAAAAATTTCCCTCTGGAATTTTTTAGCTTACATGTCTGTCTGTATTTGAATTTGATGCAAACCATACACACAAGAATAAAAGTTATAAAGAATAGTTTGATAAGTTTAGGTGAGGTAGATTTAGCACGTGAATTAGCAACTTTAGAAACATTCTGTAGTAATGCGATTAATGCTTATACAGTAGATTGAAAGTTCTTAGTTAAATAAAGGAACTTGAAACTAGAGCTTAATATCGACTATGCTGAAATTTCAATCAGTTATAGCGGTATATTATGTCTAGGAAGATTGGCCATACTGAGGCGCAATATCGTAAGTGGATTAAAGAGGGGCGCGGTACTGGCGAGTATCAGGATTACAAGTCTTGGTTAACGGTGTACGATGCACCATCCGATGGCCGTGTACATCGAGTTTTTGGTTATAAGTCCAAACGAACCCACCATTTATTATCCGATCTTGAACTATCCATGTTCTATTTGCTCGAGTGGCGGCAAGATGTGCTGCAAGTCAAAGAGCAGTTTCCGCTAGAGCGCGAGATAACATTAGAGCTAGCTGAATCTGCTGCTATCAAACACCCAAATGTTCGGGGCGTTGACCAATACCTATCAAGTGACTTTCTTGTTGAAACAACATCGCAAGATCTCCCCTATTTTGCGCTACAAGCCAAATATGTCAGCGCTTTGGAAGAGCAGCGAAAAATAGAGATACTTGAACTCGAGAAACGCTTTTGGCATGAAAAGCAGATCCCTTGGCAAATAGTCACTGAGCAAGAGATCCCAAAAGTTGTTAAAGTGAATGTTGAGTGGATTTACCCATTGCAAGGTGAACATGAAGAAGCCTCAGACTTCGCCATTGAGCAAGCCAGATTCTATGCCGATTACTTTGCAAAACACCCAACCAAAACCCTTATAAACGCCTGCAAAGAGATAGATACCGCCTATGGGCTAGACTTAGGAGAGTCGTTGTTTGAGATAAGAGCTTTGCTGGCTGACCGTTACTTTACCTTTGATATTTTTACGCCAGTTCAAAAGCTACAAGTTGGTCATCTTAAACTAGGTAACGTTGAGCAAATTCAGGAGGTATTTCGTTTTTCAAATCAATGAAGTATTGCAATACGAACAAACCTTGTATCGCATTTTAATGGTATTTGATTATTACGTGCTTTGGATAAAGGTGCACGATGACAAAGCCTTTCCTGAACTTGTTGAAATAACTGAGTTAGAACAGGGTTTTCAAGATGAAGTGCTCAAACGTGCAGCCGACCCATATAGCGACATTGCTACTGTAATTCCAGAGCCAGGTTCTACCGCTCAGTTAAAACGTGATGAAAACTATGCCGCAATCAGGCCATTGGTAGAGCTTGAGAACTGCTATGAACCGAAAGCGCGTGGCAAAGTGGTTAATCAAATAATGACTGAGACGGGCAAAACCAAACAGTCTATTTATCGTTTTGCTCGCAGATACTGGCAACGTGGCCAGATCCCCAACGCATTATTACCCGATTATAAAAACTCAGGAGCCAAGAATTAGTGGTAGGTGTCATTGGCTTCTTTCTTCATCTGTTAGCATTAGACTGGGCATTTGGGGGAGTTGTTTGTTTTTTGGCTGAAGTATTATAGCCAACCCAAATGCAGTTTGCTTTTATACTGTAAAGATAAACGCGTTCTAACTAAACACAAGGAAAAGGATATGGAAGAAACTGTTTTAGGACTTGGCAAAGAAATATGTGAAGCATTTATTTGTGGTGCTTGGCGCTGTATACCAGTGGAAAGTCTGCGGCATTATGAACGTAAGGAAAAAGTAGTGTATCGCTGTCACATATGTCGACACCGTATCGTGCTGATGCGAGCAAGCAAAGATCCCGCTCATTTTGAGCATCGGCCAGGAAATCCAAACTGCCTCCTAGCATACGACAAGCTAGATCCTAATAAAAATAGGGCCCCTCTCACAATAGTGTCTGTAACAGATGAGCAAATAGAGAAAAGTTATGAGTTTGAAGAATTGCTTCAGTTTACTCATAGTGTGATAGGTCCATTGAGTTTGTTGGCTGATATTTATGATGTTAACCGTTCTAGTGTTAAAGAAACACTACGCAAGCAATTGATTGATGCTCGGTGCGGGCAAGGACAATTCAGAAAATCATTAATATCATATTGGAAAAAGTGCGCTGTAAGCGGTGCCGATAAGACTGAGTTATTAATTGCTTCACATATTAAACCTTGGACTGTTTCCGATAACAAAGAAAGACTCGATTTGTTTAATGGCCTGTTGCTGACACCTAATTTAGATAAGGCATTTGATCAGGGATTAATAAGTTTTAACAATAATGGGCTGATTTTGATTTCAAGTAAATTTGAGCCTTCTACAGCTTTTGGAATTACTAAAGGTCAATCATTAAAGATTGAAAAACAGCATTTACCATACCTGCAATTCCACAGAGAAAATGTATTTAAAACGTGAATTGATCTAGAAACAATAGAGCCAAGTCGGAACTATTCAACTTTACAGCAGGGCTGAATGCCCTCACAACGTATTTTGCTCTACAAGGATGATAAACAACGCTAACACCCACTATTATTTGTTCACGTCGGTTAACCCGAACTTAGGTTGGTGAGCTCACACTAACCTTATTGACTATCTGTGGTAGCCGTTTTCTTCTAGAGTTTCGATTATATCGGCAACGGGGAATACTGTGCCCCGGGCTATTAATGCGGTAATGCTGTCTGCTTATGCTTGTTCAAATTGAATCTTAAACTAACTACGCAGCGTGTTAAAAAATATTTAAACTTGTTTTGTTTTATTTAGAATTGTTGTGTGTTAGGTTTGCAATGCCTTAAATTTCAAGGGCTTTTCTAATAAATGAACTTAATAAATGTATAAAGGAATAATATACAATGAAAGTATTGAACAAAGTTTTGGGTGCAACCGTTTTAGCGCTAGGTGTATCTGCAGGGTCGGCTTCTGCTGCTGAGGTAAAAATCACAGAAGTAGATTATGGTAGTGTGATCATCCAAACTGCTGATGTTGTGTTAAACCATAGCCAAGCAGGCACTTTCTCTATGAATGTGAGCGAAAACCATTTAACTGTTAATGCTCAAGACTCTAATGGACGTAAGTTCCGCTGCGTAATGAATGGCACTGTAAGCTACAGCGATCCTACTATTCTTGAAAGAGTAACGAACATCGCAGCGACTATCTCTGAAGGCGACAGAGTACAATTTGAGGTGCAAAAAAATGTATTACCTCAAGTTTGTCATGTTAAAAAAATGCTAAGCTTCTAAGCTTGGCTATTTTGCAATGGAAAGTGTGCGCACCTTCCATTGCTTTAGGTACTTCTATTTAGCTAGCTTGACTACGCAGTGATAAAAGCTTGGGCAAGATCATGGTGACCATCTCTTTCTAAGCAATCGATAACTTGTTGTTCTACTTGAGTAACTAAGTTGCTGCGCTTTAGTTCGATAAAGGCATCGGTAAAACTGTCTTTATATTCTTCCCAGCCGCCACAATATGCATTGGCTTCACCGAAAATGGACTTAAATTGATAGGTGATAAGAAAGTACTCCCCCGATTCTTGCCATTCTGTTGTGGATTCGATTACTTGGCGACCATTCGCTTTCTTCACAAACAAGCGAAACAGTTCAGGTTTGAGAAAGTAGCCGTAGTGGCAGGTATCTAAACACGCAGTATAGTCGTTTTCGGTTAGCTGACTTAAATCGAGTTCTGGGTCTTTAAGTAACTTTTCTAAACAATTCGCGCCATATTCACACTTATCAAGGCGACAAACAACTTCGCACATCAGTGCAAAGTTGTCTGTGACAGACATTTTGCCTGCTTTGCGCAGCTCCACAAAAGAGGGGGCTACGATGCGCTCAAAAAACTCAATATCGAACTCTGAGCGATTCGCCGTCATTTCCATCAAAAAGTAGTCGGCGAATGGAAAACCAATACCAAGTTCGAGGCAATGACGACAGGCCGTTTTGATATCGTTTGGGTGGTGATGATCAACTAATTCTCCCATACAAATATCGAGCTCTATCGCACTCAACTCATCACCCATCAAGTAGGCATACTGAATCACTTGTGCTTTCGTGAGTGCTGCGGTGACATCCAAATAACTTTCAAACAGGGCTTCCGATAAGGTTTCTACCTTTGCCTTATCTTGTCGAGATAAAGCTTGTTTTAAGGCATCGAGGTGAGTTGGAGTGACCTCGTTATACCAACCTCCAAAATAGAATTGCGTCATATTTGTTTTCCTTAATTACTCATCAGTATTGTCGTGTCAGTGTGGTTGGTTGCTGTGGCTTATAGAGGGGGTCTATAGCGCTCTTCGACTTATGAAGACATGAATAATCGAAGATATAAAGCTGAAAACTGATCTGGTTAAGCATTCAATCAGCGAGAGCACAGTTCGTAAAAACGTCATGTTTTAAATATCAGAAAAGGTCCTTAGATAGTAAATAAAGATCAATTAAATTACGATTGATTTCACTATTTTACACTTGTTTATTTTTTGTACTATTTTTATCTTTCATCACTATGAAGGATAAAACATGAAAACGCTTATAGCCATATCAACAATCTCGCTAATTCTATTCAGTAATATATCACAGGCCAAGGATCCGGTGAGGAAAACAGATGTAATAACAGACAAAGGAAAGCAAAAGGTATCAGTGATTGATGAGAGTAATACTCCTGTAGAGTTAGATCAATCAGATAGAAATGCTATTACTACCTACGAGTGGATATTAAATATAGCCTCTGTTTCAAATATACCTGATGAGTTGGTTACTCAGAGCGCTGAATTTGTGAATTACTTATTGCTGAAAAAGACAATAGATACGGATCTACTTTATAATTATGTTTTGACTTTAGATGCCAACCTAAGTCAATTACCAGATAAGAAATTTGTTAGTAGAATGAGAGAGCTGACGTCTGATCTGCGTGCAAGTAGCTATGCCGACGAAATTCATTATAACACTAATCTCAGTTATCAATTAAGAACGAGGATGCCAATAATAGTAAAGGCTAGCTTATTGCTGAATGATACAAGCGCATCAGATGAACAGTTAAATTACAGAAAAGAGGATTTTGAAAAGGAACTACGTTTGTTTACTGATAAATACATTAGTACAAGCCGGTTTAAAGCAGGCCTAGGCTTTTCATATGCGTATACTCCTAAAATTAACTACCGCGCTAATAATGTGCTTGATTTATCACCTTTCACCCCAGATGCTATTGGTGGAGTAAATAAAGCTAGCTTTACTCAAAGTTTTGCAAACTCTAGCTTTCCAAGCTTTGAAGTTGCGGCGAAAATGCCATGGGTTGAGTTAGGCATTAGTGTTCCTGTATCTAGCGAAGACTCATCAATAACTACTCCGGTCCAGTTTGTAAAACTAGATGACATAAGTGACAGAGAGGCTGCTTTTAGAACCACCTTAGAATCAACAATAAAAATGGAATATGACTTCTCTTTTAGGCTACCGTTGCTAGGGGGATATAAAAAACTAAGGTTTTCGAATCCAAGAAATAGCCAAATGGATTGGGGACTGTTGTTGGGTTTAACTGGATTTAAAATAGAGGATGAGTTCACTACCGATTTGCGTTTTCGCACAGATAACACACCTTTTAATGAACTCAGCGCAGGAACTTCGTTCTCAACATCAAGAAGCCTTAACTTTCAAACAATATATTATGGTGCTTACTATGAATTTGAATTTGTAGATGAGCTATATATGACTATAGATGTAAAATGGCATAAGAATCAAAGTGAAGGTGATAATCAAATTGACGTTGACGGGTTTACCACCTCTTTGCGCATCATATACGCACCAACTATTGATTTTATTAATTAATCTGAAGGCTGGGTCAGAAATGAGCTAAAAGGGTTGCATTTAGGGTGAGTCCTAAATGCAACTTTAGTAGTTCCGGAAGTAGTAACTGGAAAAGCAGTATTTATTCGCTGTTTATGCTTAAACAAGGCTTTCAGTTTACTCTATGTTGATCCTCACTTTAATCACCTTACAGGCGATAAAGAGGTAATATCCACCGCTTTTGCCAACCATCCTTGATACAGTGTAAATACCCGTTTGGTGTAAGCTTGCTGGTGATGAAAATCGAACGCGGCTTGATCGATGAAGCGCTCAACTAAGGTAAGCTGGGTGCGGTTTTCACTTTCATAAAGTTCAAAGCGTAAACATCCGACTTCTGCTCGAGTGGCTGGCAAGATCTCTTGGATTGCGTTAATACAATCTTGATAGTGCTCGGTTTTAGGTGTGATATGGGCGATAAAGTTGACGTTATTGTGGCTGTTGGTCATGGTATTTCTCCATAATGCGTTTAGTAACGGCGGTAACTGGGGCTGATAAAACATAGGCGGCGATGAAAGAGGCCGGCCAAGCATTGGCAAAGGCATGCGCCCATCGCGTAGTAAAGTCCGCTACTAATCCCAAATTGATGTACGTAACCCATCCAGACACCATAAACGACAGGCACAATGACAGCAGTAATGTAAAAATGAGTTTTTGCATGTTTCCTCCTCTGGCTGTTGGTATGATTGTAGGGAGTTGCCAGCCGATCAGAATGGCAAAAATGGAAAGCTAAGATTGCGGAGATAACTATGCTAGATGACTTACGACTCTTTGTTGAGGTAAGCCGCCGAGGAAGTTTTGCCAAGGCGGCAGAAGACCTTGGCATAGGCGCGCCGACCTTATCTAAGCGGATGTTAGCGCTGGAAGAGAAACTCGGTTATCCGCTCTTACTGCGTAGCGCCAGAGGACTTACATTAACGAATCATGGTCAGGCAGTGGTGGATAAAATGGCGGAGTCTTTGCTCGCCTTGCAAGCGCAAAGTGAGGCGCTATCAACACTAGAAGCGTCCACTTTTCACCTGTTATGTCCGCAAAACTTAATGATTGGTCCTTTGTATAATGCGCTGCAATCGTTTCAGGCCCAGCATCCTGAGATCCAATTGCATGTGGAGCCTGCTAATAGTGTGGCCTTACTCAGCCAAAAGCGGTTTGATTTAACCGTCCGAGTTGGGGAGCTGGATGATTCAAGCGTCTATCAAAAGCGGCTGGGGCAAATTGCGGTAAGAGCGGTGGTCGCCAAGGAAATTGCGACTACACAAACCCTGTTTTTGCCCTTTAAAGCATCGCAACTGCCTGCAACCGATGAGTGGCGAGCACTGCTGGCGCAGTTTAGTCACGTCTCTTATGTGGGTGATATTACCTTAGTGCGTAAATTGGTAGGCTCGGCTAACGGTGCTGGCGTCTTGCCGATGACAGAAATTGCAGCGTTGGCAGCGCAACCTCAAACCGCATTTAGCTATATCGGTGACTGCCAATTTACTCGCAACATCTACGCGCTTTGGCCAAATCAACGAACTCCACCGACTTACACCAGAGATTTTATTGAGTTACTGCAAATGCGGTGTCAGGAGCTTGATTATCTGCAAGGGGCAGTGATAGCTCTGTAATGAACACCGCACAATCGCATTTTATCCTAAGCTCAGATTGCGCTCAAAATGCACAATATCGACATCAGGCTTTAGCTTATAGAGCTGCGCTAAACGTCCGCCTGACTTTACCTTTTCATCCAGTGCTTCAAACATGTTTGAGGCTTCGATGCGTCTTAC
Source organism: Pseudoalteromonas sp. S2755 (assembly GCF_005886535.1). Lineage (GTDB taxonomy): Bacteria > Pseudomonadota > Gammaproteobacteria > Enterobacterales > Alteromonadaceae > Pseudoalteromonas. The sequence continues at coordinate 62,982 of NZ_PNDS01000027.1, forward strand.
CAAGCTCTTGCGCTGAATGGGTTTGGCGATAATGGCTTCGATGGCGGTTTTGAGTTGTCCAATGGTAAATTGATCTGGCAAACAATAAACCGGGATCATGGAATATAACGCCTTTTGCTGCAGCCTTGCCTTGGCCTTTTCAATAATGTGTTTATGATCAAAAGCCACGGCGAGATCTGGGATCTCGCTAAGATCCACCCATCTCACATCATCTACCGAGTCTATTTGCGTTGCCACTTGCTGAGGTGAAATCAAGGCGTAATAAACCAAGGTGACACTAAAGCCTCGCGGATCACGGTTGATCCCAGAAAAAGCCTGAAGTTGCTCTAGGTATTGTGGGGCAACACTGGTTTTCTCTTTGATCTTACGCAACGCGCTCATATCCGTGTTGTCATCCAGTTCAACATCAACAAACCCTCCAGGTAATCCCCAGCGGCCTTTAAAGGGAGCGTTAGCGCGTTTCACCAGCAGCACTTTTAAGCTGTCCTGCAAAATTGTAAATAACACGCTGTCTACCGTGAACAGTGGGTTTTGGTATTGGGTTAAATCGTAATCAGGGCTCATGATATTTTTAGTTTGTGTCTTTTGGACACAATAAACAATTGTAGCCAGTATGGCAAATATACTGAATATCCCTATGTTAAAAATAAACATTGAATGTCTTTTAGACACAAAGTTGTTGATTGATCAAAAAATGTTTGATACCTTATTTGTGTCTTAGGGACATTATTAAGGAAAGGTTATGAAAGTCACGAGTTATGAATTCTCTGGAAACAAAAAAGATGTTCAATATGAAGCATTTACCTTCTCTGGTGGGGAAGAGCATATTCGTTTCAAAGCATTTGATTTCCGTGATTGCGAAAAAGTGCAAATCACAGCCAGAGTGACCAATGCTTCTCATATCATGCGGTTACTGATGGCGGTGGATGCATTGAAGTGACTTTGTTTGGCGCGGATACTAATGGGAAGAAAAAAAGTCAGTTTAGGAGAAAGTCGGCTATGAGAAATATAGAGGAACAAACAGCATATTCACTCATTAAGTTTTTTTCCTGTAGGGAGCATCTAGAGAGCTTTAAAAATGGCTCGGTACTTTTTAGAACTCCTCACTATTATAGGTTATGCGAAGAAATCGGACGGGGTGACCAAGCAGAGTCGTGTTTAGGGTACTGGAGCAGAGATAGTGGACATGAATTTCCTGAAATTTATACTGAGCATGGTCAAGTTTTAAATTTAGGCTCTATTAAAAGCTTGTTGGTTTATCCATTAAAAGAACAGTCTGACAGCTGGTTGCAAAGTTGGTCTATTATTGGGAAATACAACAAATTTGAGAATAGTATTGAAAAAATGCTGAAAGACTTTGGTCCCTATTTTGTTTTATTACCCGCGCAAAACATTGATAAGTATGTGAGCGCAATTACGAAAATTACTGGTTTAAAAGTTGAGCATGGCGCAATCAAATATTCTAACGATATAATGGAGAAGTCGCTTTCTGTGAAGGGGCAAACATTTGAATATCAAAAAGAATACCGATTCTTGCTGGGGGAGTGCGACAAAAGTTGTAAAGATGACCTGGCTGTCAATATTTCAAATATGAGTACACTTCTCTCTAATGCTAAATCCCTAAAATTCGAAAATCCAAAAGGCGATATTTTGTACTGCAGTACAGGTGAAAAGAGAGTATGTAGGGTCATGCAAAAGTTGCCGTAGTAGAAAGTCAAAAGTTGCGACGTTTCTTCTCGCTCCAAAGTGGTAAAAAGCGATATTTCCTATCGCGCACAATTAACCCCAACATTCTTGCCTGATTATCCAAGACTTTTGTGCTTCACAATTTTACATCTAATAATTACAATCAGGACAAAAAGCGCCTCCCTATGTCTGACCAATATACAGTTTTATATGTAGAAGATGACCCAAGCAGTGCTGAGATATTAAATTTATATCTGGCACAAGCGGATATGCAGGTTGTCCATTTCGATAACGCCCCAGATGCCCACCGAGCCCTACAAAACCTAACATTTCAACTCGCTATTTTAGATGTCATGCTACCCGGCGGTGATGGCCGTGAGTTACTTAAAGACGCCGTTGCGCGCAACATTCCTACCATTATGGTGACCGCCAAAGTGTCTGAAACCGATCGTCTTGAGGGATTTGAGCTTGGTGCGGACGATTATGTATGTAAGCCTTACAGCCCACGAGAAGTGATCTCAAGAGCAAAGGCACTATGTAAACGTAGCTATCGCGGTCAGCAGAGTGCCGCTTTGTTGTTTGATGGCTTAAGTATCAACCTTGAGAGCAAATCGGTGACGGTAACACAGCAAACACCAGCGTTAACGGCGGTGGAGTTCGAGTTATTACTGACCATGGCCAAGCAGCCGCAACAAGTATTTAGCCGCGCGCAATTAATCGAACAAGTATGGGGAAGTGATGCGCCTATTACGGATCGGGCAGTCGATACTCATTTAGCAAACCTTCGTAAAAAACTGGGTGATAGCAAGGCTGAGCCCAAGTTTATCGCCACGCGTTACGGGCAAGGCTATCAATTTATTGCGCGTAAGGTGTCTTCATGAAGCTAAAAACCAAATTTACCTTACTTGTGGCGCTTTGCACCTTTGCGCTACTCGGAAGCTTTTATCAACTATCTAAAAACTCAGCCGAGCGCACTTTTTTAGCATTTAATAAGCAAAGTGCGGTAACGTTTGGTCATTCATTGCTTGATGATGACTTAGTGGAAGAAGCATTGGCTGGCAACACCTTTGCAAGCCCAGAAGCGACGTTAACGTTTTTAGCATCAACCTTTCCTGAGCAGCTATTTATTTGGCGAGATGCTAACTCAACAGCGGATGTAAAGATCCTCAACCCCGATCTCACCATAGACTATGAGCAGGTCAAATCCGGTCATCAATTTTCAATTCATCATCCCGGTGTTGCGGCGTTTGTGGTGCAATTTAATGAGGCACAATATGTGTTATCACCACAGAGTGAGTTGTTTTGGTTGCCTGAAGTATTGCTAGATAGGTCGTTTGAAAAGGAAGCGCTGCAGCAAGCTATGCTGGATGATTTTATGCTTACTTTGGTCATCTTATCGATTATTGCTGCATTACTTGCTTGGTTGGGGTCGTGGTACTTTTTGTCGCCACTTAAACAGCTCAAACGTAGCTTTAAGGCGATAGAGTCGGGCGAGTTAGACACCCGCTTAGCGCTAAAACGTCATGATGAAGTGGGTGAAATCATCAGTAGTTTCAATAATCTTGCGGCTTGGCTACAAGGTTTGCATCAGCAATATAAACAAATGAACTCCGACTTATCTCATGAGCTTAGAACACCACTTAACGGCATTCGTTCGCGCTTGGAGGCGATGGAAGACGGTATAGTCCCGATGGATAAGGCTCAGTTAGCGGTGATAACCCAAGACCTTCACAACGTTAACCGTATTATCGACGACCTGTGTTTGTTGTCATTAACCGAGTCAAAGCAGCTGACGTTGGCATCAACACGAGTAAATCTCTCTGAGCTGTTAACATCGACCTTAGTGCGTTACCAAGCACAGGCCGAAGCGCGAGGCGTGAAATTGGACGCAGATATTCAAGAAGATGTGAGCGTGACGCTTGATGCCGGAAGAGTCAGACAGATAGTGGTGAACTTATTAGATAATGCCTTTAAATATGGCGCTGATGGTGGCGTTGTGACCTTACAGCTCAGCTATCAAGACAATGAACTGGTGATTACGGTTGCTGACTGCGGCCAAGGTATGTCGCCTAATCAACTCGAGCAGGTGTTTGAGCGCTTTTATCGTGCGCAGGGGTCGCGCCACGATACATCCAGTTTGGGGCTCGGTTTACCAATTTGCCGTCAACTTGCCGAGTTGATGGGGGCGACATTGACCGCGACCAGTGCTGAAAATCAAGGCGCTAGCTTTTCGCTGAGGTTTTCTCGACTAACTTGATAATTGCTTGACAATTGCTCGGCATAGTTAGCTCAACAACGACATCAACAGTTTGAGAGCAAGATTATGAGAGCAATTATTTTATCAGCATTGGCATGTACCACCGTTGGTTGTGGGATCACCGCGTCTACCGCGCCACAATCGCTCACCTTACCGATGAAATATACCGAGAAAGGTCATGCCTATGTGATGGCAACGCTTAACCATACGGTTACCCATCCTATGATTTTAGACAGTGCTGCGAATGTTGGTATTTTACCGGTTAATCTGAAAGCAGCACTTGCCTTGCCAGAAGATAAGCTAAGCAAAATGGACGTGCAAGGCGCAAGTGGCAGCTCTGAGCTAGTATTGGCAACGATAGACCACACCAGCGTCGGCCACTTAGCAGCAGAGTCGCTTCCTTATGTATTTAAAGATATGACCCGCTTAGATGTGGAAGGCGTCTTGCCTGGAATTTTGGGGCATGGATATATGTCGCAATATTGTAATGTGTTTGATTTTAAAAATAATGAGCTGAGTTTGTATCAAGGGGCTTGCCCAAGTAGTGTGACACAGGGCTTGGAGAGTGAAAGTTTTAAAATAGATAACAATTTTATCAAGCTGACAGCAAGTTTTAATGGCGTAGAAGTAGACGCCGTGCTTGATACCGGCGCTCCAACCAATTACATCAACTCACACTTGGCCAATAAACTAACATTAACGCTGGGCGAAGAAGATATCAGCCGCGGGTTAAACGACCAAGCAACTAAAAAGGTGGCCATAGGATCACTGCGCTTTAGCTTAGGAGGCAAGGAAATCATCAATACCGAAAGCCACTTATCGGATATGCCTGTGTTTGAGGTGCTTGGATATAAAGATGAGCCGTTTATCCTGCTGGGTTTAAGTAACTTTAACGATGATAAGCTCATTATCGACTACGCTGAGAACAAAATTTACTTTTGATCCCAACGCTGCTGGCTTGGCGCTCGACCAGTCAGTAGCTAATTAAATTTCATATTAATTTAGACAGTTATTGTGTTTACTATAGCGAATAGTTATTTGAATGGTCATTCAAGTAAGGTTAGTCTAGCACCCAATGAGTAGTTAACCTGAGGTTTGTTAGATCTCAGGTTATACCAATACAAAATGCACCAAGAGGAGCAACTGATGACTGACTTTACAATCCATACCGTAGAATCTGCACCGCAAAAAGGTAAACCATTACTTGAGAAGTCCCAGCAAGCGTTTGGACGTATTCCGAATCTTCATGGGGTAATGGCGGAATCACCAGAGCACCTGCACGGTTATCAAGTGTTACATGAGGCTTTTTTAAATAGCTCGTTCAATAACGACGAAAAAACTGTGGTGTGGCAAGCGATTAATGTAGAACATGAGTGTCACTACTGTGTGCCAGCTCATGCTGCCATTGCAAAATCAATGAAAGTAAGTGATGAATTGGTCAAAGCGCTGCGTGAGCAAGCACCACTTGGCGATGAGAAGCTAGAAGTGCTGCGTGCAACAACACTTGAAATGCTACGCGAACGTGGCAAGTTGAGCGATGCGCAAACCAAAGCATTTTTTGCAGCAGGTTATACCAAACAAAATCTGCTGGAAATTATCTTAGCGCTAAGTCAAAAGGTCATGAGTAACTACGTGAATCATATCGCGCATACTCCGCTGGATGATGCTTTTAAAGCGTTTGGCTAATCAGTAGAGAGGCATTTAGCCTCTCTACTAAGTATTACTCGCTTTCCAAACCGTCAAGCTGTAAGCCTATCTGAGTGCTCAGTACTCCTGCTTGTACACGTAAATATGCATTCAAAGTTGTGAGGTCAGTGTGTGCGTCGGCGTGGCGATAGATAGCTCGGTTACCACGGACGTAGCTTAAAATTAGATTATTGTCGCTAGCGAAAGTATTGGCGTTAATCATCGTAAGGTGTTCAACGATAATCTCACCGGTTACGGTATACACCTCCCCAGTTACTGGTGATTGTAGTTTCAACCCTTTAACCAGTGTGGTGTTGCTTTCCTCAAGTGAAACAAATGATTGATTGTTGATCTTTATTTCCGCACCTTGTGGCGCTTCAGTTAACTCAATTAATCCATCGTTTGCCGCAAGTGCTTGGCCACTAAGTAGTAAGGCAGTTAAAACGAATGCTTTCATAGTGGTTCTCCTTAGTTATGACCAATAAAACGAATTTGCCAAGAGGTTAACACGCCATCTTGTGCGTTATTTCGATGCACCGCTTGAATATCCGGAGCGCCGTTACGTGGATCAAAGATAAAAGCTTCGTCCTCACCTTGGGTATCAATTAACCGAAGGGTCCACTGGCCTTGTGCTGACTCGCCGTAGAAGTGGTGTGATAGCATTTGCATATCGTTAAAACCATTACGTCCTGAAATTGTACCTGTTCTTGGTGTCATTAACACACTACGAGTACCTGATGGAGAAATGAGTTCAATTGCAACGTCACGGGTACTGGTATGCTCACCGGTCACTCGGATCTGTACCGCTTCAACGGTGACATCGTTGTCAACTTGTAGCGAGCTTTCTGCGCCAGCAAGGCTACCGTCAGGAATGGTGACATTCGCATTAACTTGCTGCCAAGGTGTAATCGTGAAATTACCCCTGTCCACATTATAGAAACGAGCCATATTTACTGCCGCATCAACGTCAATGGCGCCAAAACCATAGAAGGTATGGAAGTCATACCCTGCCGCATTAGTTTGCCATGCTGGGATAGCATCATATTGTTGTGCCTCACCAGCTACATTGTTAAAGGTCAATGTAACGCCCGGCTGGTCTGGGTCAATTTTACGCGCTGTTGAAGCTAAAATGTGTCTAACATCGCGCCAAGTTAACGCGGGGTTTGCAGACATGATTAGCGCAATTGCACCAGTCGTGTTGGGTGCTGCAGAAGAGGTGCCATTCATAGTCGCGTTATAATCACAGGTTGGATCGAGCGGGTGCCCACCATGTAAACTATTACGAAGGTTCGCTGGGTTTCTGCCCCAATCACAGCCACTGATATCGGTTGAGATAATCGCTGGTGTTGTTGAGCCATACTCTCCCCCCGGCGCACTGACGAACACACTAGAGCCTACTGTTGAATACGAGGAACGCTTACCATCCGCATTGTACGCTGAGACGACTAAGTTCCAGTAGCTGGTATCAATACGCTCTAAGTTAACGTTTTGCATTGGTAAGCCATGGTTGCGATTGGAGAACCATAGGTAGCCAGGACCTAATCCGCTAGCGTTAAAACTTTGCACTTGATAACCATTACCAGCAGATTTTACGAAAATAGCACCGCGGCCACTATGACTTGTGGTAGTGATCTCTTCTTGAGCCTCTTCATAAGTTTGTAACCAAGGAGAAAAGTCATAATTGAATGTCTGCGGCGATGAAAGGGTACGGCCATAGCTTTGGTTAAATACTCGAGGAAAATCAAAGGAAGCTTTATTGAAACCGTCAGAGTACATACCGTGAGACTGTAACCAGTTCTCCATGTTACCATTTTGGAGTAAATTAAATCCGACGAGTCCTGCTCTTGGTGCAACACCACGGCCACCAATACCGTTAAATGCGCTTGCGGCAATAATACCTGCTACACCAGTCCCGTGGCTATCCCCACTGTTGGCTGGTTTTAAATCAGGAGAGTCAGTGAGAAAATCCCATGAACCAGGTTTTACGTTGCCAATGAGGTCAGGGTGAGTTAGCTCGACACCACCATCAATGACTGCGGTGGTTACGCCAGTTCCCATGATTCCAAGCGCATGGGTAAGGCTGAGGTTTAAGTCTTCTCCTGCAATACCGCCGCGATCAGAGAATGCGCTCTGCCCTGTATTTTTCAAGTGCCATTGCTGGTCGACGAGTGGATCACCAGGAAATAGAGGGTATTCCTGTTGGGCATTTGCTGTGCCGTGTAGTAACCCTAGCAAAGTGGCTAGGTAAGTTATTTTTATTTTCATGGTATCTCAACTTGTTATTGTTTCTTTTACAAGAACAAACTGTATACCTCAAAAAGGTACTCAATGTAAATGGTGGGTTGTATATGTATTTATCTTGTTTTTATTTTGTTTGTTATAAGTGTTGCTTTTTTACGCCACAGGGATGGCTGATGGACGTGTAAAAATATAGCTGAGTACTGCAGCCTCAGTTATCGCGACAGACCAAATCACCCAAACAGGTGCGCCACTAAAACTCAAAGCCAGTAAACCAACACTCATACCAACCGCAGCGCCAACCTTGCCTTTTATGGGGATCACTTGATGTTGTCGCCATGCAACTAGACTCGGGCCAAATTTTGGGTGGTTGAGTAGCCAATTCTCTAGCTTGGGAGATGAACGAGTAAAGCAAGCAAGGGCGAGAATGAAAAAGATGGTGGTAGGCATAACAGGCAGTGCCATGCCGATAAAGCCAAGACCTACAAAGACGATGCCAGCAATATGAAGCCAAAAACAACGATTGAACAAGGGGATTTTTTTACGCATAGGCATCCTCATATTTCGGGAGTGCTGAACTGACAGCGCATCACGATGATCTGAGCTAACATTGTTAACCAGCAGCCAATTATTAAAAGCATATCACAGCGGCTGAAATTCGCGAATTTTCAACTAAGCTAAAGCAAAGAGATTCTCAGTCGGACGTCAGTGTTTAAAATAGCGAATCTGATCTCAGGTTAAATACAGGGAAGTGGTGCGACTGAAACGTTGAGGAGCAAAGTATGCAAGTAAATTTAGAACGTCTTAAGTCTACCTTATTTGCGCTCGCGGAGTTCGGCTATAACCATGAGGATAAGGGAATTTATCGCCAAGGTTTTAGCAATGAGGATTTTGCAGCGCGTAAATGGCTGATGGAATGCGCACAAAGCGAAGGGTTTGTGAGTCGTATGGATGGCGCTGGCAATGTGATTATTGAAATGACCAGCCCGGAGGTTGTAGCAAAACCCGCGGTGATCATTGGCTCTCATCTCGATAGTGTACCAGCAGGTGGCATGTTTGATGGCACCTTGGGCGTCATTGCGGGGTTTGAGTGTATTCGTATTTTAAAAGAGCACAATGTGCAATTAGATAGACCGATTTGGGTCATCGGTACCAGTGAAGAAGAAGGGCGTTTTGGTGGCATGATCGGGGCGCAAGCGCTCACTGGAAAATTAACGCCTCATCAATTGCTCACAAGTCATGATGCGGATGGCTGTATGCTTAGCGATGCCATGCGCGCGCAAGGGTTAGACCCTATGGATGCACTGAATGCGAGGCTAGAACCTGAGCAAATAAATAGTTTTTTTGAATTACATATAGAGCAAGGACCTGTGCTTGATCAAAAAGGCATTCAAATTGGTGTGGTGGAAGGGATTTCAGGGGTATTTAAATGGATGGTGAAATTAATTGGGAAGGCCGACCACGCAGGCACGGCACCTATGGAGATGCGCAGCGACGCCTTTATGGGACTGGCTGATTTTGCCTACCAGTTAGACCGCATTATTGCAGAGGACGGCACAGATACCACGAGGATCACCGTCGGTAAGGCAGAATTAAAGCCGGGTTTTGCACATACGATTGCTGGAGAGGTGGATTTCACCATCGTCGCGCGTGATATGGACGAAACGGTGATGGAGAACCTTGAAATTGCCTGTCGTAAAGCGCTTTCTGCCATCGCTCGGAAACACCATTTAATGTTTGAATACGAGCAGGTGAGTTGGTTGTCTCCAATGAAGTGCACACCTGAGATGGTTGAATTTATTAGCCAACAGGCAGAGGCCTTGTCACTGAATTATCAAATCATGCCAAGTGGTGCTGGTCACGATAGCCAGTTTTTTTCAGAAGTGTGTCCCACGGGGCTGATATTTATTCCATCACTCAACGGCGTTAGCCATGCGCCAGATGAATGGAGTCATTGGCATGATGTCGAAGCTGGGAGTAATTTACTGCTGCAATGTGTTCAAAAAAGAGCAATAAAAACAGAAGAATAAATGTAAAGTGAGGATGAAATTGGGTGAGTCTATACTAGACAAATTTGATCCTTGGGCTAGTCTTTGTTACTACTAGAATAACGTGGATAGCAATACTTGCGGTGAATTCAGGCTTGGATAACCGCAGTTAGGGATTATGAGGATGTGGATCGCCCGAGTAGTAACCTTAGTCTTAGTTGCTGCAAGCTGTAATGGGCTTGCCGCCTCGCTGAGGGTGAGCGATGAGGTCGTGACTGCTGGGTTTATTACGCTGCACATTGAGCGTACGGGTCCACCTCAACAACAATCAACACAGCTATCCATTCAACATCTTTCAGAGCCTTACTCCCTCTCCCTTTCGCTTCAGCCGACTCAACAAGCGGTAACCATTAGTGGCTTGGCCGATGGTGATTATCTCGCAACCTTAGATAGCTCTTCTGCTAACTCGGCACAAACGTCGGTCTCATTTTCAGTCAAACATCATCAGTTAACGTTGGCGCTTGTGCTGTTTGTACTGGGCTTGTGTCTATTTGTGCTGCTTGTAGGAATGATTGTGGTAGGCAATAAGCAAGCGCACGATAAGGAAAGCGTATGATAAATGCTTCGTTGGCGCTCGGTCTCGCCCTAGCGTTTGCTTTGCTATGGGTATTTTTTGGCTGGTGGATTGGCAGGCGCGTGCAGTCACATAATGAATTTGCGCTGGCCGGTAGGAATGTCGGATTGGCCTTTGCTTGCGCCACTGCGATGGCAACTTGGGTCACCAGTAACACCACTTTAGTTGCGCCACAGCTCACTTATCAGTTTGGCATTTGGGGCATGATAGGCTACGCCTGTGCTGCATTCGGATTGCTGCTATTTGCGCCGCTTAGTCAACGCATCAAAACTTTACTACCCCACGGCTACACCAGTGGTGACTTTATGCGGTTGCGGTTTGGGCGTTTTACTTGGTGGGTCTTTTTGCTGATCTCTTTCGTGTATGCCATGAGCTGGCTCGTCAGCCTAGGCATGGCCGGTGGCATCTTGCTACACACCCTAAGTGGCCTTGATTATCACCTTGGTATGTCGATTATTCTGCTGATGTGTGTGGTCTACACGCTCTTTGGCGGTCTAAAAGCGGTGATCGCCACGGACTTTCTACAAGCCATTATTATTTTGGCAGGTGTCGTCGGAATTGCCATTGTCGTGGCGATGAATGTTGGGCTTGAACCAATTCACCAAAAACTCAGTAGCGACCACCCCAAGCTACTCGACCTGCTTTTTCCTGCCGCTGTGATGTTTTTATTCAACAATATCTTTTTTGGTTTAGGAGAAATTTTTCACAGCAACGTATGGTGGTCAAGGGCGTTTGCATTTAAAGGTGGGGTGGGCAAAAAGGCGTATTTTATCGCGGGACTCCTGTGGCTACCGATCCCCATCGTAACTGGGTTTATTGCGCTGGCAGCGCCGAGTTTAGGTTTGTATCCCGCTAGCGCCGATATGGTGGGACCCTTGGTTGCAAGCCAAGTGCTCGGCTATACCGGCTCGATCATTCTGTTCATTGTGGTGTTCTCAGCGCTAGCATCGAGTTTGGACTCTCTGCTCGCCGCAACGTCAGATCTCATCAATCAGGATATTTATCTGCAGTACATCAAACCAAAGGCGAGCGATAGCGAACGCTTAAAAAGTGCTAAGTGGATTATTGTCATCTTAGGTGTAGTAACTTGGCTTTTGTGTTTACCAAAAATCGCCACGCTGGGTGCCTTGTTGAACTTCGCTGGTGCCTTCGTCGCCAGCACCATTTGGCCTATCGTATTTGGTTTGTACTTTGCGCGAATGACGGGAAATAGCGCTGGCTGGGCTATGTTGTTTGGCACGGTATCAGGTTTGATTGGGTATTTTTATATTGGTTTTTATGTCGCTGCATTAGTTTCTTGTGCGGTGTCGTTATTAATTTGTGTGATTGCTTGGCGTTTTAGTCAGCAATCATTCCATTGGCAAGCGTTGGGCACGCAAAGCAAAGTGGAGGATGTATGATCTCATTGGGCGCATTTTCTAGTTTAATTTGGCTGGCCATAGTGCTCAGTTGTTTATGTCCTGTTGTCCTTGTCGTTATGTTCCTTATTGACTTTAAAAAGAGGCAGTTATGGTAAGTGCGCAGCAAGTAGAGTTTAATCGAGCGCAGCCGGATGTTTACGGGGATGCACATCCCAAAGCATTACTCAGAGCGATACAAGAAGACGGTGACAGGCTGCATTGTTTGGAGAACAAGCACATTATCAGTGTCGACCATCTTGATCGAGACGTGCTGATCCAGTTATTCCGCCTCGCCGCGAAATATGAAAGTAATCCAGCAAGGTTCAGCTCGCCGCTCAGTGGCAAAATTTTGATCAGTGCGTTTTATGAACCCAGCACCCGTACCCGGCTGTCGTTTGAAAGTGCATGGCACCGCTTAGGGGGCGATATTATGTCGATCACCGATCGTTCCTCAACGGGCATTGCGAAAGGAGAGTCGCTGCAGGATGTCGCCGAGATGTTCAATAATTATGGCGATTGTGTTGTCTTACGTGACACCTCAGTGGAGTCTATTGAAGAGATGATCCACAGCCTACGCATTCCAATTATCAACGCTGGTAATGGCATTGATGAGCACCCAACACAAGCGATGTCCGATCTCTACACTATCTTCAAATGGCGGCCGTCGTTATTACTCCCTGACAGCGAAGCCTTTAGCCCTATAAAAATTGGTGTGATTGGCGTGCCGAGTCAAATGCGTACGGTACGTAGCCTGCTGAAAATGTTTACGCATTTTCCGCGCATTGTGGACGAAATATTCCTGCTCTACGACGAGAGTGTCGAGGAAGCGGTGTCGAGCGAGCAATTAGCCCAGCTAGAGGAAGCGGGGGTTAAGGTGTCTATCGGCCATGACTTGAACGCCGTTTTGCCTGAGCTTGATGTGGTGTATATCAACTCAATTGCATGGGTTGGTGAAAGCTTCGAAACCTATGGAAAGTCGTTTAAATTGAGCGCAGACTCCCCCTTTAAGCCCGATGCGATAGTGCTTCATCCTCTGGCTCGAGGTGAAGAGCTGTGCACCAGTTTAGATGCCACGCCACACAATTGGTATTTTAGTCAGGCACGTGGTGCCGTCTTTTTACGCCAAGCCTTATTGACCTGTATGGTGCAGCGCGCCAGTACTGTGATGGATGTGGTTTAGGGAGATATTATGTGCGGAATTGCTGGTATTTTTTCAACGCAAGCGCAAACACAAATAGATAATCAATTATTGGTAAACATGGCAGCCATTCAACATCATCGTGGTCCCGATGGTTTTGGCTATAAACAAATGGCTGGCGTGGGATTTAGTCACGCCAGACTGTCGATAATCGACCTTGACGAGCAACGAGGTCGACAGCCCTTTATAAGTTCTGATAAGCGCCTAATGTTGGCGCACAATGGCGAATTTTACGATTACGCGCGGATCCGAGCTGAGCTGGTAGCAAAAGGGGCAAGGTTCCAAAGTAAAAGCGACTCAGAAATTGCCATGCACTTATATCAGCAGCTTGGCCTTGATGAGATGCTGACGCATCTGCGCGGTGAGTTTGCGTTTGCATTGTATGACCAACAAACCGATACGTTGCACTTAGTTAGAGACCGCTTTGGTATTAAACCTTTGTACTACACCCAAACAGAAGACGAAATTGTGTTTGGCTCAGAACTGAAAGTGCTGTTTGCCAACCCTAAAGTTAAACGCCGATTCTCAAGTGAAGGCCTATTTCATCAACTGATCCAAGTCATGGTGCCCGGCAGCACGGCATTTGCGAATGTACATCAAATCAAACCTGGACATGTTGTTAGTATCACCAGAAGCGAACAAGGTTTTAGCATTGAAGATAGACCTTATTGGGATGTTAACTTTCCGAAGGCGCAAGCGTATTTAAATAGCAAAGATGAAGCATACTACATTGATGGCGTGCGCAAACAGCTGCTAGAAGCGGTGCAGTTGAGACTCACCGCAGACGTCCCGGTAGGGTGTTACTTAAGTGGTGGCATAGATTCATGCGCTATTTTGGGTTTGTCTTCAGCTGCGGCGCAAGCACCAATTAAGGCTTTTACCATAGGCTTTGATAGTGCTGAGTACGACGAAACGCCGATTGCAAAACAGATGGCACAAGCCACCAAGGCCGATCATCATATTATGTCGTTGAGCGGTGACGAGCTATATGGCCATTTTGAACGAACTTTATGGCATACCGAAAGAACCATTTATAACACGCTTGGTGTTGCGAAATACTTGATGAGCCAGCAAGTTAACGAGTCTAATTATAAAGTTGTGATGACCGGAGAAGGCTCCGATGAGCTTTTTGCGGGTTATCCCGCATTTAGAAAAGACCTGTTTTTATATGGCTTAGATGAACTTGATGACACCGAAAAAGCTCAGTGGCAAACCATGCTGGAAGACAGCAATAAGTTGTTTAAGGGGGCTATGCTTTCCCGTGAGCAATACGATAGTGCAGCATTAGATGAGGTGGTTGGTTTCACACCAAGTTGTTTGCAGCCTTGGCTGTCATGCAGTCACTTTGCCCATCAACTCGTTGCCGCCGAACACAGAGGAATACTCACGGGTTATGACGCAGGCAAAGCAATCGCTGAGACTTTAGATGATGCCATGTTGGAGTCTCGCCATCCACTTGATAAAGCCCAGTATGTATGGATTAAAACCATGCTTGAAGGGCAAATATTAACTTGGGGCGGTGATAGGGTCGACATGGCCAATTCGATGGAGGCAAGGCCTGCCTTTTTAGATCATCACCTCGCAGAGTTTGCCTTTACCATTCCCCCGCAATATCGCATTAAAGATCGTAAAGAAAAGTACGTGTTACGCGAAGCGATGAAAGGATTGCTGCCAGAAGTACTGTATGAGCGAGAAAAGTTTGCTTTTATGGCACCACCGGCGCACTCAGATGAGAAAAAGTGGGCTGCAATGCGCGTGTTGGCTGATAAGTACTTATCTAGACAAGCTGTAGAAGCCGCAGGTTTATTAGACTTTGAAGCGGTAAATACGCTATTTGAGTTACATGATTCACCAGACGCCGATGATTCACTCAAAGTGCAACTAGATGCCGTGATCAATCATTTGCTTGGTGTGCAAATACTGCACAAACAATTTATCGCCGCAGATTTACCTCAATTTGCTGCCGCTGAAGCAGAGCGCCTTGGTTGGAGGGCAGCCACAGAGTAGAGGCTGATCGTATTGGTATTACAGAAAACAAGGAAATAAAAAGGCGATGCACCAACTAGTGCATCGTCTTTTTGATTTAATACCTAAGGTTAATCCCAAAGATTAAAAGTAATAACCGAAGTTAATGTTGAAGCGACGCTCGCTTTCGTCACTATCGCCTGCGATTGAACCACCAATAAACGGCTGGTTTTTCGCGTGAACTAAATCAACATAGGTGAAGAACGCACCCGCAGCGAGTGACACACCTGTAACATTCATCCAAGTGTCTTCGGTGTTATCGGATTTGTCGTAAATAATACCGAAGTCGTTATAAAATTGCAGATCGGTAATTGGGCCTAATTCAACTGGCAGGTTGTACGCTACATTAAAGTTCGACATGGTGGCTTCTGCCGCGATGGAATCATAAAACGCATAAGCGCCTACCGCCATACGGTTTACATCGTCAATATCGTACTGGTATTCACCGTGTTGTAACTGTAAGTTCCAAGGGCCAATGTTACTATTTAAGTGTAGTGCCCACGCGTTGTAATCACCTGCTCGGTCATTACCATCGTGAAGGCCACCGGCAAGGCCGGAGACGCCAATTTCAGTTGTGCCACCGCTATGTTCAATATGATACGCGTAACGACCAACAAAGGTGTTGTATTCGCCGATTGGTTGCGTTGGGTCGTCATAAACGCCATCGCCCGCTTTACGGAAACCTACCACGTCATAAGAGTAGCGATCGCTGCGGTCATCCACGTAACCATCGACACCACCTAGCTCATCGTTTTTGAAAAAGCCAAGGTCAAGCTGCCAGTTGTCTGCCACTTTACGTTTAAATACCACCCCCATGTCGTGGTCATCTTCAAGACCAATGTAATAGGTAGTGTTAAAAAACCAGTTGTGCGAATTGTAAGGTGAGTTACCAAAAGGTACTTTAGTCATACCAACCTGAGCTTGCCAATGGTCGGCAAAGTCATAGTCGAGGTAAGCGTATTTTACCGCAGTCATATAGTCGAAAAAGCGGATTTCGGCATTTAAACCAAAGCCACCGACATTGCCAGAGAAGTTCAATCTGAAAATATCGAAGTCAAAATCGCCGCCACGGTTCTTGTTGTCATCGTCATAAGACGTATGGCTGTAGTTGGTTCTGATCGCGCCGCCAACTTTGATAGTCGGTTTTGTTTCAGCAGCTGCAACTTGAGTTTTAGTTTCGGCTTTTTCAGCCTTAGCGATCTTTTCCTGTTGTGCCCGCGCCTGCTCTTTTTGTTCTAGCTGCGTGAGTTTCTTCTGAAGTTCAGCTAATTGGCGTTTTAACGCGTCAATTTCTGAGTTTTCGGCAAGCACTGAATTAGAGCAAAGTGCTAGACCTAATCCGAGTGAGATGGTTGAAAGTTTTAACATATTTATCCCGTTGTTAAATGGTTGAGCGCAAAAACCTCTTACAAATTGTAGACCACCAAACTTATCCTTGCAGAAAGCAGATAAATTTTATGGTCCTTGATTGAATTATCCATAGTAACACTGCGGCCTATTTGACCTCAAAGTTACCCAACATTTAACCATACCCAAGATGAATATAAGACGAACAAGTGATCACATTTGTATGTCATTCTTGCCCAATAGCCTATCCCTCACTATATTTTTACTATCTGTGAAATGGTGTTTATTCATGAATATATCGCAAAAATTAAAGCTGTCTTTCGCAACGGCAATCGCGCTTCCTTTGTTAATCATCGCGGGGCTTATTATCAGCCAAACTCGGCAGCAGGGGATAGAGACTTTCTCGGAGCTCAGTGATCGAGAGGCGTTACAGGTTGAGAATGGTATCCTGATGTTTTTTGATGAAATTGCAAAAAACGTAGACTATTTAGCAACCCATGCACAAGTCTTGAGTGCGCAGCAAGACGTGAAAACTTATATGGATTCAACCAGCACCACTCGACTTAATTCGAAAGCAGGAAGCAAAACAGAGCAAGCAGCATATTCGTTATTTGAGCACTTTGGTAACACGCACCCCGGTATTGCCTATATTTACATGGGAAATCAGCAAGGTGGTTATATTCAATGGCCTCTAGGTGAAGTAAATGCAAACTACGATCCTAGGCAGCGTCCTTGGTATCAAACAGGACAATCGGGAAATGGCGAGACGATCCGCACTAGTGCCTATTACTGGGCGCCGGATGATATGGTGATTGTGTCGACGGTAAAAGCGATAACTGCCAATGGCCAAACCGTGGGTGTCCAAGGTATGGATGTGTCACTGCAAGGATTGACCAAAATTATCCGAAATATCAAATTGGGTGAAACCGGCTATTTGATGCTAGTAGAAGACACTGGAAATGTGTTGGTCGATGCCAAATTCTCCGAACATAGATTTAAAAAGTTGGCAGACATTGCTAACGGCCGCTATCGTGAGTTGGCTCAAAATAAAGATGGGCTATTTGAGCTCGAAATTAACGGGCAAGACTATTTTGCCAACATCTATACAGCACCCAAATTAGGCTGGAAGTTTATTGGCTTAGTTGAAAAAGGTGAGGTAATGGCTGCAGCCAATGCGATGACGCTGACAATATTGATTCTAAGTGCAGTCCTGATCACCGTATTCTTGTTACTGGCAAGCTATATTTCTAAGTTGATTTCAGCGCCTATTGTAGAAGTGAGTGATGGCTTAACTGAAATTTCGCAAGGCGGTGGTGATCTAACGCAGCGTTTAGACATTAAAGCTCAGGATGAAACAGGCAAACTGGCGACGAGCTTTAATCTGTTTTTAAATCTCATTGCTGAGCTGGTGACGCAAATCAATGAGTGTGCCCAGCAAGTTAACGAAACCTCACGACAAACCGCTTCGCAGTCTGATCAGCTCACGGGTGCTACCAGTCAACAACAGCAAGCGCTTGAAATGGCTGCCACCGCAATTAATGAGATGGCGGCAACCGCAAATGAAGTGGCGGCAAGTTGTGCCAATGCGGCTGAGCTTGCAGGACAAACTCAGCAAGCATCTGAGTTGGGCCAAAGGGTGATCACAGAGTCTGTCGAGAGCGTCACCACATTATCTGAAGTGATCAATAAGGCAACCGCAGACATCATGCAACTCGACACCGAAAGCGAAAATATTATGTCGATACTCAGCGTGATCCGAGGCATAGCGGAACAAACTAATCTTTTAGCGTTAAATGCTGCAATAGAGGCGGCACGGGCAGGTGAACATGGTCGTGGTTTTGCTGTTGTGGCCGATGAAGTACGTGCGTTGTCGCAGCGTACCTCGGAATCGACGGAAGAAATAGCCTCTCAGCTTGATAAGCTCAGAAAAATGACGGAAATGGTGTCGGGAGAAATGAAGCGCAGCCTAACGCGTACGGAGCAAACGGTTGAACTGACAAACTCAGCGCAACAACAATTTAGTGAAATTACCCAAGCGATTGTCAATATTAGCGACCTTAACACGCAAATCGCCACCGCAGCTGAAGAGCAGCAACATGTTGCTGAAGACATTAATCGCAACGTGGTGGAAATTAAAAATGCTGCGGATAGCGTGAGTGATATCGCTGTGAATACCAATCAAAATGGCGTGAGATTACATTCATTGTCGAGCACACTCACAGAGCTGGTGGGCAAATTTAAAGTATAGCTTTAGCCCAATCCTCAAGTTCCATAAATCGTGAGAGCAACGCTCTCACGGTGCTACCGCATTGGTATAATTGAATAACTTTCAAATTGGATGGATAACAGTTTACTCGTAGTATTTAAGTGGTAAGGTAGGCATATCATTGAGTTGACGTAGGAATCACCATGGAATTATCACCTTCAGTTTCAATCGAGCGCACTGAGTCCGGACTAGAGTATATTTGGGTCGACAGTGCATTTTGCCAAGCGAAGATCTTTTTACAGGGCGCGCAACTTACCGAGTTTACACCAGCAGGAAAAGGCAATTTAATTTGGGTTTCTGAGGCGGAAGATTACCTTGAAGGTAAACCAGTACGCGGTGGTATTCCAATCTGTTGGCCTTGGTTTGGCGTACATAGCAAAGCGGATTGGCCAATTCATGGGGTTGCTCGCAAGCTACTTTGGCGTGCGCACAGCGTTGAAGAAAAAAGCGATGAAATTACCGTTAAACTCACACTACCGATGACCTTAGTTGAAGCGCAATACTGGCCACACACGTCACAATTAGAGGTCGAGTTTGTGTTATCAGACAAGCTTGAAGTGCGACTGACCAATATCAATATTGGTGATGCGCCATTTACGTTAACGCAAGCCTTACACACGTATTTCCCAACGCCAGAAGTAAGTAATACCACAGTAGATGGGTTACAAGGCGCGAAATATATCGAATTTGGTGAAGGTCCATTTGAGCAAACTGAAGTGGTTGGCTTTGCCCGCGAAACCGATATGGTATACACCCAAGCAAGCCCAGTGCAAACCATCAACACGCCTGCGGGCATTATTGAAGTAAAACGTGAAAACTCAACTTCTTGTGTGCTTTGGAACCCATGGATTGAAAAGTCACAGCGTTTAAGTAACTTTAATGATGATGAATACCACAAGATGTTGTGTTTAGAAGCGTGTAACGTAATGGACGATGCCGTGCAACTTGCACCAGGTGAAAGCCATACCCTAAGTACAATCATCCGTTGGTTATAATTTTATATTCGCGGAGCACACTATGCTCCGCTGAAACTCTATAACAATAAAAATTCTTCCTATGGAAAAGCCCACAATACTGGTTATCGATGATAACGCCGAAGTACGCCTCAGTGCTGTATTCTTTCTAGAAGATCAAGGTTTCAATGTAATTGAGGCAGCAACCTTAGAGCTTGCCAAGCCACTGCTTACCGCTAAGCAAGTGTCATTAGCTTTGCTCGATATGAACTTCTCCCGAGATACCACTTCAGGCAATGAAGGGCTAGACTTTTTGCGCTGGCTACGTGACTCCAATCTTAATGTGCCTGTGATCTGTATTACTGGTTGGGGAAATGTCGCGTTGGCGGTGTCTGCGATGCAGCTAGGTGCAAGCGACTTTATCGAAAAACCATGGGACAATCAGCAGCTGCTAGAAGCCGTGCAGCAACAACTCAAAATATCATTAAAGCAATCGAGTATCGTAGCAAACCGAAGCGAGCGCGGCGCGTTTCAATGGCGCTCTCAAGTGATGCAATCTTTATATAAGCAGCTTGCTAAAATAGCAAAAACTGATGCTCGAGTGCTACTTACTGGTCCAAGTGGCGCGGGGAAAAGTCATTTAGCTCAATGGTTACACCAACAATCTAACCGTTCAGCAGGACCTTGGGTTGAGGTGAATATGGGCGCGGTGCCAGAGTCATTATTCGAAAGTGAGATGTTTGGCCACAGCAAAGGGGCGTTTACGGATGCAAAGCAGCATCGTGTTGGTCGTTTTGCAATGGCAAAGCAGGGCACGCTATTTCTGGATGAAGTTGCGACAATTCCACTTCCTCTACAAGCAAAATTACTGCGGGTGTTGGAAAACGGCAGTTATGAAGTTGTGGGGAGCAGTCAGACGCAACAAGCGGATTGCCGTCTTATTTGCGCAACCAATACCAATCTTGACGCCTTAGTGAAAGCCGGTGAGTTCCGAGAAGATTTGTTATATCGCATCAACACGATTGTGATTGAAGTGCCGAGGCTCGTCGAGCGTTTTGGCGATATCGTGCCGTTGGCTGAGTATTTTATCGCTAAGTTTTGTGCGCAGTATGGTGAGCCAATTCGTGAACTTAGCCCAGCGGTTAAAGCTGCGTTGATTGAACACAATTGGCCCGGCAATGTGCGAGAGTTAAGTCACGTTATGGAGCGTGCCGTGTTAATGGCGGAGGGCTTGCAGATTGAGCTCAGTGATTGCCAACTACGCTTTACCGCTGCACCTAAAGTGACCAGTGATATGCCAACCAAGACCTTGCAACAAGTGGAGCAGGAAATGGTGGAGCAAGCGATGCAGCGCGCTCAAGGTAATGTCGCAGAAGCCGCTAAAATACTTGGGCTCACGGCTTCTTCTCTTTATCGACGTTTGGAAAAGTATGGCCTTAAAACATCTGGCTAGCGCCGAGTGGCGACTTGAGGCTTACTGTACGCTGTTAACTATTAGCTGTACGGTTTTATTGACTTTGCTGCTTTTGCAATTACAGCTTGGGGTAATGTGGGTGGCTGTCGTATCGGTGAGTGTGTTGGGGTTATTGGGCGGGTTACAAAAAATACTATTGTCTCACCTTAAGCGTATTGCCATGCGTGCTAATTGGCAGCTAGAAGCGATTACACAAAGTGATTTTACGCAAACCATTAAGCCACATTATACGGCGGGCGTGGTGGCTGAATTTGAACAGCGCTTGCTGGCCTTAAGTGCACAGCTGCACAGTCAAAAGCGCCGCTATCATAGTCAGCAGTTTATCATTTATCAGCTAATAGACAGCCTTAATACGCCTATTATGATGTTTGATGAACAACTCAAACTTGCCTATGCCAATGGTGCATTTGAGTCGCTTTATCATCGCCCTTGGTTAGAGTGTAAGGGAATAAGCGCGGCTCAGTTTGGGCTGGTGCAACAAGATAATCACTGGCACTTTGCAGATACAGCGCAGCAATCTCGGTGGCAGCTGCAAAACAGTGAATTCTTTCAAGAGGGTAAGCAGTTTTCTTTACTGGTTGCACTCGATATCACTAAGGCATTACGTAAAAAGGAGCTGGCAGCTTGGCAACACTTAATCCGAGTAATAAGCCATGAGATCCACAATAGTTTGACGCCCGTAAGCTCCCTAGCGCAAACTTTATTGGCAAGAGCGAAGGACGAAAAAGAGCAACATGCGCTAAGTGTGATTGGTCAGCGTTGCCAGCATTTACAACAATTTGTGAGCCAATACGCCAAGGTTACGCAAACCCCAAGGCTAGACAGGGAGTCGGTTTCCATCATGCTGTTACTATCCTCTGTTGCTGCGCTATTTGAAGATACCGACATCCAAGTAAACTGCACCGTGAATACGCTCAATCTTGATAAAGCTTTAGTAGAGCAGGTGCTGATTAATTTAGTTAAAAATGCCATTGAGGCCAGTGGTGAAAATGCCAAGTTGACGCTACATGCTTATTATCAGCAGCAACAAGCGGTGATTGACGTACGAGACAATGGCCCAGGCTTTGCCAACCTTGATAACATGCTTACTCCTTTCTATTCCACCAAAGAAGGTGGGCAGGGAATAGGTTTAACCTTTAGTCGCACCATTGTGGAGTTACATGATGGGCAACTTAGTTGTCACAACACAGACTCTGGTGGATTGATAAAAATCACTTTCCCTTGTTGATAATAATTATCATTAGCATATAATTAAAGCTCCTTCAAAACCTTGGCAAGGAGCTACCATGTTAGTCACTTATCTGTTGGCCAGCGGCTTTATTTTTATGGCGTATAGCTACTCCAAATCATTTAAACCACATGCGCATACTAAGGCAAAGCTAGCGGTGTTATTGAGCGCGGGTTTAATCGCCACGGCAAAATGGCAGGCGGGGTTGAGCTCAACCGTGGTATTTTTTGTCTTTGCAGTGTCTCTTGCGATACTTAGCCTGTTTATCACCCTTGCACAGCCACAAAAGCACTGAAAAATTACGTGCATTGAGAGCAACGCACATCTTGCTTGCCTCAAAATAGACATTTTAAGGTATAACGTGCGCAAGAAATTGTTACTAAAAAGCACACTTTTTCTTTATATCTCTTGTTAAGCTAGCGCAACCGAATTTATTTAGGAAAGGTAATGCGAGCGCTACTGATAATTTTTGTTGCTTTTACTAGCTTTGGTTTACAGGCTAAGTGGCAAACCATCAAAACCGAAAACTTCAATGTGCATTATCCCCAGTCGCTTCAGCAATGGGCGTATTCTGCAGCAAATGAGCTGGAGGTGGTACGAGATAAAGTGCTGGCACAACAAGGCAGAGCCCTGAGTGGACGTGCTGATGTGATTATTTACGACCCAGAAAATGCGGGCAATGGTTTTGCATTACCCAGCACAGATAAACCAATGATGGCACTGCAAGCGACGCCGCCTCAAGCTGATTCCGTCATCGCAAATAACACCAGTTGGCAGCAGTTGCTCATTCTACACGAATATATTCATCTCGTGCATCTATCACAGCCTAGCCGTGATCAATGGCGACAACATCTCAGAGATTGGCACGATATTACCGACTTGCTCGATGCGGTATTACCGCGTTGGGTCAGCGAAGGTTATGCTACCTTGCTGGAGTCTAGATTAACGGGACGGGGACGTTTATACGATAACTACAGTGAGAGCATTGTGCGTTATTACGCGCAGCAAGGCGCATTACCGACCTATAGCGCCTTAGATAATGGCGACAAGTCTTACCTTTCCAATTCCATGGCGTACTTAGTCGGTGTACGTTTTCTAGCATGGCTTGAGGATAATTATGGCGCAGAGACGTTAGATGCCGTGTGGACAAGAGTGCAGGCGGTGGAATCGCGCAGTTTTGAAACCGCATTTAGTGGTGCTTTTGGAGCGCCGGCCAGCCAGTTATATCGTCGCTTTATTGTTGAATATAGCTACCAGGCTATGCAGCAAGAGCTAGCCTTGGCTCCAACACAGAGTGAGCTTTGGCAGCGGTTCGCGTATGCTGCTAGAGATATCGCGTTCTCTCCGGATGGCAGTCAATTTTTGGTGGTAGAGCAAAACCGTAAACGCCAAGTCACACTTAATATCTATGAAAACAAAGAAAATGTAGAAGCCATTGAGCAATTTAATAAACGCAATGAAGCAATACTAAATGCCGATCCTAAAGATATTGTGGATATCGCACCTGAAGTCTTTCCAAAAAAGCGACTTGCACAGCTTGATGCGCATAATTATGCTGGTATCTATTACCCTCAGTGGCTGAATAAAGACCATATTTACTTCGTTGCAAAAACGCCGACTGCAGACGATACCTTTATTAATGATTTGTTTGTATGGAAAGTTGGTACTGGAAAACCTAAGCAGCTAACCGAAGGTGCGGGTATTCGTCGCTTTAGTATTGTTGATGCCAATACCGTTATTGCGGAGGTGTCTCGTTTGGGTTACTCACAGCTAGTGACCATAGAGTTGGACTCAGAAAAGCAAACTGTAATTACCACAAGTAAGCTTGGGGATGTCTATGACTTTCCAGTGCTCTCTAAGGAAAACGCGACATTAGCCTATGTACATGTTGCACCTAACAAACGCTGGCAACTTGTTGTTAAAGATCTTAGCCACGATAAAACTAAAATTGTTTATTTACCCAAGTCACATCAATACCTTTCGGGGTTAACTTGGTCTCATGATGATGACAAGCTGTACTTTATTTCTGGAGTCGCAGGCCATTTAGCGGTGATGCGTTATGACGTGGCGAGTAAAAGACTTGAGACCTTACCTGCAAGTGCTAAACCGCTTGAGCAAATTATTACCCATTCACAGCAGTTACTGGTGAGCTATGCGACCCCAGAGGGTGTTAAGGTTAATAAAATAGTTGCTCCGACTTGGCGCACCGTGAGCGTGTTGGAGCAAGTGGATGAGGCGGAACAAAAAGAGCAGCATCCTCATCAATTACCTGCGGCTAAGATAGATCAAACCGCGCTGCCCAGTTCTGATTATTCTGTGTTCGAACAGTCTTATTCTGTCGCCTTATCAGGCGCATTAAATAGCGCCTCTTTTGATAGTTTGGGCGTGGCATTAAAAGGGCAGGATGTGCTACGCCAACTTGCTTGGCAGTTTGGAGCCGAGAAAAGCATCAATAATGGCGCGTTGATGGGTGCATTTGCTCAACTTGAATATCGTCATGAAAACTGGAAAACGACGTTTGATGCTGGATATCAAGAGCTAGAAGCGGATAAGCAGTCTCGCTCGCCACAAGCAAATACTTCGAATGAAAGCAGCTTTAAGCAATTTGCCTTGTCATCTAGCTATCGTTTTGGTGAAGCATTGAATTACCTCGCTCCTGAATTGGGTGTTATTCGTGTGCAACATGGTGAAAAGACATGGAGTGGCGGGCGTTACGGCTTTAACGGTCGTGCAATGTGGGATACGCAGCAGCATGGTGTAGCACTGCAAGTCTCAGTGGCTCAGTGGCTAGGTGAATTAGATGGTTTTGATTATCAGCTGAGCTTGTTCGCTAAAGCATGGCAAATTCCATTCTATGCATCGGTCGATAGCCGCTACAGCAGCGAATTGCCTCTATCTGTAGGTGGTGGAGCGCTTACCAGCACTAGCATTAGTAATGGTTTACACATCGTTAGCGAACCTATGTTACCACATCTATTTGCAACGGGAAGCCGCTATTTAGGCTATGAATTTGCAACTTCATGGCAGCAGGGAAAACCTAAGTTATTTTATAAACAGCATCAGTTAGATGGAGAAGTGATTGGACAAAATTACGGTATTAAGATGCGCTTACCTTTGTCTCGAGTGATATTAGGCAAGGCCGCTGATTTTGCTCCTGCAGGATTAACCGATTTACAGTTTAGTGCTGGAGTGGGTCGCATTGAGGGGCGTAACATGACTAATGAAAACCGTGTCTGGTTTAGTGTTTGGTATGAGTTGTAGATAATCGCATAAGATTGCTATCAAATAAGCGGGGGGGGAGCCCCCGCAAATCATTCAGTTTGTTTATTCGAAGTTTAGGCTAGTTGTGATCTGCTACGATTTGCAAACCTGAGTAAGCATTATATCCGCGGATCATCACCCAATAACGCCCAGCCCCTTCATTTAGGCTGCAAGACTCAGTATTACCAGAGCGATAAGGACGACAAGTCCAATTACTGGTGGTGGGCTCTGCACCTTTTAGTACGTACATGTCAGCATCACCAGTGCCACCGCTAGTGTTAAATGTCACAGTATTCGCGCCTGCAGGTGCATCATAATAGAAGAATATCTCACTGCTTCTCGCTCCAGAAAGCCCCGTTTTTGCAACTCCCTTGATAAGCTTTTGCTCTTCACCTGGCAGCGTCACGGCAACTTGCTGTGTTGTTGACGCGGTGTCGCCATTACTATCTGTCACGGTGAGTTCTACGGTATAGCTGCCAGAATTTGTGAAGTTATGTGAAGTTTGCGCGCCTGAAGCGGATGCGCCGTCACCAAACTGCCAACTATGCTGTGTAATAGAACCATTTGGTGAACTAGAGCCCGAGCCATCGAAGCTGCAGCTTAGGTCATTACAGCTGTAAGTAAATAACGCAACAGGCAATGGATCGGTAGGACCGTTATCTCCAACGGGAATTTGGCCACCAAAGTGACTAGAAACCTGAGGCCAAATTAAGCTGATTTTAGCGCCTTTATTGGTACAGCCACCTAAGTGGTGTAGCGCAACAACATTATTAGTTGAGGCTGCAAGTACTGGTGAACCTGAAGAGCCACCAATGGTGTCGCAGTAATAGCCTATATCTGTGCCTGTACCTCGACCATTCGCTGTTGCTTGGTTAACGGAGCATAGTCCATTGGTGTCTTGATCAGACTCAATCGACAGCTCTTTAGGGTTACCTGAACCATGCTGAGGGATGTAAATACGCTCGCCCTGTGATGGGTTTCGCACATCTAAACCAAAGTAACCAAACGGCTGGGCCTTAGCGAAATCATTGATAGTAAACAGCGTATAATCTAGCGTGTAATCTGTTTTAAGGAAGTCTTTACCTGTGACCTTTACCACAGTCTCGCGCTGGCTACCGTTACAGCTCGTACTTTGATAGTTAAACCATACCTCGGTATTCGCCAGCTCCGATGCCGACCCCACGCAGTGGTTATTGGTAAACATGCGGTTATCCGCGCCTACACGCCAACCCGTACATAAACCACTGCCGTTCATAAGTAGTCTGGCGACAGGACGTGAGCGCTCAAATTCTACCGGATGCGATTGCGCCCAGCACTGCACGTCTTTACGTTCCATTGCGCCACAAGTTGACATGGGCGTCACATCGGTTAAGCCCTCAACAGTTGCTTGCCCTTCAGTACCATGATAGTAAAAATCGATTTCGGGTGTTTTGTTGGCATTACCTTGGCCTGGGGTATATTCAATGATGACTTTATCAGCAGAGACTGACATAGCAGAAAACTGTTTAATGCCGTCATCACCGAGGCTTGGGTCAACTGTTGCAGCGCTGAGATTTGCTTGAGTGTATTCATAGCGCTCGCCACTGTCTTCTGAGCGAACAACGAGTTTACCGCCGCTTGCAAGATTGAGGTTCTTAAAGTGTAGTTTGATGTAGCTTGCATCTGGGTGTGAAACTGTTTGCACGATCGTTTGTGTAGACGTTGAAGTATTTGTAGCACTGCTTTGAGTAATAAGTGGAAGGTTGAGATCGTACTTTTTACCAATCATTGCTTTGCTAGCTTTGCTGGTATATTCCATCATCTGAGCTTCCGTTAAAGGCGCTTGTGCCATCGCGATACCAGATGCTAAACCTAATGCTGTGACAAGAATGTGTCGTTTCATTGTTATTCCTTTTGAGTATGTGGTTATCCAACTTGAAAAAAAGTTGGGTGTCGTTTAATACCAAGCCTTGGATGCACTGTAGAGCACGGCCAGTTGGTGGTATGTTTTTTGAACATCCACACACCAAAATAGAAACAATAACGTGTTTTGTAAAGTTTTATATATATTTTTTTAACATTGATTTTACCTTTCATGCCACCCCTAGTTTAATGGCTTATTTTATATCCTCATTATGAACCAAAAAATGGTTCAACATGCTTTGCTTAGCGGTGTATAGGTCCTTTTTATACTGTTCCCTAGACTTATTGACTGCTTGCTCAAAGTATTCAAACGCGGTTTGGTATCTTCGCTCTAAATAAGCAATTTTCCCAAGCTCGACATAAACTTCCGGCAAGTAATGATAATTCAACAATAAGGGCTCAATAAGCTTTTTGGCTTTTTTATAGCGTTGTTGTTCAATATAGCTGGAAGCTAACGAGAGAGTATCGAAAGGGGATGCTGGGCTGCGATCAAGCTTCGTCTCAATCATATTCTTGAGCACTGTTTGATCTTTGGGAATATAGTTAAGGTAATTCAATAACAAGTTGGTGCTGGTGAGATGATTGTTGAAGGCATAATCATAGATTTGCTTCGCACTATTTCTATCACCAACATGCTTATGCAACAGCGCGGCAATATTGATAGCTTCAGCATCAGTTGGAGCGTATTTTAGGGCCGCAGACAATAAAGAGTAACTTAGGTCATAATCAGCTTCCAGCAAAGCAGAAACGGCTAAGTTCGTATAAAATTTTGCGACTAAATCTTCATACTGTGCGTTTCCTGAGAATACACTATCCTGCTCAGGGAAATAATCAACAACAGTTCCGCTAAAGAAAAGTCTGTTATTTAGAGTTGCTAATTCTTCCTTTGGTGTAATTAGTTTTGTCTTAAAATGGCTTGATGTGAGTACGAAATGTTTATTCTTCTGATAGATGGGAAAGCTATCGACTTTGGCGTAACTCGTTTCAATACCGAGAATATTGGCATAGGCCTGAGATAATATAGCTAGAGAAATGCAATTTCCGGACTGCTGATTTAGCGACTCACTGGCTATGAATGTTTCGCCGTCATAAGAAAAGTGGCCAATTTTTGCCTGAAGGAAATTACCAAGAATTTCGTCTTTGGTTACACTTTTACCTCTGAACCGCTCGACATAGGTTAATAAAGCTTCTTCTTCTTGCTTAGGTAAAGTGAAGATTTGTTGTTCTGAAGGAACTGATTTCAGCGTAAAAAGAGAGTGATTGAATAGAGAAGTTACATCTACCTGCTGTTTCATATCTGTTGTATTGGTATAAGTGGAATTGCATCCGCTCAAGCCAATGCTAGTAAGTATAATGAGTAGCCACTTCATCTTAATTCCTTGTATTTATTTATATACACCTGTATTCCAGCCTTGCCATCTATTCAAAGTTGAATGTTAGGCATCCAGTTGTATTTTAAAAGTTAGCTCTTAAAATGCGCGCCTTCAAAAATAAAACCTTAAAAATCATAAATTTACAATTTATTTTTAAAGGTTTTACAGCACTTTAACTTTGCAACAATTTAGACATTTGGAGTTGGCATTGAGCGAATATTTACCGATCGTTTCTTCCTTCGTTTTGGTTTTAAGCTTTGTTCCTTTAATTAGGAAGATCCGTAAAAATCGCAGTGTGTCAGGTGTATCACTGTTAATGATGAGTTTTGGTGTTGCACAAAGCTCTTATTTCATTGCCTACAACGTTTTCTTTGAACGTTTTTTTATGGTGCTGCCTTTTGTTATTACAGGTTCTTTGAGTGCACTTATTTTATATTATTTTATTCGGTACAACGCAAGCGCGAAGCAGCGTAATCAATTAGCGCTCTTGCTTGGTTTGTCGACGTTGCCATTTGTGCTTTTATTGGCAAAGGACATCGAAGCTGCAGCATTGCTAAATGCGTTAACTTACTTAGGACTAGTAATGAGCTCAATTCGAGTGATGCCACAGACCTATAAAACAATCAAAAGCGGTGATGTTTCTAATTTAAGTGCTAGATATTTCTCACTGCAGTTTTTAGCTGGAGGAATTGGACTGGCAGCTGAACTAAGCCTTGGTCATGTAAGTGTCGCTCACGTATTGATGTTCGTGATGATCCTACTGACTAATGCCGCGCAACTAGGTTGTATTCAGTACTATCGCTCTAAACCTGCTTTGGCGTAGTGATACAAACAGTATCGACCAGAGTTTGGTATGGTCACATAATGGCTGTATTAATAAACAGACAAAATAAAGGCTAGCAAATTGCTAGCCTTTAACGTTTTCGCTCACTTCATTTGCGTAATACAAAAATTTTTGAGTTACGCTTCTAACGCTTTTGTGATCATACGATCAATATACGCTTTATGTGCCTTAGTGACCTGATCGGCACCCCAAGCTGTACTCTTATCCAAAATACTCTGCAGCTGGAATAGCGCAGCGGCTTTTGCCAAATTGTCATATTTGCTCGCTTTACTCAAGCCTGCAACATTAATTAAGCGAGAAACGTACTCTATTTGCAGGTTTTGGCTCAGTGTCGTTGCATTCTTATCAGCAACGAAAATAGCGGCAGTCAGGTCGTTCATAACCTCGTTTAGGCTGTATTCGTTACCATAGTACGCAGAGTCGCTGATGCGTTGTAATACATTCGCGTGCAGCACATGGTCTAGTACTGACTTTTGCATGCCAAGCACCATCTTATGGACTTTAGGATCTTCGTTCTTACCATAGTGGTTAAAGCCACGGCGTTGTGCTTGCATGTAGTTGTACAGTGGCTGCATATTTTCAAGCACAGTCGGTGCGAACACCATTTCCTTCAGTGCGGTCATTGCTGCTTTTTGGCGCTCAAGCGGTACTGGTGTAAATGGTTTCGTTTCGCCTTCTGTGCCCACTACGCTGCGCTCAACGTATACACCACCAATCTGGCGTGAAATCACACCTGCTTGACCACGGTATTGACCAAACAGCATATTTGCAGAGGTTAATAACTGTTGATTAGACTGCCCTTCAACACGCGCTTTGTTTTTGAGTTCGGTGAATAGATGGTTGATCAGAGTCATGCGATCAACGCCGTATGCCACCGGATCGGATGATAAGTCGCCAATCATGACGCGAGGGTCAATGTGACGGCCCGGCGCACGCATATCGTCGGCATCGTTACCAAAAGCTAAGCCATGTTCGCCAGAGCGAGATAAGATCTTTTCAAGGCGCTGTTGCTCTTGGGTGTTATCGTTAAGTGCCGTGCTATAGCCAAACTCTATTGCCCAGTCATCATATGGACCTGGTTTGGTTTGGAAGATATCGCCTTGGTCAATGCCTGGAGGGGCGATATTAGCTGGTGCGTAGTCCATCACAGAGCCTGTTACGATACCTTGTGTTTTTGACTTGTCGTGTACTTCTTTAGGGCCCCACAGAATTGAAGACTTCATGTTGTGGTTTAGGCCTAAGGTGTGTCCTACTTCGTGAAGAACTAGCTGTACTAGGCCTTGTCGTAGCATTTCTTTGCGTTCGATGTCAGCACCTGTTGCAAGGCTTGCCGTCATCAATTGGCCCTGCATTTCATGTCCAAGCGAGCAGTGTAGTGTATCGCTTGACGTCTCAGCACCATGGCTCATCTGCCCTTGAGAGTAAAGTGAGTCATATATCCAGCGATTACGCATAAACACGTACTCTAGCATGATGTCAGAACCAAGAATTTGGCCAGTAAGTGGGTTTGCAGTTGCTGGACCATAGCCGCCAAATGGTGGTCGAGGTGATGAAGTCCAGCGTAGAACATTGTAGTTGATATCGCCCGCATCCCAAGTGGCGTCGTCAGGCTGTACTTTAACCACAATAGCATTTTTAAAGCCGATTTTCTCAAACGCACTATTCCAACCTAGTACACCGTCACGCACCGTGTCGCGCCATTCGACAGGCGTGGTATTTTCGATCCACCATACGATTGGCTCAATAGGTTCAGAAAGCGCTGCGCTCGGATCCTTTTTCACTAAGTTCCAACGCTTGATAACGTCTTTATATGGCGTCCAATCTGGTGAAGTTTGCACGTCGAACTGATTAGTGAAATAACCGATACGTGCGTCATCGTAGCGAGGTTGGTAGTTATTGTCTGGCAGAGCGACAAAGCTGTGTTGCACTTTTAGCGAAACAAAACGCGAATCAGTCACCGCATTTGAGCCGGCAACTTTTGGGTCTGGGTTGCTAAACACGTAATCAACAACGATATCTAAGTTGTCGCTATATGGACGGTGTTTAACGATGCGAGATTTTTTGTCGTCTAATTTACCAAGGGCAAAGCGTTTGCTTGCCTTTTTGTCATCCGCACGTTTCCAAGGAGACACTTTATGTAGTGACTCACTTAAAAATAACTTATCAGCTTTGAATAAAATGTTACCGTCTTCGGCTTTTTCAATTTCGATACTAGCAAGTACTGCTTCACTGATGTTGGCATCGCTCGCATTTGCGATGGCTGATTTTTCATCAAAAATAAAACGCGGTGTTTTGCTGATAATATCAATGCGGTCAAAGTGTTTTCTAAATTCAATTAGTTTAGTTTCGCGGTAGTTACCTCGAAAATGGCCGGCATCGGTAACACCATCAACAGTATGTGCGAAGTATAAAAAAGGCGTGTCGAGTTGCGACTCATTGAGTTGCATTAAATACTCACCACTTTCTTTATCTTGATAAAGCGGGAATAGACCATCAATACTGGTTTTATTTTCGATAAGTGAAGCGATGGTTTTTTCTTCTTCTTTTGTGTCTTTCTTAGCAAAGCTTGGAGCGCTTGCGAAGGTGAGCGCGAGGGCAATGCTTAGTGCCGTTTTCTTCATAATGTTGACTCGAAATAGTAAAAAACCTGAGTGTACCCAAAACATCAGAGCCTGTCAGAAACTCTAGGCAAAAGGTGTGTAACAAAAGATAAACGACAAAATTTTAATTACATGAAATCTATTGTCGATTCCGGAGTACAACTTTCGATTTCGGAATATCAGCTGGCTTTCGTAGTTATAAGTTTTTTAACTTTTTGAAATTTATAGTTATTAAATTTTGGCATAAATCTCGCTCTTAGCGCTTAGTCAGTTAGGAGGGGAAATGGATCTAGTTAAACCGGCAAAGCCAAAAAAAACCAAACATTACATCGTCGCTGTCTGTTTAATGGTGGTGATAGTTGTTTATTTGCTGTGGCAACAATGGGCGTCTCATTCCAGTGTGAGGCGCGCTGAAATACTGGTAGCTGAGGTCAAACAAGGCCCGCTTACCTTGTCAGTAGATAGTTTTGGAGAATTACGTAGTGCTGAGCAGTTTTTATTAAACGCGCAAAGTGCGGCTATTGTTAAGGTGATCCATCACAAAGCAGGCGCAATTATTCGTAAAGGTGATGTGATAGCCGAGCTTGTGAGCCCTGATCTCGTGTTGCAAGTTCAGCAAGCCAAACAAGCCCTACGTCAGTCGCGGACAATAAAAGAGCAGCTGCTACTCACTCAACAAAGGGAGCTGTTAAACGAACAAACACAGCTGATGCAAAAACAAGGCGCGCTAAAAACCTTAGCATTGCGTCACCGCGCGGAGCAAAACCTCGCACAACAAGGCATTATTTCCGCGCTTAACTTTGCCCAAACTGAAACCACTTTGCATACCTTGCAACATGAAATTACCATGCTAGAGCAGCAAGCTAAACAGTTGCAAGCACTGCATGATTCGGCTCTTATTCTTGCCAATGAGGAAATAGATATTCGCGAGCAAGAGCTTAATAATTTACTAGAAAAACAGCAACAGCTGGAGGTTAGAGCCAGTACATCAGGGATCATTGAGCGCATGCCTCTGGCGCTTGGGCAACGAGTCAATGTTGGTGACGAATTAGCATTGATTGGCTCTAACCAATCGTTGGTGGCGCTATTGTCTGTGCCACAGTCTCAAGTGCGTTGGGTTGAAACCGGCCAAGACGTTATGGTGAAGATGCAGGCCAATACGGTAAAAGGTAAAGTGCTCCGAGTTGACCCCGTGGTGACAAACAATAGTGTGGAAGTAGAGGTAAGTCTACCAAACATCTTACCGAAGCAGGCGCGAGTGCAGCTGAGTATCTCCGCCAGTATCGTCATTAAGCACCTTGCTAATGCCACTTATGTACAACGCCCCGCCAATGCTAAAGATAATCAAACGCAGACCTTATTTGCCCTGAGTAATGATGACACCGCAGAGCCGGTAGCAATCACTTTTGGTGCTTCAACTGGGAAATATATTGTTATAGATTCTGGCGTTGAAGCCGGGAGACGATTAATCATTTCTGATCTAGCCTATCTTGCCAGTCTAGATGAGACAATTTTATTAAAGTAGGAATATCAAAATGATAGTGCTTAAAAATATCAATAAAGTGTTTGAAACCGAAGAGCTACAAACACATGCACTGAGAAATATTTCACTGGAAATAGCAAAAGGCGATTTTATTTCGATCTCAGGCCCCTCTGGTTGTGGTAAATCTACTTTGCTATCCATCATTGGTTTAATTGACCAAGCGACAAGTGGTAGTTATACGATTGGTGCTCATGATGTGACAACCTTGACGCTTGATCAGGCAGCTGAGCTTCGCAATGAGCATATCGGATTTGTCTTTCAGGCTTTTAATCTCATTGATGAAATCTCGGTATTCGATAACGTCGCTTTACCCCTAAAGTATCGCCCTGAAAAGCTGAGTAAGGTTGCTGTAAAGCAGCGAGTCGAGTCTTGTTTACAAAAGGTTGGTCTGTCGCATCGTGTTCAACATAAGCCAAATCAGCTATCAGGTGGACAGCAGCAACGTGTCGCGATAGCGCGTGCTTTGGTAACCGATCCAAGTGTTCTTCTGGTGGACGAACCGACGGGTAATTTAGATTCGAAAAGTGGCGATCAGGTGATGCAATTGATTGCTGAATTGCATCAGCAAGGCACCACAGTTTGTATGGTGACACACGACCCTCGTTATGCCGATATGGCTCCAAGGCAGGTGAAATTGTTTGATGGTGAGCTGTTAGGCACCGTCGCTTCTGCTCAATTTGTTAGTCAACGAGCATAGAGAGGGCACCATCATGCAATTGTTCAACTTAGGCCGTGCAAATATTTACCATGTTAGTGTGGTGACTACGCTGAGCTGCGTATTCGTTGTGATGCTGGTCGCAATGGGGATGTTACATAGCCTGTATTTTTCACCGCTACCATACCCGGATCCAGAACATATTGTGAAGCTTGAATACCCAATGTTTGATGAAAATGGTAACGAGAGCAGCGAAGCCTTTAATTACCCATCATTGATGCATTTATACGAGCATAAACCTGCCGCAATGGAGCAGCTGGCGATGGTGCATTATGCTGAGCAATTGCTTACCTCAGATGCAGATGCGCCTCAAGTTGAATCGGCTTATGTTTCGCCCGAGTGGTTTAGTATTTTTGATATGCCGCTTGCGATGGGGCGGGTTATTACTGAACCTGTCGATGAGAGCAGCCCTGTCGCTGTGCTGAGCTATCAAGCTTGGCAAAGTCACTTCAATGGTGACCCTGATATTTTAAATAAAACGCTGCGTCTGGATGAGCGAGAGTTTACGATTGTCGGGGTGGTGGCAGAGCGGTTTTATGAACCTAACTTAAAAAAGCTCACGCACAACACTGCGGTATGGCTACCTTGGCAATACAACCTAACTTCAGAGGAAGCTAAACCTTACTGGTGGAACCGTTATGCGCTTAACTTGATGGTGGGTAAACTGGCTACAGGGGTGGAGTATGAACAAGTCAGCCTCTCGCTTTCCAACGAAATGAACACACTGTGGCGCAGCAAAGTGAGCGACAGTGAGTATTTTGCGAAGTGGCATATTGGCATTCGCGCGATGCCGTTGAAATCAATTATGCTCGGTAAGTCTCCCTTATTGTTATTTGGAATGTTTGTGGTATCGCTTGGCTTACTCGGTATAGCGCTCTTAAATATCAGTAACTTATACCTTGCTAGACTCAGCCAGATCCAGCGCAGACTGGCAATTCAAGCGGTGGTGGGAGCAAAAATAAGAGATATTGCGCTGATGCAGTGGTTACCGTTGCTAGCACTTTGCTTAGTATCACTCGTGGTTGCAATTGGCGCGTCTTATGTTATCTGCCAGTGGCTACAGAAAGAACTGGTGGGACTATTGCCGCAAGCGCAGCTGATTTCGTTAACCTGGCAAAGTGTGCTTGCACTGGGATTGGTCGCTTTATTGACGAGCTGGTTATTGTTGTTAGCTGGAATGTCAGCAATACGCTTTCGTCACTTAACACACATGCTAAAACAAAGCGGTAAGGGGAATGCCGTTGTTGTGAGTGCGCGAGTGCAACGGTTCATGGCAGTGAGTCAGTTAAGTATTTCTATTATCTTGACCTTCTTCTGCTTTAATGTCGGTGTTGCTGCCATATCTCATCTCAACAATGCTTATGCGGTAGATCTCAAGAATAAATACGAAGTCACGTTTTATGCTCCTGATACTATGCCGAGAGACGAATACACAGAGGTAATGCGTCAAGCCAGTGAAGCCCTAGGGAATACCGCAGAAGTAATCGCGGTGAGTCGAAGCCGTTCACCCATCGGGCAAGGCGTTGGTACTTGGTCATTGCAAGAAGTCGAGACACTTGAACGCGTGCATCCGGTTGGCCGAGTTGTGGATAGTGGTTATCTTGAGTTTTTTTCTTTGCCGTTACTACAAGGTCAGTTTTTCGATAGTGAAGCGGTGCGCCGCGGTGAGCAGCAGCTAATTATCAATAAAACCTTTGCTGAGCAGCTAGGTGGAGAGGAAAAGGCGCTAGGTAAGCGCTTGAGTTTCAACATTACAGACGAAGATGCAGCGTTTGAAATTATTGGTGTCGTTGCTGATTTAGCCGTGCCTGGCGAACCCGCACTGCCCCATGTGTATCGAGCAGTACAAGGAAGCAATACGGCGTTAATTAAGACTCAGCAGCCAGTTACTAAATCCCATTTTGCAGCGCTGCTTACACAAGTTCATCCAGCATTGAAAATCTTTAGTTTCGAATCACTTACGGTGCAGCGTGAGCAATACTTGTTGACCGATACCTTGGTCACCTATGGAGCACTATTTATCTTTGCGTTGGCGTTGTTGCTCGTGATTATTGGCCTGTTTGGTGTCTTTCGTTATAGCCAATCACTCAAAGCTTCTTATTACGGCACGAAAATGGTGCTGGGTGCCAAACACAGCGATCTCACTCGAGAGGATCTTACTACCCACTTTAAACACATAGGTATTGCGTTAATGATCTCCCTGACAGGCTGTTTATTATTGTCGCCATACTTTCAGCAAACATTTAATGTGGCAGAGTTTTCGATTGCGGCTGTGGGGATAGTGTTGGTGTCGAGTTTGTGTTTGTATTTTTCACTACAACAGATACTGCGCAGGCCACTCAATGCATTAATCAACCCATCTGAATTAGTGAAGGGATAAGCATGACATTATGTGGGGCTATAGAGGCTTAGGCTAAGTCTGATGTTAGTCGCGGTGGTTATTGCAGTTTTCAGATCTTTAGTTGTGGCGAGTATGTTTGGCATCGTGAGTCCGCTGCTTGGGGTTTATCTGTTATTCGCTATCGAATTGGTAGGCTGTATAGTTCTAGCGCTTGAGCTTCACCATGTCACTAAGCAGATCTAGAGTGAAAAATGTGACAAAAAGCCGAAGAAATTGTTATATCACTCACAAAAGTTATAATTGGAAAGGCCTTTTTAAATCAAAGGGTTTGGTGCTTAATTGTTTGAAATAACTTTATAATCCCCACTGTTTTTCGATAGTTATAAAAAGTTGTTCTAAAGGTGTAACAGATTCTTACAAATGTCACATCCGAGAACGCGCTAAACTTGGTACTATACGGTCAGGAAATTATCAATAGGTACTGTCATGCAAGTTAAAACTTTAAAATGGATTCTACCCTTTACCGTGCTTATAGTCGGTGTTGTCGGATTTATGTTCGTCAATGCCGTTGCTAAGAGTGAACCTGAGAAGCAAGAAGTCGATTCTCGTCCTGTTGTTGAAGTTGAAACTCTCGCTGCGCAAGATCACCAAGTTGTGATCCAAAGCTATGGCGAAGTAAAACCGCTAGAAAGTACACAACTTTCTATTCAAGTATCGGGCGAAGTTGAATACTGGCACCCTAACTTTGTTGAAGGCGGTGTGGTACAAAAAGGCGAAGTGTTACTGCGTATTGAGCAAGATAACTACGAAGCCGCGTTACTACAAGCAGAAGCAGAACTTGCCAGAGCCGAGGCGCAGCTTATCGAAGAGCAAGCACAAGCTGATGTAGCTGCTGATGAAGCAAGAAGATTTCCAAATAAAAAGCATACCGACCTATTTTTACGTAAACCGCAGGTCATGAGTGCCAAAGCCTCAGTAAAATCGGCAAAAGCTGCACTGCAGCGTGCAAAGCGAGACCTAGAAAACTGCGAAGTTATCGCGCCTTATAATGCGTTGGTGGTGAAAAAAGACGTTGGTCTTGGCCAGTTCGTTTCTATGGGGAGCTCAGTTGGTACGGTTAATAACATCGAAACTGCCGAGGTGATTATTCCTATCGCGGGTTTTGATTCTGTATTTTTACCTGAGCGAGTGTCGGGGCTAGCTGCCACGGTTTATCAGCGTGGTGTGAATGCCTTCACTCGTGAAGCGGTGATTGATAGAGATTTAGGTACTATTGACCAACAAACTCGCATGAACAACCTGGTGGTACGTATCAATGACCCGTATGGTCTCACAACGCGCCAGCCAGCGATAAAATACGGTACGTATGTACAAGTTAGTTTTGCGGGTAAAACCTTAAAACAAATCTACCGTCTACCTCAAGATATCGTGAACAATCAGTCAGTTTGGTTGCTGAATCAAGATAACCAGCTTGAGCCACGTAAAGTGCAAGTTATCCGCGAAGAGGGGGAGTTCTTCCTAATCGGCGATGGCATCACAAGTCGCGATAAAGTGGTCATGACACCACCTGAATATCCACAAAAAGGCATGGAAGTTAAAGTTGCTGGCACGGACTCGTCATCAAAGCCAAGTAGTCAGCCGGAAAAGCTGTAACAGCAAGGAGCGACCATGAGTGATATAGAAAAAACATCGCAGCGCGGTATTATCGCTTATTTTGCGAATAATACGGTAGCGGCGAATTTGTTGATGGTCTTCATACTGATCATGGGTTTTATCAGTTATATGACTATCCAAAGACAAATGTTTCCAAACTTTGAGATCAATTATGTGACGGTGTCAGCCGTATATCCCGGCGCGTCTCCTCAAGAAATTGAAGAAGGGATCTTGATCAAAATTGAGGAAGCATTAAAAGACGTTACAGAAATCAAAAAAGGAGTTTACCGTGCCGCTAGAGGCAGCGGTAGTGCGCAACTTGAAATCTATAAAGATGAAGACCTAACGGAAGTAGAAGATAAAATTCGCTCGCGTGTGAATAGTATCGCGACCTTCCCAGCATCCATGGAGCCTGTGCAGGTTCAGCTTATAGAGTTTCGTCAAGACGTGGTGAACGTCGCGCTGGCTGGTAATCTACCGTTGAATGCGCTCAAGCCAATTGCCAAAGAGATCGAGGATGAATTACTCGAAATTCCAACGATTTCATTGGTTGATCGTTCAACCCCGGATTATGAGATTGGTATTGAAGTTGATCCAGATGCCCTGCGTCGTTACAACCTAACGATTAGTGATGTAAGTAGCGCAATTAGACGTTACTCAACCAACATTTCAGCAGGTCAAATCAGAACAGAGTCTGGCATTATTGCAGTGCGTGTTGAAAACCAAATGTACCGCGGTAACGAGTTTAGAAACATCCCTGTTAAGGTTGGTGATAACGGCGCCAAAATTTATCTTCAAGACATCGCAGAAATTAAAGATGGCCTAACTGAAGGTGAATATTACTTCCGTTTGAATGGAGAAAATGCGGTATTCCTGTCGGTTAAAGCGACTAAAGACCAAAATATGATCCCAATCGCGAAAGCGGTACATAAATATATCGAAGAGAAAAATGCCGAATTACCAGCAGGCTTAAGATTAGAACCAATCGTTGATATGACGTACTACCTAAATGCTCGACTCGAGATGATGAAGAGCAATATGTTACAGGGTGCGTTACTCGTTGCGATCATGCTGACTATTTTCCTACGCTTCAAATTAGCGCTCTGGGTAATGATTGGCCTGCCGGTGTGTTTCCTTGGTGCATTCCTATTTATGCCAGCACTTGGGATCAGTATTAATATTGTATCGCTGTTCGCCTTTATCATGGTGCTTGGGATCGTGGTGGATGACGCCATCGTCATAGGGGAATCCGCCTACTCCGAAATTGAACGCAAAGGCCACAGCGTTAAGAATGTGGTAATTGGCGCTAAGCGTGTTGCAACGCCAGCAACCTTCGGTGTATTAACAACTATTGCTGTGTTTGCACCTATGTTGTTCTCATCTGGTCCAGAAAGTGCATTCTTTAAGTCAATCTCGGGCGTTATTATTCTGTGCTTGGTATTCAGTTTGATTGAATCCAAATGGATTTTGCCAGCGCACATTGCTCACACTAAGATTAAACCACTGCGTCCAAACAGTCGTCGTGCTGCATTTAACAAGAAGTTCTTCGCATTTGTAAACGGACCATACAGACGCTTTATTAAGCGCTGTGTTGACTGGCGCTGGACCGTATTACTAACTTTTGTGGCGATGCTGGTATTTAGCTTTAGCTTGGTGACTTCGAATTTAGTGCGTTTTATTCCGTTCCCTAAGGTGCCTGAAGATTATCCAAAGATCGAAATTACCATGAACGACAACGTATCAGATGAGCAGACCATTACAGCGATGCAGTCTATTGAGTTAATGGTACGCAATGTCGATAAAGAGATTGCCCAAGAGTTCGGTCAAGGTATGATTAAAGATGTATATTCTTGGAACCAAAGCCGCACTAAGGGCTCAGTGTTATCGACGTTAGTTGACGAAGAGCAAAGACCATTTACAGCTTTTGAACTCGCACGCCGTTGGCGCGAGGCAATGCCTGAGATCACTGCTGTGAAGTCAATCATTGTGTATGACAGTGTGGGCGATCAAAGTGGTGGTGAGGGTGAATTTGGTTATCGCTTGCTAGGTTCTGATATCGAGACCCTCAACGCGGCGGGCAGACAGCTTATTTCAATGTTGCAGCAGCAACCTGGGTTATTTGATATCAGCTCGAGTATTGACCCGGCGAGTAAAGAAATGCAGATCGCGCTTAAGCCAGTGGCATATGAGCTTGGCTTGCAACTTGCTGATGTTGCGATTCAGGTTGGTAATAGCTTCTACGGTGGTGAAGCACAGCGTGTTATTCGTGATGGCGAAGAGATCAAAGTGATGGTGCGTTATCCTGAACTAGATCGTAAAGCTTTGGCTTCACTTAAGCGCACTATCATCACAACGCCAAAAGGCAAAGAAGTGATGCTAGGCGATGTCGTAGAGTTTACCGAGAAGCCGGGTATCAATTATATTCGTCGTGAAGATGGCTTTAGAACGGTATATGTATACGGTAGCATCGATGAAGAGCTGATTGAGCCAGATGCCGTGGTTAAGAATATCGAAGAAAATATCTTACCAGAGCTACTAAAACAGTTCCCAGGCGTAAAAACTAAGCTAGGTGGCAGTGTGGAAGAGCGCCAAGCGCAAACCAGTGAGCAGATCTTATTCTTTGCCGCTGGTATGTTGATGGTTTATATCCTATTGGCTGTACCGCTTAAGAGCTATGCGCAACCGCTTATCGTGATGTCGGTGATTCCGTTTAGCTTAGTTGGCGCGCTATGGGGTCACTTAGTATTTGGCTTAGATATGAGTACTATGTCTATGTTTGGACTAGTAGCCGCCGCAGGGGTCGTGATCAACGACTCATTGGTAATGACGGACTATATCAACCAAGCACGTGCCGAGGGTGTTAAGCTTAAAGAGGCAGTTATTGAAGCGGGTTGTGCACGCTTTAGGGCAATCACGCTAACCTCTATCACGACGTTTGCTGGTGTCATGCCAATCATCTTTGAAACGAGTCTACAAGCAAGGTTTGTTATTCCGATGGCGGTATCACTTGGGTTTGCAGTGCTATTCGCAACGCTTATCACGCTGGTGTTAGTGCCGGCCCTATACATCATCTTAACGGATGTGCAGGGCGCGGGTTCACGCTTAAAAGCGAAGATCAGACGCAAGCCTAAATCTGACGATAACCAACTAGAGAAAGCAGAAGCTTAGAAACCCTCGTTTACACCCAATAATATAAAGGCCGCGCAGTGATGCTCGGCCTTTTTTGTGTATTAAAAACCTAGTTAGTTTCTGAAAAAGGTAAATCAATAATTTCTTGCTATACCTGTTTTGGGTAATTTTAATATAATTGCAAAAAAATGTTTAATTAAGGGTTGTTTTGAAAGTATCACTTATTTCTCACAACGGGATGATTGATGTTGGTGAAGTCATTACCGCAGTAGACAAGTCTTTAACGATTTATCTTGATGAAATGAGTACAGGGAATATTTCTTATTATTTGTTAAGTAATAAATTTCTGAGTTTTATCTTATGCAGACAAAAATTACGTTTACAAAACGCTCCGTCTTGCTGCCGCTGCGAGTCGGTATTGTCACCTCTTTCTTCGCTGTGATGGCATATTACGCACTTATGATAGAAGGGTTTCATCCAGGTGGTTCATCAACCGCTAGTGTTCGTTTTAAAGGAGATGTTACCCTTTTTTTGATTGGCATTGCGCTTTGTTTTATTGTGTACGATATCTTAAAGGCACCTCGCAAACTAGAAATTGACTTAGAGCAAGGGCGCATTTATTTTTATCCAAAATTTTCCAGCCGTGTGCAAATTATTTTGCTAAAACCAGCCTGTGTGTTAGCGATTTATCGTCATCCTAGACATAAAAATCAATTTGGTTTGGAGTTGTATGATTGCCGAAACGACACAGAACCAAAATTAAGCTGTGCGTGTGAGTGGAAAGCCAGTGACGCTGAAGCTGCGTTGTTTTGGCAAATGGCAAAAGAAAAAAAGAGGGCGGTTGAGCCTGCACCTAAGCCATTCTGGTTGCTAATTTAACGTCTTAATATGCGCTATCCCAATAGAGTTGATTATCAGTGATTAGAAAATAAAGGATAGTATGATTCAGTGCGTTACATTAAAAAAAAGCTTTAGACTTCTACCTTTGCGAATTTTGGCATGCACTATATTTTTTGCATTGGGTACTTATTATGCGATAACGGTTGAGGATGTCGTTTCTGGCAATTCATTGACTGTGGATGCTAGTTTGGCAAGACCAGCAATAATAGTGATGCTACTGCTCACTGCA
The DNA here is from genome assembly GCF_005886535.1 of Pseudoalteromonas sp. S2755. GTDB lineage: Bacteria > Pseudomonadota > Gammaproteobacteria > Enterobacterales > Alteromonadaceae > Pseudoalteromonas. The sequence continues at coordinate 105,852 of NZ_PNDS01000027.1, forward strand.
GGTGTCATTGTTTATGCAATCATTATCTGGAACACACATTAATCCTCAACTTTGAGAATCGTGAAATTCACATTTATAACTGGCACTCACCACTGCCGAAAGTGTATAGAATAACGAGCAACAATAAGCTTTGTATTTATCGCCATCCAAATAAGCAGGATCAATTTGGGGCTGAGCTACTTTCTGTAGAAGGTGAAGAAGTTTATCTATATTCGAGTTTTGCCTGTAATTGGCTTGTGCCTAAATCACAAGGAGAGCAATTGTGGCAGGTTGCAAAGTCTCAGGGTGTTGCTGTAGAGGAAACACCAGAAAGCTTTTTAGATGGTTGTTAATTCCTAAATTTGCTGTGATACACTGGCGAAAAATAACGAATTTAGGATGACAACTGGTGATGGAAAAAACTCAACCGCTAGCCAAAAAGCAGCCGAAATCCTTGCTGCACCATAATCATGAGCGTATCGACAACTACTACTGGATGCGTGATGACGAGCGTAAAAATGCTGATATGTTGGCACACCTCAAAGCAGAGAATGATTACTGTGAAGCGCAAATGGCGCCTCACCAAGCGCTGCAAACCCAGCTGTTTGAAGAAATGAAAGGTCGTATCGTAAAAGACGATAGCTCAGTGCCCGCAAAAGATGGCAACTATTGGTATGTGAGTGAAGTGAGTGGTGATGAGGAATATGCTAGGTATTATCGCGCATCACAAGAAGATTTGACGGATAAAAAGCTACTGTTAGACATTAATCAGTTAGCCGCTGGCAACGAGTTTTACGACATCGGTGATATTACCGTAAGCCCAGATGAGCAATTGCTTGCCTATAGTGAAGATACGGACGGGCGTCGAATTTACACCATCAAGTTTCTTGATTTAAACACCAATACATTACTACAAGACGTGCTGTATAACACGGAAGGTCAGGTAATTTGGGCGAACGACAATAAAACCGTATTTTATGTCAAAAAAGACGAGCAAACGTTGCTCGGCTTCCAAGTGTATCGCCATGTATTGGGAACGCCACAAAGCGATGATATTTTGGTGTTTGAAGAGCAAGATCGCCAATTTTACATGGGGTTGGGCAAAAGTCGTGACGAAAGCGCTATTTATATCTATCTCGCTGCTACGGAAACGAGCGATCAGTTAATACTGGATGCAAACGACCCTTGCGGTGAGTTTAGCACCCTTATTCCAAGAGAAATTGGCCATGAATATGGTCTTGAAAAAATGGGAGAGTTCTTTTACATCCTGAGTAATAAGAATGCTAAAAACTTCCGTTTAATGCGTGCAACAGCGGCAACCGTTGGTGATGTCGAGCAATGGGAAGAGTTAATAGCTCATCGCGACCATGTACTATTAGAAGGCTTGGAGCTGTTCAATAGTCACTTTGTGCTGACTGAGCGTGAACAAGGGCAGATCCGCTTTGTTGTTCATGATTATCAAGGGCAAAGCTACCACCTTGGATTTGATGATGCTTGTTACTTTGCCACGGTAGGAAATAATCCGGAGCCAAGTTCAAGTAATATTCGTATTCACTACTCGAGTATGACAACTCCAAGCTCAGTGTACGATTGTGATTTAACCACAGGTAAGAAGACGCTTAAAAAGCAGCAGCAAGTTTTAGGTGATTTTAAGCCAGAATATTATCACTCTGAACGTTTGCACATAACCGCAAGAGATGGCGTTAAAGTCCCTGTATCTTTGGTGTATCGCAAAGATAAGTTTAATCAAGACGGTAGCAATCCACTATTGCAGTATGGCTATGGTTCTTATGGTATTACTATCGACCCTAACTTCTCTAGTCAAATTCTAAGCCTGTTAGATAGAGGATTTGTATACGCGATTGCGCATATTCGAGGTTCTGAGATGCTTGGTCGTGAATGGTATGAGCACGGTAAAAAAGCCCATAAGCAAAATACCTTCAACGATTTTATTGATGTTACCAAGGCCTTGATTGAGCAGGGCTACGGCCATAAAGACAAAGTGTTTGCATCAGGTGGAAGTGCAGGTGGCCTGTTAATGGGCGCAATTGCAAACCAAGCTCCAGAGCTGTATTTAGGGTTAGGCTGCCATGTGCCTTTCTTGGATGTGTTAACTACCATGTTGGATGAGTCAATCCCATTGACCACCAATGAGTATGATGAATGGGGTAATCCGAATAATGAAGCGGACTACCAGACTATTTTAGCGTATTCGCCGTATGACAATATTGAAGCCAAAGCCTATCCAAATATTCTAGTCACCACAGGTCTGCATGACTCGCAAGTGCAGTACTGGGAGCCCATGAAGTGGGTTGCTAAGCTTAGAGAATATAAAACGGACGATAACGTACTGATTTTTAAAACCGACTTGGAAGCGGGTCATGGTGGTGCTTCCGGCCGATTTAAAAGCTTACACGAAAGAGCGCTAGAAATGGCATTCTTTATCAGCTTGTTGGATGGTAGGTCGTAGCTTTAGCTCGACAAAAAGCGATAAAAGCTCGCGAGGTGAACTCGCTTCTACCAGAGGAAAATCTAAGTAGGAGCTGGTTCGCTTGTAGGTCGTAGCTTTAGCTTGACTCGTACACCCTGACGTTAGTTCGACAAAAAAAGCGATAAAAGCTCGC